>JBGPBZ010000013.1:0-34525 GCA_041481535.1 Dehalococcoidia bacterium | reverse complement strand
GACACCAAACGGCAGCGCGCGGGAGATGGCCGGGTGGCGTTGTAGCGTGGGCAGCACGCGCGTCGCGAGCTTCACCGGCGTCATTGGGATGATGGCGATGCCCGCATCAAGTCCGCCTTCGAACAGGACGTGATATGTCGTGCCGCTCGGGTCCTTGTACAGCGTCCAGACCGGGGCGATCTCCGCTATCCAGCTCGTGGCGGCGTGATAGCGCTTCGGCTGCGTCGTCGCCAGCGCCACGTCCAGGTCCGCCCATTCGTCCGCTGGATGATCGGTCCGCGCGCGTGAACCAACGACTATCGCAGCACGGATGTCGTCACGGCTCTTCGCCCAGCCGGCCAGCCTGGCCTCGAGAGCGTCCATTCCCTCCGCCAGAATTGCAGGCATTTCGGCCTCCATCTGCTCCGGGCTGTCGCGCGCCGAGAGCGGCGCCATTGTACTCCTAAAGCTCTAAGTGCATGTACAGCGTCTGCTGGCCGGGCTCTTCGTCCGCGTTGGAGTAGAGATGGTCGTTGAAGCCGGAGAGCCGGAAGCCCATCTGCAGGTAGAACTCGATGGCGGGGGCGTCGTCCGCGCGCGGCTCGACCCAGAGGGCGATACGGCTGCGTTGCTTGGCCCAGGCGATGGCCGCTTCGAGGAGGGCGCGACCTACGCCCTGCCCTCGCGCCGGCCGGTCGACTGCGAAGTCGGTGATCTCAGCGGAGTTCGTCCACGATGGCAGAATGATCATCAAGAGCCCGACGGGAGCGCCGTCGGATTCGGCGACGAGGAAGAGGTCGAGCTTCGATTCTGCGGCAAGGAGGCGATCGACCGGATAGGCGTTGTAGACGGTGTCCGACGTTGGGCGTTCGGCCCAGCGCAGCTCGAAAGTGTGTTCCGGCGGCGTGCCGGAGCGCTCCACGCGCAGATACTTGCTCGTCGGGTAGGACAGGTCGAGGCGTGAGAGCGCCTCGAAGTCGTCTTCAGTGGCCGGGCGGATAGTGATAGGCACAGGTCAGCGCTTCTTGTGGCTCTTCCACGATTCCCAGTGCGTGACGTCTTCGACGGGACGGCGCGGGCCCGACCCGAACTTGCCTTTCGGCCAGCCCAGCGGGATCATCGCCATCGTCTCGAAGTCGTCAGGGATGCCGAGCAGGTCGCGGGTGTCCTTCTCGTGCGCACGGTGGAGAGTGGTGAGGGTCGTGCCGAGCCCCTCGGCGCGGGCGGCGAGCATTAGGTTCTGCACGGCGGGGAAGATGTTGGGCCCGACGCCCGACGTGGCGGCGACGTTTGCGCCGCGCACCGCCACAAAGATCAGCACCGGCACGTCGGCGATGTTGTTCGCCAGGTGGTCGGCGGAGCGGAAGGTGCGCGCCATCGCCGGGTTGGCGAGCATGGCGTCCTTCACCCCGGCGACGGCGTACGCCTTGTTCCAGGCCTCGAGGTACCACTCGCCGATCTTTCGCTTCTTCTCCGCGTCCGTCACGACGATGAACGCCCACGGCTGCTGGTTGCCACCGCTCGGCGCCCGGATCGCGGCGTCCAGCACCTTCCAGACCAGCTCCTCAGGCACCGGGTCGGTCTTGAGCCTGCGCATTGCGCGCAGCGTGTACATCGCTTCGTAGATGTCCATCAGCAGCCTCCGGTTAGAGCATGTGAGCCAGGGAACATGGGAGCAATAGAGCACGCGGGCGCGTCAAAAGCAATATGCTCGTGACTGAGCGCTAAGAAGGTTGAGTCGCCGGCGGGATTTCCCGCGCCTTGTGCGCGCCGCCCCCGCCCGCGTCCATCGCCATGCCCGAGGCCCGGATGAACATCGTGATCAGGTCGATCGGGATCGGGAACACCACCGTGCTGTTCTTCTCGGAGGCGATCTCGGTCAGCGTTTGCAGGTAGCGCAGCTGGAGAGTCGTCGGCTCAGCGGCCATCACCGCGCCGGCCTCGGCGAGGCGGCGAGAGGCCTCGAACTCACCTTCGGCATGGATGACCTTGGCGCGGCGTTCGCGTTCGGCCTGGGCCTGGCGGCTCATCGCGTTGATCATGTCGGCGGGCAGCGAAACGTCACGCACTTCGACGATCGTCACCTTCACGCCCCACGGCTCGGTCGACTCGTCGATGATCGTCTGCAGCTTCTGGTTCACCTGGTCGCGCTTGGAGAGGAGCTCGTCGAGGTCCGACTGGCCGAGCACGCTCCGCAGTGTCGTCTGCGCAACCAGCGACGTCGCGCGGTAGAAGTCGACGATGCGCGTTACGGCCATCTCCGGGTCGAGAACGCGGAAGTAGACGACCGCGTCTACCTTCACGGTCACGTTGTCGCGCGTGATCACGTCCTGGCGCGGCACGTCCAGCGTCACCACGCGCAGGTCTACTTTCACCATCCGCTCGATGAACGGGATGATGAAGAACAGCCCCGGCCCTCGCGCGCCCATGAGGCGGCCGAGGCGGAAGATGACGCCTCGCTCGTACTCCTGCACGACCCGTATCGCGAGGAAGAACAAGGGGATCGCCCAGATGTACCCGAGGCCGGTGAGGCCTCGAGCCAGCCAGTTCGGGCCCGGAATGCGCCGGACTTCTGGTTCGTCAAGGGGGGGTTGCTGCGTCATGTCTGCGCTCCTTCTGGCTTTTGCTTGCGTACTTTGAGGCGTAGTCCACGTATCTCTGTCACCACCACTTTGTCGCCAGTGTCGATCTTGCCCTCTTCAGCCTCAGCCGTCCACGTGGCGCCGTCCATGAAGACGAAGCCCTTCGGCGCCAGCGGCGATCTCGCGACGGCCACGCGGCCGACCATCGTCTCCTTGCCCATCTTTGGCGGCATGCGGCGGACGCGTATCGCGTTGGTGAAACCGAAGAGGAACATCAGCGTGATCGGCGCCGCAATCACGAACACGACCCACTGATCGATCTGGAAGTCCTGCGGGTTGCCGCTAAACAGGATCAGCCCGCCGAAGACGAGCGAGACGGCGCCCGCCGCCCCGGCCAGGCCGTGGCTGGTGAACAGCTCCGCCCCGAATAAGAGGAAAGCGAAGGCGATCAGCACAAGGCCCGCCCAGTTGAAGGGCAGCACAGTCAGCGAGAAGAACGCCAGCACCAGGCAGATCACGCCGACGGTGGCCGGGATGATCGCGCCGGGGTGGAACAGCTCGAGGAAGAGTGCGAGCCCGCCGATCGAGAGCAGCAGGAACGTGATGTTGGGGTTCGCGATGATGTCGAGCAACTGCTCGATCCAGTTCATGTCGTTGTAGGCGATGGGTGCGTCGGCCGTCGCGAATACGGCCTGCGAGCCGCTCTGCAACGTCACGCTTTTGCCGTCGATGTCCTTGAGCAGCGTCGGCAGGTCGGGCTCGACATAATCCACGACGTGCAGGTTGAGCGCGTCGCTGGCGTGCGTGGCTGTGCCGTTGCGGACGGCGTCCTCGGCCCAGTCGCCGTTGCGCCCGCGGAGCTCGGCGAGGCCGCGGATCTTCGCCACCGAGTCGTTGATCACCTTCGCGCGCAGGTCAGAGTCGAGGTTGTTGCCGCTCGCATCGATGGGCGTGGCCGCGCCGATCGTCGTCGCCGGCGCCATCGCGGCGACGTGAGCCGCATACGTGATATACGTCCCCGCCGACGCCGCGCGCCCGCCGTCCGGCCAGACGTAGACGATCACCGGCACTTTGGCGCGCAGAATGCGCTCGATGATGCTGTCCATCGAGGTGAGCAGCCCGCCGCGTGTATCGAGACGGATGACGACGGCGGCCGCCTGGTCGTCTTCGGCGGCCGTGATTCCGCGGTCGATGTAGCGGTCCATCACGGGGTTGACCTCGCCGTCCGTGGTGAGGACGTGGACGGAGCCCGGGGCGGCGTCAGGCCCGGCTTTGCAGGCGAACGTCAAAAAGCCAAAAAAAACAGCGAAGGCCGCCAGAACGAACCTGATGCGGTTCACCCTTCGCCGTCGGAGAGCGGTGCTCATTCTGTTTTCACTGCCAATTATACGCCCGGTTTGGCAGCGCAGACGTGGTGGGATATTCGCCGGGCCTGAGAACCAAGAACCGAGGACCCCAGAAGTGAGAACCCCGGAACCAGCGTGTGCCGTGCCAGGCCATCACCCGGCCAGCGTCCATGTTGGCTGTCAACGGACGCGTAAACGGATAAACGGAAAGCCCAGTAACCGCATTCGCTCCGTTTATCCGTTGCGCCGCAGGCCATCCGCTGACAGCCAGCGCATCGCCGAGGCATCACGTACCGCGAGACCCAAAAGCCGCCTACGCGGTCCCGGGTTCCCGGTTTCAAACGCCCGCCCTCGACCCCTCGCCGCTGACCGGCTACCCTTAACTCATGGCCGAATCCATGCGCTCCAAAGGCATGCGGGACATGCTGCCCGCAGATATGGAGCGCTTCCGCCGCATCGAGCTCACGTTCCGGGACGTCTGCCTGGGCTGGGGCTACGAGGAGGTGCGCACGCCCACGCTCGAGCACCTGTACCTCTTCACGTCCGCCGGCACGCTCTCGCCGCAGATGCTGGACCGGGTGTACTCGTTCCTCGACTGGGACGGCTGGAGCGGCGAGCGCGTCGTCCTGCGCCCAGATTCGACGATCCCCGCCGTGCGCCTGTTCTCAGAGCAAATGGCGGACCGCGACTCGGCCCGCCTCTTCTACGTACAGAACGTCCTCCGCTTCGAGCAGGGCGACGCGCAGCGAGAGGACTGGCAGTGCGGCGTCGAGCTGCTCGGCGACACCTACCCACGCGGGGACGTCGAGCTGATCCTCCTCGCCCGCGAGACGTTGCAACGACTCGGCCTCTCGCCGCGCCTCAAGCTGTCGCACCCGGGCATCGTGCGGTCGCTGCTGGACAAGGCCGGCCTCTCGCTGGCCGAACAGCTCGCGCTTTACGACCGTGTGCTAGCCGGTGGCCTCGCGCCGCTGGACGAAGTTCAGGCGAAGCTCCCCGGCAGCGCGTCGATCCGCAAGGTGCTCTCGCTGGAGGGCGACGGCCAGGCGTACATTCAGAACCTTTCCTCCGTCCTCGAACCGGCCGTTCCCGAAGTCGCCGAGCCGCTGCGAGAGCTCGCCGCAGTCTCCGCCATGCTTGACGGGATGGGCGTTGCGCACGAAATCTCGCCGCTGCTTGTCCGCAGCTTCGAGTACTACACCGGCCCTGTCTTCCACGCCTTCGTCGGCGATCAGAAGGTCGGCGGTGGTGGAAGATACGACGGCCTCGTCTCGCTCGTCGGCGGGCGATCGCTTCCTGCGTCGGGCTTCGCGATTGAGATCGACGCCGTCGCGCCGCTATTGAAGGCGGGCGAAGAAGCCCGTGTCATCACGATTCACGTTGAGTCTGCTTCCGGCGATGACCTCGCGCAGGCGTTTGCGCTCGCGGTCGCATTGCGAAGGGTGGAGAAGCTCGTCCGCGTAACGAGCGGCGCCGGGAAGGGCGAAGTCGTTGTCATCGCGGGAGAGTTCCACGTCGTGCTCAACGGCGGTAAGCCGGAGAAGCACTCTGATATCGAGTCCGTCGTTCGCGCGGTCGCGAAGTCGTGATCAAGCTCGCCCTTCCGACCGGCGATCTCCGCACGCCGACTGCTGAACTACTGTCATCGCTCGGGCTGCGGGTCGAGGGGTATGGGGAAGGTTCTCGCCAGTATCGGCTGAACGTGCCGGACAACGCTGACATCCGTGTCCGCGTCTTCCGGGAGCGCGATATCCCCGTGCAGATCGCCCTCGGCAACTACGACCTCGGGGTCACCAGCCTCTCCTGGGTGACCGAGATGAACGTTCGCTTCCCGCAGCAGCCGCTCGTCCCGCTGTCAGACCTGCAGTTCGGCCGCACCGCGCTCTTCGCGGCGACTTCGCGCGGGACATCCCTCGCGAGCCTGCCAACGCCGATCCGCATCGCCAGCGAGTACCCGAACATCGCGGAGGCGTTTGCGCGTGCGGCGCGGCTGCCCCGCTACCGCGTACAGGCCGTCGCCGGCGCCGCCGAAGCGTACCCGCCGGAAGACGCCGACGTCGTCGTCATCGCTGCGAAGGACGAAGCGGCGGTCCGCGCGCACGGCCTCGATCCGATCATGCAGCTGCTCGACAACTCCGCCTGGCTTGTCGCGAACGCCAGATCGCTCGCCACGAAAGACCTCGCGCCTGTCCTCAGCCGCCTCCGCGAAGCTGCGAGCGCTGCCACAAACGGCGCGCTTCACCTGCCGTCGCCGGTGACGACGAACGGTTCGGGCAGTCGATCCGTTCGCGGCGACACCCTCCGCCTCGCCGTGCCGGACGGCCACCAGCAGCGCCACGTCCACGAAGCGCTCGCCAAAGCCGGCATCACTTTCGATGGATACGAGGAGAAGACGTTCGTCCGACGCCCGAAGTCCGGCATCGACGGGCTCGAGGTGAAGGTGATCCGGCCTCAGGACATGCCGCAGCTCGTAGCGCTCGGCGAGTTCGATATCGCCATCACCGGCCTCGACCTGCTGAACGAGCACCTGTATGCGTTCCCGTCCAGCCCCGCGCACGCCGCGCTTGACCTGCAGTGCTCGCAGTACAACCTCTCGGCCGTTGTCGATGGCGCGTTGCCCGCCGACAACCTCGCGGACGCGATGCAGTACTGGCGCTCGCAGAACAAGCAGGCGCTGATCGTATGCTCGGAGTTTGCGGCGACGGCGGACCACTACGCGCGCAGCCGGCACTTCTGGCGCTACCAGGTGATCCCGATCGCAGGCGCCTCCGAGGGGTTTGTGCCGGAGGACGCCGACATCCTGATCGAAGGCACCGAGACCGGCCGGACCATCGCCGAGAACAACCTCAAGATCCTGGACACGATCTACCGCTCGACGACCTGCCTGGTCGCCCGCCGCGAGGCCGGCCTCGAAGGGCGCCGCCGCGAGGTGTACGAGCAGGTGTTCGGGATGCTGCAGGCGTCGGTCGCGTAAAGCTGTCAACGAATTGCCTGCGGCGGAACGAATTAACGAATCAACGGCCGACGCCCGCGTATAGCGTATTCGGTAATTCGATCTCCCCATTCGTTGACAGTAACGCCCGCCGTCCGCCCCTCTGGTACAATGCCGATTGAGGTGTCTGTAAATGCCCCCGCTGGCCATCCACACCGTCATCGCGAAGCAGATGGCGGACCGCCTGCACGCGCCCGCGCTGGACGAACAGCGCGGCAATCTCTACCTGGGCTCGACAGCGCCTGACGTCCGGGTGATCACCCGCTGGGACCGCCAGCGTACGCACTTCTTCGACATCCACAACTTCGACGATCAATCCTCCGCGCGCGCCTTCATCGAAAACAACCCGGCCGTCGCCGACGCTGGGGCGCTGTCCCAGAACACACAGGCGTTCCTCGCCGGTTATCTCTCACACCTCGTCGTCGACGAAGGTTGGATCGCCACCGTCTACCGTCCGTTCTTTGGCGAGCGTTCCTCGCTTGGCGGGACGCTGCGGGCGAACGTGATGGATCGCGCGCTCCAGTTCTCGCTTGATGCCGACACGCGTTCCGATAGCGAGCTGATGGCGCACGTCCTCACGGCCGTCATGAGCTGCGATCTCGACCTTCAGATCGACTTCATCGACCGCGACACGATCAACCGCTGGCACGAGGTCATAACGGAGTACGTGCAGTCGACGCCGGATTGGGAGCGCTTCCGCGCCCGCGCCCGCCAGCACCTCAAAATCGAGGATGATGAGACAGACTCCGGATACGCCGAGCTCGCCGAATCGCTCCCGGAGCTTGTCGACGAAGCGATGCGCCACCTGACGCGCGAGCGCATCGACAACGTAATGGAAGCGTCGGTCGAGGCGTCTGTACAGATTGTGAAGGAGTACCTCTCGTGCGCATAGTCCGCGGCGCCGACGAAGCGAGGCGTACTCTGCTTCGCCGCGCCCCCGCCGATGAGCCCGATCTGCCGCCCGCTGTCCGCGAGACGGTGCGGCGCGTCTTCGGTGCGGAGCTCGACGCCGCGGCCGTGGTTGATCGCATCCTGCGTGACGTGCGATTAGAGGGCGACGCCGCCGTCCGTCGCTACAACGAGCAGATCGACGGCGTATCGTACGCTGGCTCTCTCGAAGTGTCGCGCAACGAGGTGAAGGCGGCGTACGGGCAAGTCGGCTCGTCGCTGGTTGACGCGCTCAACGTCGCCGCCACTCGGATTCGCGACTACCACGCTCTGCAGTTGCAGCACGCAGCCAAATCGTTCGAGCAGAACGGCCTCGGCCAGATTGTGCGGCCGATAGCGCGCGTCGGCCTCTACATCCCCGGCAACATCGTGATCTACCCATCGACGCTGCTGATGACGGCGCTGCCCGCTCGCGTCGCCGGAGTCGGCGAGCTCGTGATGGTGACGCCGGCCCGCGAAGATGGCTCCGTCGCGCCGCTCAAGCTGGTCGCCGCGGACATCGCAGGCGTCGACCGCATCTTCCGCGCGGGCGGCGTGCAGGGGATCGCCGCGATGGCGTACGGCACGGACAGCGTACCCGCCGTCGATAAGATCTGCGGGCCAGGCAACATCTTCGTCACGATCGCCAAGCAGAAGCTCTTCGGCCAGGTCGGCATCGACGGCATCTTTGGCCCGAGCGAAACGCTCGTCATCGCCGACGCCGACGCGAACGCACGCCTCGTCGCCGCTGACCTGCTCGCCGGTGCCGAGCACGATGAGCTTGCGACGGCGCTGCTTCTGACAGACAGCGAGAAGCTGGCGAACGCAGTGAGCGCTATCGTCGAGCAAACGCTATCCGGCTCGTCTTCGCACAGCGAATCGCCCCTCGCCCGCGGAGCGGGAGAGGGGATGGGGGTGAGGGAGTTCCCCCGCGCCGCAGCCGCGCGAACGAGCCTGGACGCACGCGGCGGCGCGATCATCGCCTCGTCGATCGAAGAAGCGATCGATCTGGGGAGCGAGTTCGCGGCGGAGCACCTCTGTCTGCACCTGCGCGACGCCGATCGCTGGCTCGACCGCATCCGCAACGCCGGCTGCATCTTTGCCGGTGAGCACTCGGTAGAGTCCGTGGGCGACTACACCGCCGGGCCGAGCCACGTCATGCCCACCGGCGGCAGCGCGCGTTTCTCGAGTTCCCTGGGCGTGCACGACTTCTTGAAGGTCACCAGCCTCGTCCGCCTCGATGCGAAGACCGTCGCAGAAGTTGGCCCCGCCGGCGCCGCCATCGCGCGCGCCGAAGGCCTGGCCGGCCACGCCCGCGCCATCGAATCACGCCTGCCGGAGGACAAGCGATGACATGCAACCGTACGGACAGAGCTTCAGCTCTGTCCAAAAGACGCTCAGCCACCGGCACATCGACGCGTCTTCAAGAGACCGGATTGCCCCTCGCCCTCCGCTGCGCCTGTCCGCCGCGGAGGAGGAGAGGGGTCAGGTGCGAGGGCCGATGAGCGACCAGCACGACATCCGCTCACTGATCCGCCCGCACCTGCTCCAGATGCCGGGCTACGAGCCCGTCGAGCCAATCGACGTGATGGCGAAGCGTCTTGGGCTGGCGCCTGACCAGATCTCGAAGCTCGACGGCAACGAGAACCCGTACGGCCCGTCGCCGGACGTCGCGGAGCGGCTGGCGCAGCACAAGCACTATCACATCTACCCGGACCCCGCGCAGCGCGCAGTGCGAGAGGCGATCGGCGACTACGTTGGCGCTGATCCCGAGCAGATCGTGCTGGGCACTGGCTCCGACGAAGTGCTGGACCTGGCGGCCAAGCTGTTTCTCTCGCCCGGGGATGCGCTCGTCAACTGCCCACCCACCTTCGGCGTGTACGAGTTCCTCGGAGAGGTGTACAACGCGCGTCTCGTCAGCGTCCCGCGCAACGAGGACTTCTCGCTCGACCTGCCTGCGCTTGAGGAGGCGCTCGCCGGCGGCGCGAAGCTCCTTTATCTCGCCTCGCCCAACAACCCGACGGGCAACGTGCTCCCGCGCGAGCAGCTCCTCCGCATCCTGGAGTACCCGGTGGCGGTCGTGATCGACGAGGCGTACGCGGAGTTTTCCGGGGAGTCTGCGGTGGATCTCGTGGGTGACCGGGGTAACTTGATCGTCGCGCGGACGTTCAGCAAGTGGGCGGGCCTCGCCGGAATAAGGGCCGGATACGCGATCGTGCCGGGACCGCTCGTCGAGACTGTGTGGAAGGTGAAAGTGCCGTACAACTTGAGCGTCGCAGCAGAACAAGCGATCCTGGCCTCGCTGGAGGACAAGGACCACTTGCTCGCGAACGTGCAACGCATCGTCGAGGAGCGCGGGCGGATGTTCGATCTGCTGGAATCGATGCCGTTCCTGCGGCCGTACCCGTCAGCCGGCAACTACATCCTCTGCGAGGTGCGGGGTACGCCGGCGCGAGACGTGCGCGACACGCTCCGTCGCAAAGGCATCCTCATCCGCTATTTCGACACGCCCGGGCTGCGCAACTGCGTCCGCATCAGCGTAGGTACCGCGCACGATACGGACCGCGTGATCGAAGCGATGCAGGAGATCGGAGCGAGCGTTGGCAAGTAAGCGCCTCGCCGAGATCGCACGCAAGACGCGCGAGACAGACATCTCGCTCACCCTCGACCTCGACGGCAGCGGGCAGTACGAAGTCGCCACCGGCATCGGCATGCTGGACCACCTGCTCGAGTCGCTGGCGAGACACGCGCTGTTCGACCTCAAAGTCCAGGCGAAGGGCGACATCGACCGCGACACGCACCACCTGCTCGAGGACATCGGCCTCGTCTTGGGCCAGGCGCTGAACCAGGCGCTCGGCGACCGGCGCGGCATCACCCGCTTCGGCGACGCGACGATCGCGATGGACGAATCGCTCGCGCAGGTCGTGATCGACCTCGGCGGCCGGCCTTTCGCGGCGATCGATATGCCGTTCGTCCGCGACCTCGTCGGTGAGCTGCCGACGGAGAACCTCGCGCACCTGCTCGAAGCGATGGCGCAGGAGGGGCGGCTCAACCTGCACGTCCGCGTCCTCTCTGGCGACAACGACCACCACATCGCCGAGGCCGTGTTTAAAGGCCTGGCGCGTTGCCTGCGGACGGCCGTCGCGATCGACGCGCGCGCTTCGGACGCGATACCAAGCACCAAAGACGTGCTGTAGTGGCTGACCTCGAAGCGTCGCGTCGCGCCCGCGATCCGCACATTCTGCCCAAACACCTGATGATGATGGCCGCCTCCGCCACGATCTACGAGGACGGGAAGCTGCTGGTCGTGCGCGACCTGCAGGGGTTCTGGGCGGGCGTCGGCGGCTGGATCGAGAACGGTGAGTCGCCGGAAGAGGCCATCGTTCGCGAGGTGCGCGAAGAGCTGGGTGTTGAGTCGGAGGTCGTCGCTCACCACAAGCCGTTCATCGCCTGGAACGTGACCAGCGGTGAGGCGCCGATTCACTTCCTGCTGTTCCCGCACGCCGTGCGTCTTCTTTCGCGCGATCTGAAACCGGACCCAACGGAGGTCACGGGCGTCGCCTGGGTCACACCCGCCGAACTCGAGTCGTACGATATGACGCCGCACGTTCGCAGTATCCACAACCTGCGCCTGGCCGAGTGGCTCGCGGCCTTCGGCTAACTTCGAGCGACGCGAGCAACCTCAGGATGCCGGCGGGCGCAGACGTTGCGCTCTTGCCCAGAGCGCCCGCGAGTTTGCAGCCTCCGCCAGCGGGGCAGGTGCCTCGTCAGGTATCGGGAAGACAGAACTGACGTTGATCTCGCAGAGCACATACGTGTCCGCACCGGCTGCCGTCTTGGGCCCGAGAAGAAAGTCGGCGTCCCAGATCACCGGCAGCGAATGAGTGTCGATATCCAGCCGGCGCTGCATCTCCCCGATCCAGCGCGACTCCAGCAACGCCTTCAGAGCCTGGAACTCCGGCCTGTCGGGGCCGTAATACAGCCGCGAGGGAGGGATAGGGCTTTCGATCGATCCTGGAGGCGGCTCCAAAAGCGCTGTCACGAACTGGTGGCCGAAGCCGACAACCCGCTTGTGCACCATATAGCAGCGGATCATGCCCTCGCCCAGTCGCGTCTGGTACGGCTGATCGATTAAGTATCCCGTGCCCGCGAAATAGGGCTCGCAACGTTGAACGAAGTTGCCGAGAGTCACTTGCTCAAGGCGGCTCCCGCGCAGCGCGTGAAGCACCTCAACTTTGCTGTCGATTGACGGAGAACCCTCGCTGATCAGCCGGACCTTCCACACACCATTGCCACCGTTCCCGCGCAATTGTTTCAAGACCCGGGGTCCCGGCCGCAGCAGTGCCGGCAGACGCTGACCGAGCTCCTCAGTCGTCTTGTAAACGTGGGTCTCCGTGCCCCACTCCATGTCTCGCGTTCGCACGAGCACATCTTTGGTGCCCATCTTCAGGATCACGTCCGGGTGGGCGCTGACAAAGACCCCTTGCTCTGCGACATCGCGCAGCATCGCATCCAGCACCGCACGGTCCCGTCCGGCTACGATCGGATCGACCCAGACCAGCACGCCGTCCAACGAGAGCAGGCGGCGGCCGATCTTCTCAAGCTCCTCCTCGGCAAATATGACCGGCTCGGCGGTCACGCCGAGGGCAGCGAGTTCCTCGAAAATCCGATGCAACCGGCTGTTTTCACGCGTCGGTACCGGCGATTCCGGGTCACCACGCGAGAGGATTCCGACAATTGGGGTCGTTTCCGAAGTGCTCACAGTGTCGATCCTGCGGCGCTCTAGCCCTCCGCTACCTCAACCCGGAACTCTTCGATCACCGGGTTCGCCAGCAGCTTCTTGCACATCTCCGTCACCGTCTCCGCCGCTTTCTCTTTCGACGTGGCGTCGACGCGGATCTCCATGTACTTCCCCGCGCGCACCGACTCCACCGCCGCGAAGCCGAGCGAGTGCAGCCCGCCCTTTATCGTCAGCCCCTGCGGGTCGTTCACCGTCGGCTTCAGCGTCACGTAGACCTTCGCTAAGAACATACCCGCTCCAAACCTCTAAATCAGAAACTCCGCGTCAAATCCGGCGGCCATTTCCCGCCCCATCTGCGCGTCATCTGCGTACATCTGCGTCATCTGCGGTAAAGAAACGCTACGCCTTTGGGTAGCCCGCGTCGGCCTTGTTCTTCTCGATCTGCTGCATGTGGTCCATCCCGTGCAGCCGCTGGAAGGCGATCCACTGCAGCATGTCGAGCTCGCCGAAAGCGGGGTGCGGGAACTGCTTGCCGAGATTGGCGTTGCCCTCGAGCGCCCGCGTCATGTCCGCGATCTCGTCGAAAATGGCGACCGTCTTCGCGCTGAGCTCGGCGACAGACGGTGTCTCGGTCGGGCGCTGATCGGGCCCCGCGGGCGCGAGCTGGCCGACGTCCTCGCCCATCGTCAGCTTTCGGATCTGATTGTTTACGCCGGCCGTTGTCGTGAGGAAGTGCGTGACGACTTCGCTGGTCGTCCACTCACCCTTCGCCGGCGAGAAGGCGGCCTGCGTCTCGCTCACGCCGTCCAGGCAGCGCTTCCAGTCCTCTCCGGTGCGCTCCATCAACGCCACGAGCGAATCGATGCCCTTGTTCGCCTGGTGGCTGCAGTAATCGCGCGCCTTCTTGATCAGGTCTGTGTTCTGCAGCGGTGTCATGTCACCCACCGCCTTCGTTGCGTCAGTCATCGTTCTCTCCTTCCGGTGGACACTGCGCTCATTTTGAGTCCATTTTCGTGTCCATCCAATTTCACAATTCACCCTTCACAATTCACTATTCAAACCCCTCGGTGTGCCACTTCATCGGCCGCAAGTGTACCGCGACCACGTCCATATCGGCGGTGTCGTTGGTGTAGGCGCGGCCCGCCGCCTCGCCAAGATAGCGCATCGCGACGCGCTCCCGCCAGACGTTGTCGATTGCCGAGCCGATCCGCGCGGTCCCTTCGACGGTCACCTGGCGATACGGGAATGTGCCCGAGTAGACGCTGAGCGCCGCAAACCCCTTCTTGGCGATGTTCTTCAGCTTCTGGGTGTCGCGGAAGGAGCTGATCGTGAACTCGCGGCCGTCGTACTCATACCAGACGGGGACGACGTGAGGGCGCCCGTCCGGCCGCACCGTCGCCAGCGCCGCCACGTTCGCCCCGCGCAAGAACTCCTCCACGTCCGGCGCTAATACTGGCATTCGACTCAGTACAAACCGATCGCCCCTCGCTCGTGAAGCGGGAGAGGGGAGGGGGTGAGGGCTCTCATGGCAGCACCAGTGTGCGACCCGTGATGCGCTCGAACGCCTCGCGGTACTTCTCCGCCGTCTTCTCGACGACGTCCAGCGGCAGCTCTGGCCCCGGCGGCGTCTTGTCCCAGCCGAGCGTGTTCAGATAGTCGCGCACGTACTGCTTGTCGAAGCTCGGTTGCGACCGGCCGGTGACGAACTGGTCAGCGGGCCAGAAGCGGCTCGAGTCCGGGGTCAGCGCTTCGTCGATCAAGATCACCTCGTCGTCGAGCCAGCCGAACTCGAACTTCGTGTCCGCGATGATGATGCCGCGCTCGGCCGCAAAGTCGCGCCCGAACTTGTACACCGCCAGCGATCGCACACGCATCGCGTTCGCGGCCTGGTCTCCGACGAGCTCCTTCACCTCTTTGTAGGTGATCGGCAAGTCGTGGCCTTCGTCCGCCTTCGAGCTCGGCGTGAAGATTTGCTCGGCGAGTTGCTCGCTCTCGGAGAGACCCTCGGGCAGCTTGATACCGGAAACCGAGCCCGTTTTCTTGTAGTCCGACCAGCCAGTGCCGGTGATGTAGCCGCGCACAACGCACTCGACGTCGATGCGCTTTGCCTTCCGCACCACCATTGAGCGGCCGATCATCTCGCGCGGCAGCCCGACAGGGACTTCGGGGACGCGGGTGTCCTCAACGACGCGGATGAAGTGGTTGGGCACGATGTCGCCCGTCTTCTCGAACCAGAACGCCGACATTTGCGTTAGCACCGCGCCCTTGTCTGGAATGCCTGTCGGCAAAACAACATCAAACGCCGAGAGCCGGTCCGTGGCGACGATCAGGAGATTTTCGCCGAGATCGTAGATGTCGCGCACCTTCCCGCGCGCGAGAAGCGGGAGGTCGAGGGTGGATTCGCTAAGGGTATTCGCGGTCATGAGAAAACCTCCTGTCTAGAAGCAAAGGTTGAGCACAGAGCAAACGTTATCGTAGCTGCAGCGTCTTTAGACCTGCTCGTACAGCATTTGATCGAAGTCACGGCGACATGTTCTCCACCGGACCACTGTACGGGTAGTCCTCTCGCCCAGTGACCAACCCAGCCCTTACTGGATTCGCCCAGATATACTCCGCGATCGGCCGTATCGCTTCTTCGCTTCGCAGCACGTGATCGAAGTAGCTCACCTGCCAGAGATGTTGACCTGTGCGCTTCTTGTACGCGTACCCGGACAGCTGCTTGAAGTAGCGCATGAACTCTTCGGCCGACTTGCCTGACTCGCTTTGCGCCAGAACGTGCACGTGGTTGGGCATCAAGCAATATGCGAGGCACTTGAACGCGTAGTGCTGGCAGGCTTTCTCGAGGGCGTCGAGCGTTCGCTTCGCTGCTTCCTCATCGCGAAATAATAGAAGGCTCCCACGAGTCTTCGATCCGAAGTGGTAAGCGTAGTTGCCGGTGTACCCGAACGATCTCAGGCGGGGTGATTGTCGCAGTTGATTCGGGTCGTCTGTCGTCATCGTGGCGAGGTTGGCAGGTCTAAAGACGCTGCAGCTACGTTTAGTTGGGGCCAGCCTAATGTGGTTCCGCGTTCGGCGTGAAGATGTAAGTGTCACAATCACAACCCCACTCGCTTGAAGCTCTCATCGACATAACGCAGGTACCAGCTCGCGTCGAACAGCGACTCCAGCTCCGCGCGCGGAAGCTTCGAGGTCACGCGTTCGTCCGCCGCCAGGAAATCGAGGTACGGCTTGCGCGCTTCCCACGCCTTCATCGCGTTCGACTGTACGATCTTGTACGCCTCCTGCCGGTTCATCCCTTTGTCGATGAGGGCGAGGAGGACGCGCTGGCTGTACGGCAGGCCGTAGCTCAGGTCCATGTTCTCGCGCATGCGGTCAGGGTAGACGCGCATTCCGCTCACGATGTACGTCGTCAGGTCGAGCATGTAGTCCAGCACGATGCAGGCGTCGGGCAGAATGACGCGCTCCGTGGAGGAGTGCGAGATGTCGCGCTCGTGCCAGAGGGGGATGTTCTCCATTGCGGCGACGCTGTAGCCGCGCACGAGCCGGGCGAGGCCGGAGATTCGTTCGGCCTTCTCCGGGTTGCGCTTGTGCGGCATCGACGACGAGCCGGTCTGCCCCGCCGAGAACGGTTCCTCGACTTCGAGCACTTCCGTCCGCTGCAGGTGCCGTATCTCCGTCGCGAAGCGATCCAGTGACGAGGCGATGATCGCCAGCGTCGAGACGAAGTACGCATGACGGTCCCGGTGCACGACCTGCGTCGAGATCGCCTCGACCAGCAGGCCGAGCTTCCCGCACACGTCGTCTTCCAGGTCGGGCGGCACAGTCGCGTGCGAGCCCACCGGCCCCGAGATCTTGCCGACAGCGACCTGCTCCTTGGCGCTGACCAGCCGGTGCGAGTGGCGCCGCATCTCGTCGTACCACCCGGCGAGTTTCAGCCCGAAAGAGATCGGCTCCGCGTGCACGCCGTGGCTGCGGCCCATCATCGGCGTCATCTTGTGCTCGCGCGCCCGCTTGGCGATCGCCTCCATCAGCTTCGTCACGCCCGCCTGCAGCAGCTCCGCCGCCTGCACCAGCCGCAGCGCCAGCGCCGTGTCCTCGATGTCGTGCGACGTCAGCCCCAGGTGCACGAACCGCGACTCTTCGCCCAGCGAGTCCGCCACCGAGCGCAGCCACGCGTTCAGGTCGTGGTGCATCTCGACTTCGTACTCGGCCCATTTGGCCATGTCGTACGAGGCCCCGCGTATCTTCGCGATCGCCTCCGCCGGAATCACCCCGCGCTCCGCCCACGCCTCGCACACCGCAATCTCCACCCGCAGCCACGAATCGGCCTTATTCTTCTCCGACCAGACCGCGCCCATCTCCGGTCGCGTGTAGCGTGCAATCATTGCGCGCGGCCCTTCGCGCCAAGGGGGCAACGGAGTGTGAGTGGGGGGGCGTCCACGAAGCCTATATTAAGTGGAGGAGGCGCGTCGGGGTAGCGTTTCGTCCAACGGTCGCGGACGCCATTTGCTTTTGTTGCGGTGCCAGGATGATCTATTAGAGAGCCTCCGACCAGCTATTCGGCACGGTTCGCTGCAAAAGCGTGAACGGCCACTCGAAGGCCTCCGCGTTTGTGAATCGTCCGATGGTGCGAAGGGGGCGTTGCAGATGGAGCACGTGTAGACTTGGATCTCCGGCATGGAGAGAGTCCGCACGATACACCATCCCACGATTGCTTTTATACCGTATGCCCCACCGATTGCGTGACGCCCCGTCTCGTCCCAATCTGCGGAAAAGAGCAAATGCTCAATCCATGGCCAGACGTCGTTGTCCGGAATTCCATTGACGAAGTTGGAAATGACTCGTCTCTGCAAATCCAATCCGCGTCCAGCCTCTCGCTCTTGCAGCCAGTGTCGCCGGTGCTCCTGCTCCTGAAGCTCCAGAATCTTTGGGTAGTCGTATCTATCGCCTTTACGGATTGAATTTTCAATTACATTGTCGTCGAAGCCGTCCCAATGCCTCAGTTCAAGAAGGACATCATCATTCGCCAACTCTCCGAGCTCCGTTGCGGCGATTAGCTGAATTGCGCTCCTGGCTTCTTGAGCCTCACCAACCCATGTTTCCCAGTCCTCCATGTAGGTTTCGCCTTCGGGGATGTAAGGCAGGCCCCACGTACTTAGATACCTCGCCATTCGGTCGAAATCTGCATCGTTAAGGTCCAGATATTGCCAAACGCAAGATGTAACGTCAGCCTCTGGAAGTAGACGGTACTCGACGCGATCCCATGAAAAGTATAGGAAACCCTCTTCGTTCGTTTCCGTGCTGAGTCCCTCAGGAATAAGCAATCGGTGTCGTAACCACGAGTTGGAGTCGGACTCCATCGGGGATAGACCCGAGCGCTCCAAAGAGCCGCGCACTTGTTTCAGATCCGACTCCATATTCAGCCCTCCGTCGCTAGGATTTCGACTAGGAGTGTAATCCTAGCCCTCGGAGACGATCAAGAGGAAAATTGCCTTGTGGCAGAGGTGCTTGCTCTAGTCGGCGCGATATGCACGTTTTTGAGTGCAGTTCTATTGACGCTGATAATGATTCAAGGAGGCCATCGATTCCGGAAGGCGGACATAGACTTTCGTACACCCTACTTTCATTTTCGAATTCGTCTCCGGCGCTGACATTTTGCGTTGGCGCCAACAGTCCCATTACCCGTTAAGAGATCGCACTGCTCGCCCGCTAAAATTACTGCACGGAGGTGGCGGATGCCGAGGGCGCGCTACCGCCAGTCCTCCCGCGGCGGCGAGAACGCCTCGATCACCAGGCACTTCTCGATGCCGGTCGCCTCGTGTGGCACGCCGCTTGGGATCATCCACGCATCGCCCGGCCTCAGATCGAACGTCTCATCCCCAATCTCAAACTTCATCCGCCCGCTGATCAGCGTTCCCGTCTGCTCGTGCACGTGCGTGTGCATCGGGACGACAGAGCCCGGCTCAAGCTCGACCTCGACCAGCGTCGCTTTGTCGCCATCTGTCAGTATGTGGACGATAACGGCCGGCGCCCGGTTCAGCTTGCGCGCCTCGCCCTTTCTGGTTACAGGCATCGTCAGCTCCTACGTGAGATCGAGTTCGAGGAACGGCGTGTTGGTCGGCAGAGCGTCGTGGTCGTGCGGCTCGACCATCACGCCGTGCGCCTTGCGCTCGTTCTCGATCACCGGCTGCATCTGGTAGAAGCGCTCGACGACGGAGGCGTCCTTCGCCTCGTAGACGGTGACGAGCAGGCCGGCGCCGTCGCCCGCGGTCTCTGGCGTGACGAACGACGTGATCTTCGTGAAGCCGAACGACTTCATCGCCTCGCGGGCGGTCTCGAAGCCATTGCGCATGTAGTTCTGGAACGCCTCGCGCTGGCCGGGCAGGATGCGCGCGACGTGAACGAATGAGGGCATGTGCCACCTCCTGCGGCGCAGGTTAGCATAACGATCACCTCTTGACGTTTGTCCACAATGTGGATATGTTCCGGCTACCAATTTCGGAGGGGGATCCCCGCAGGTGCCCGATGCTCTGGAACGCTATCGCTGGCTGCTGGTCGTCGTGCTGGCCGCTCCGCTGCTGTTCGCTATCGGCTGGATGCTGCGAGGGCGATGGAATGACCCCGACCCCCTGACGATCGAGACGTCCGCGCTGCCTGCTGGCGATATCCAGGTTTACGTGACGGGTGCGGTGCAGCATCCGGGTGTGTATCCGCTGCCGGATGGCTCGCGCTGGATCGATGCGCTGGACGCAGCGGGTGGCGGAACGAGCGACGCTGACCTCGCGGGCGTGAACCTGGCGAAGCGGGCGCAAGACGAGGACCAGGTGGTCGTCCCGCGAGCGGGTACGGCAGTCGCGGGCGCGGTGCAGGCGCCGGGTACGCCCGTGAATCTGAACACGGCGAGCGAGGCGGACCTCGAGAAATTGCCGGGCGTCGGTCAGGTGCGGGCGGGCAAGATCGTGCAGTCGCGCACGACGGACGGGCCGTTCGCGCAGGTAGAAGACCTCGTGCAGCGCCAACTGGTGCCGGCGTCGGTATTCCAGGACATCGCGCCGATGATCACAGTGAACTGATGGCCGCGGCGCTGATCGCCTTCGCGTGGCTGCTCGGCGTTGGCACTGCCGCGCTTGCGGACGGCGATTGGGCGGCGCTGGTCGCGGCGGCGTCGCTGTTTGCGGCGGCAACTTTTGCCTGGCGGACGAGGCCCCGGCGCAAGTCAGGCGCGCCCGAGGCTGGAAAGCCTTGGCTACGGAGAGATGTTGGGACGCTGACAATTATCGTGCTCGGCGTCGCGACCGTGTTCCTCGCCGGGTGGCGGTATGACGCCGCGCCCACGCCTGACCTCTCGCTCGCGCGCCTAAACGACGGGGCAGTGGTGCAGTTGCGCGCCGTCGTCTCCGATGAGCCGGAGGAGCGCGACTCGACGACGCTCTACCGCCTCGACGTGCGCGACGTGTTCGAGGGCGGCGCGTGGCACGAACAGCCCGGCGCAATCCTCATGCAGGGTCCGATCGCGCCGAAATACGAGTACGGCGATCTGTTGGAACTCGAGGCGAAGCTGGAGACTCCGCCGTCACTTCCCGACTTCGACTACCGGGACTATCTCGCTAGCCGCGGCATAGCGTCGCTGACCACGTTCCCGCACGTGACGAGCGTCGAGCACGGACACGGCGACTGGCTGCGTTCGCAGATGATCGACGTGCGATCGCGGCTGTCGCGGGTGCTGTCGGATGTCTTGCCGGAGCCGCACGCGTCGCTGGCCGCCGGTATTCTGTTTGGCGAACGTTCATCCATCCCTAACGACCTGCGCGACGACATGCGTGACACCGGCACCAGCCATCTCGTCGCCGTGTCGGGACAGAACGTGACGATCGTCGCGGCGATGATAATCGCGGCCCTGGCGTGGCTGATTGGGCGGCGGCCGGCGGCGTGGGTAAGTCTGGCCGCGATCGCCGGGTACGCGTTGCTTGTCGGAGTGCAGCCGTCTGTGGTCCGCGCGGCGATCATGGGCGCGGTCTACGTGCTGGCGACGATCTCCGGGCGCCAACACACGAGCGCAATCGCCCTGATGTTCGCGGCGGCGCTTATGACGGCCGTCGACCCGCGGGTGGTAGATGACGTGTCGTTCCAGTTGAGCTTCTCGGCGACGTTCGGGCTGGCGACGCTAGCCGGGCCGCTGCGTGAACGCTTGCAGTCGACGGCGAACCAGCGTCCAGCAATCGCCGACTTCCCGCTCACTCGCCCGGTGATCGAGATGTTCTCGGTGACGATAGCCGCCGTGCTGTTGACGATGCCGATCTCAGCCGTCTACTTCGGGCAGATCTCGCTGGCGGCGCCGGTCGCGAATCTGTTTGTGGTGCCAGCGTTTCTCGCGGTCGGTTTGACGGCCGGCATCGCGGCAGCGATCGACTTCGTCGCGCCGGGCTTAGTGGAGCCCACGTCGTGGATCGCCTGGCCGGCGGCGGAATACATGATCGAGGCGATCCGGCTGTTCGCCCGTGTGCCGGGGGCGTCGCTCACGCTGCACGGCGTTACGAAGTGGCATGCGGTGGCGTTCTACGCTGCGCTACTGGCCGGGACGTGGTGGCTTATCGCGAGGCCGGCGCCCGTGGTGGAGCCGCCGCCGCGGCCAAAGACAACGGGCCGACGCGCGCTTTTGCCGGTCGGCGGGGTCGCGGGGTTGATAGCGCTGACGACCGTGGTGGCGGGCCTCGCGATCTCGCAGCCGGAGCGCGGGCGGCTCAGCGTCACGTTTCTCGACGTCGGGCAGGGCGACGCCATTCTCATCGAGGGCCCGGAGGGCAACCGCGTGCTCGTCGATGGCGGGCCCGGCTCGGTTCCGATTACGCGGGCGCTTTCGCGGAACATGCCGTTCGACGACAGGCGGATCGATCTCGTGGTGCTGACGCACGCTCAGTCGGACCATATGGCGGGCCTGCTGACAGTCGTAGAGCGCTACGACGTCGGCTCGGTGATTGACACTGCGCTGCCGGGCGAAAGCGGGCTGTACGACGCCTGGGAGTCGGAGTTGCACGGATCCGGCGCGACGGTGACGACGGCGAACCGAGGGCAATCCGTAGACCTCGGCGATGGCGCGGCGTTGCAGGTGCTAGCGCCAGATCAGTATGATCCGTTGCTTTCGACCGAGGATTTGAACACGGCGTCGACGGTGGTTCGCGTGACGATGGGCGCGGCGTCATTCCTCTTGACGGGCGACTTAGACGCCCCGGGGGAGCAGGCGCTGATCCGGTCCGGTACGAATCTGCAGTCGACCGTGCTAAAGGTGGGACATCACGGGTCGAAGACGTCGTCGACCCCGGCGTTTGTGGCGCGTGTGCAACCGTCGATCGATGTGATTGAGGTGGGGGCGGCGAACTCGTTCGGGCATCCGGCGCCGGAGGTGCTGGACCGGCTGTCCGGCGATCTGGTGCTGCGGACCGACCAGGACGGGGACGTGACGGTCTCGACGGACGGCCAGCAGATCTGGGTGGAGCGCTAAAGAAAGTCATTCCGAAGCCTGACTCCGGAACAGCATTCGCCCCTCCGTCCGTGCTCGTCTATGATGGAACGTGATGGCCACGATCACGAAAGAGCTCCGCTTCGCTCTGGACGAGAAGGGAATGAAGGAGTTCGGGCCGACGCTGATCGGCAAGACGATCTCCTACTGGGACAACGACCGGCAGCTGAAGCACGGCGTCGTCAAGGAGGCGGTTATGCTGCGAGACCGCTACGGCAACCCGTTCATTGAGGTGCAGTTGGACGAGAAGCCGGGTGGCAGCGATCACGGAACGGTTGTGCCGGCCACCGGCGGTGTCGGCGAGACGTCTTAGCGCAGCGCCACGATAAGCCCGAGGATGATACCCAGGATCACGATGACGGCAAACGCCGAGATCATCCACTCCGGTACCGGGCTGGTTCTTCCTTCCGAGTCGTAACCCGCGTAGCCCGCAGCCTCTGACAGATCGAAGTCGGGGTCGTCCTCGTCCGGGACGTACGAGTCGTCGTCGTCCTCGTCGTCCGCCTCGTCTTCGTCGTCGTAGTAGCCTTCGGGCGCGCCGTCGTCGTCTTCGGGATTGTCCCAGTCCGGGAAGTTCGGCAGATCACCTTCCGGATCGCTGAGCTTGTCGCCGGCCCACTGGGTCAGCTCCTCCTTCTCTTTCTTGGGCTGATACATGGGGCCAGTTTAGCAGGCGTTGGTGAGAGGGTTTGAGGTGATCGAAAATCACTGATTTCACGTTGACAATCCGGCGGAATAGTGCTAGAAATGAGCATAACTTAGTCCTTGCTAAGACATCGTCGGGAGGCAACCTTATGGCCATCGATCAGGATACCCTCGCGAAACTTCGAACCGAAACCGCTGAACCCGCGCAGCCGCTTGACCTGAGCTGGCTGGTCACCGAAGAGGACGGTCACCCGTGGGGCATGCGAGCGAAGCCCGGCAAGCGCGGCCTCACCCTCGACGAAGTCGAGATCGGGCCGGCGGGCATCGTGCCCGAGCACTCCGACAACCACTCCGTCCGCATTCGCGGCTCGGTAGCGCGTCCAGAAGCGCCGCGCGTCCCGGGCTCGTACGCCGGCAAGTACGACGTTTACTCCGAAAACTCACGCCTCCTCTACGAGGAAGCTGTCACGCGCCAGTGGTCATCCGCGACGGACATTCCGTGGGACACGATCGAGCCGCTGCCGGACGACATGGAGAGGGCGATGTGCCAGCTCTGCACGTTCCTGACCGAGGTCGAGTTCATCGCCGGTGACACGCCGGCGCAGTGGCTCCCCTCGATCAACAGCGAGCATCACGAGGTCAAGCTCTTCCTCCTGAGCCAGATCATGGACGAGGGCCGGCACCTGGACGTCTTCCGCAAGCGAGCGTTCGCGAACGGCGGTGGCCTGCTGTCATCGCTCCCGCAGGACGGCCTGCGCGTGATCATCGAGGCGAAGGACTTCACCGAGATGTCGGCGATCATGCACGTGGCCGCCGAGGGTTTCGTGCAGTCGATGTTCCGCATGGGCGAGTACATCGGCCAGAACCACGCTGAGAAGACGATCTTCCGCCTCTGCGGCCAGGACGAGAGCCGCCACCTGGGCTTCGGTGTGATGCACCTGAAGTACGTGATGGACAACGAGCCCTGGCGCCGCGAGGAGATCCACCACTACCTGGACAAGGTAGAGGGCACGCTGGCGCCGGACCCGATGAACTCTGACGGCGTGAACTTTGCGCTGTTTGAGGCGCTGGCGATCCTGATGGGCGGCGGCATCAAGAACTTCGACAAGGGGCTGCAGCTTTCGATGGGCGTGCAGCGCAAGCGCGTGAACGAGTACATGCACCGCCTGAACGTCGCCGGCCTCGGCGACCGCCGCGAGCGCATGACGCCGCTCCTGCGCCAGTTCCTCGACAACTAGCCCGCAACACCGCAACGAGACGAGTGCCCCGACCGGAAGGTCGGGGCGCTTTTGTATGTGCGCCGCTTGACAGAATCAGCGTGTGGCTTGCACAATGAGGCACTTTCGTACGGGGGTGCGACACAGTGCGCTTTTTCAGGACTGCCGTCCTTCTGTTGATCGCCGTCGCGGCGTTTGCCGTCACTTCGACTGCGGGCGCTGCCGACAACGGCTCGGTTTCGATCGTGCCGGCGTCTTCCGACGTACCGACGGGCGGGACGGTGGACATCGACGTGATCATCGATCCGCCTTCGATCGGGACGTCCATCTGGATCGTCCACGTGTACTACGATCCATCAGTGGTCCAGTATGTGAGCTGCACTCCGATGGCCAATCCTGGCGGCGGCATCGCGTTCGCGTCGGCTTGCGACAACGCGACCCCGCACGGAGTCACTTTCGGTGGTTGGGTGGAGAACCAGGGCGGCACGCCGCATGGCTTCGAAACGCCACAGGTAGCTGGGACGTTTACGTTCACAGCGATCGGCGCACCGGGGTCGCAGAGTCCACTGTCCATCATTGTGCAAGCGATGCTCGGTCCTAACGGCGAGGTGGAAGCGCCGCAGACGCACAACGGCGTGATCAACGTCGTTGCGGCACCGGTCGGTGGGACAGTGGAGATTCTGTCGGCGACGGGTACCGGTGGCACCGGAGTATGGTGGGCTGCTGCGCAGACGGCTGTCGTCCTCTTGCTAGCGCTTGGCGGCACCGCGGTTGGCTACCGGCGCGTACGCCGCTGACGTCGTGACGCCAGCGGTAGCGTCTGCTATCCTCAGGCGCAAACCATTTGCTATTAAAGGGGTACCCGCATGCTCCGTGACTTCCGCTTTCAACTGAGCCTCGGTGTCGTCCTGGCGCTCGCAACCGTCTCTTGCGCGCTCTTTAGTCTGAATCAGGCCGCGCCTGCTCACGCCGGCGGCGCAAATCTGGTGGTAAGCAAGGAAACCGCTAGCGGTGGCCTCGGCGATCCTGGCATCTCGGTCGACACGTACTGCTCTCTCCCCGAAGCGGTTCAGGCCGCCAGGACAAACAGCGTGGTCGCTGATTGCGGTCCTGCCGGTGACCCCGGTATCGTCGATATCATCCATTTTGAATCGGCCGCCAGTACTCTGACCTTCAACCTGGCAGCAACGCTGGACGCAAACTCTGGCGGGCCCCTACTCATCGACAACCAGAACGCCAACGCCGTGAACATCAGCGGCAACGGTGTCACTAGCATTCTGACTGTGGGCAACAGCCAGATTGTTGGGCTTACGAACGTCACACTGACGAACGGCCTCGCCCCGAACGTCGGCTGTGGTGGCGGCGCTATCGTCAGTAGCGGAGACATCACTCTCGACCATGTGACGTTGCTGAACAACACCAGTAACAGCGACGTGGCCAGCGTCATCTGTTCAACGGGCGGCTCCGTCTCGATCACGGACTCGTCGATCTTCAACAACTTTACCGGTACTGCCGGATCAACCATCGTGCTCGGATCGGGCACGCACACCATCACCAATTCGATCATCAGCGAGAATACCGGTGGGAACTGGTCCGGGGTCTTTGATTCCGGTGGCACGGTGAACGTGACCAACTCAACAATCAACGCAACCGATGGAGGCATACTCGTGGCTGCTCAGGGTGGAGCAACCTTCAACCTCTTGAACGACACGCTTAAAATCACCGGCCCCACGGGCATCGTCCAAAACCTCGGCACGGTGAACGCCAAGAACACGATCTTTTCAAGCGAGACGGACTGCGGTTCCGCAATCACAACTGACCAGGGCAACAACCTGGATACAGGCAACACCTGCGGCTTGAACACCAATCTCGGCAGTCTGATTAACGCGGACCCGAAACTGAGCGCTTTCCCGGAGTCTCTGGGCGGCCCCACAACGGTCTTCGAACTGCTGGCCGGCAGCGAAGCGATAGACACGGGCACGAACAGCGGCTGTCCCGCAACCGACCAGCGCGGCGCCGGCTTCACGCGACCGAAGGACGGCGATAGCAATGGCACGGCAACGTGTGACATGGGCGCGTTTGAGGCGGACGAGGGCACGAACCCGACGCCTTCACCGACGCCCCTGGTCACAGACTCGCCGACTCCCTCGCCCACGGCGACCGCCAGCCCTACGCCAACGCCGACGGGCTCCGCCACGCCAACGCCGACGGCCGCGCCTTCGCCGACGCCAACGATGAACGGGACAGCCACGCCAACTCCAGTCGAGAACCTCTACGTCGGCGACATCAACTGCGATGGCGTTGTCGACATGGCAGACTTCAACTTGCTGCTGCTCTACGTAGCTGAACTTTGGGACGGCTCGAGCGGCCTGAACGGCTGCCCAAGCGTGGGCCAAAACGAGCCGCTTTCCGGTTTCGACTGGGGCGACGTCAACTGCGACGGATTCGTGAACACGCTCGACACGCTGCTCATTCTTGCCTACACCGTTGACATCACGATGGACCCGGCCATTCCAAGTTGCGCCCATGTCGGCGACTTGCTGACGTAGCGCCGCCGTGACTGCTGCTTGGTTTGACGCCGCGCGCTTCGGGCTGTTCTTTCACTGGGGGCACTCGTCGCAGCAGGGCGTGGAGCTTTCCTGGCCGATGGTGGGCGGCAACTTCGCGCTGCCCCACTGCGAGAACATCCTCGTCGACGAGTACCAGGCGACGGCGGCAACGTTCGATCCGCAGAAGTTTGACGCGCGAGAGTGGGCGCGCCTGGCCAAAGAGATGGGTGCCGAGTACGCCGTCTTCACGGCCAAGCACCACGACGGCTACTCGATGTTCCACACAAAGCTGTCCGACTTCTCGGTCGAGCACTCTCCGTTCAAGCGCGACATCGTTCGCGAGTGGACCGATGCGTTCCGCGCCGCGGGGCTACGCGTCGGCCTCTATTTCTCGCTGATCGACTGGCATCACCCGGACTATCCGCCGTTCACGGACGCGCACCGGCCGTACAACTTCGCGAATCTTCCGCGGCCGACGCCGGAGCAATGGAACCGCTACGTCGAGTTCATGTTCGGCCAGGTGCGAGAGCTGCTGACGAACTACGGCCGCATCGACCTGATCTGGTTCGACGGCCAGTGGGAGCGGACGGCCGATCAGTGGCGCGCGGCCGAGCTGGCGGCGATGATCCGCAAGTTGCAGCCGGAGATCGTGATCAACGACCGCCTTCCCGCCGCGGCAGGCAGGCCCGGTGGCGACTACGACACACCCGAGCAGTTCGTGCCGGCGAAGCCACCCGCGCGTCCGTGGGAAGTCTGCCTGACGATGAACGAGAGCTGGGGCTACAACCCGGACGATCCGGACTACAAGTCGTCGCGGAAGCTCGTGCATACGCTGTGCGAGATCGCGGGCAAGGGCGGGCGCTTGCTGCTCAACCTCGGCCCGCGCGGCGATGGGACGCTCGCGCCGGAGCAACTGGAGCGCGCGAACGCAGTGAGTGAGTGGATGCGGCGCAACGATGGGTCGATCCTCGGCACGACTGCCGGCCTCGAACCGTGGCAGTTCTACGGGCCATCAACTAAGAAGGGCGAGATGCTGTACTTACACCTGCTGATGCGGCCCTACGATGCGATCACCGTGCGTGGTGTGCCGATCCGGCGGGTGAAGTTGGTGCGGGAGCTGGCCTCGGCGACGGCGCTCACGTTCTCCGGGCGCTGCAGCGTGATCGACCAGCTGTTGAACTCGGACCCGATGGGCGAGCTGACGATCGAGGTGCCGGAGTCTGTGCTCGACCCGCTGGCGACGGTGCTGGCGGTCGAGATTGCGCCGCTGGGCTAGCCGCCTACTCGGCTACTTTGCACTGTAGGTCGACGCCCGCGTTCTGTCCGTCCGCGAGGGTCTGCAGATCGCGGCAGGCTCCCTGAGCGTCGTTGACCAGCGTCGCGACGCGATTGTTGAAGTCATCGACAACCGCTTGCGCGGCATCCTGCGTGGATGCGTCCGAGATATCGCTCTGCAGGCCTGCTGAGATTCCCTTCGCCTGGGAGATGTCGTTGCGGAAGGAGTCGTGCGCCGAAGCCGCCTCTGGCGGAGGGTCGAGGTCGTTCATCGTTGCGACAGCGTCGTCGAAAACGCCGATCATCGTGTCGAGGAAGGTGTTGATCGCAGTCTTTTCTTCGTCCAGCGTAGTCGCCGCGGCCAGATCGTCGTCCAGCTTCGTGGTTGCGGCGTTGCTGCGGTCGCGGCTGTCGGTGAAGTACGACTCAAGCTGCGTGTAGTAGTCGCTGTCGGGTCCAGGCGTGCCCTTCGTAGTGCTGGTCGCGGTCGGGTTGCCTGCAGCCGTCGCCGAGGCTGATCCGGAGGCGCCGGGCGTGTTGGTCGCCTTGTCATCGCTGCCCCCGCAAGCGACGGTAAGCGCAGTAAGAACGCAGATGAGCCCGGCGATGATCAGTCTCATGTGGTGCTCCTTCTAGAAGACAACGGGCCGGCGTTCTCGGAACCGATAAAGCTTAGCGGGACGGTGGCGGCCCTCACTCGCCTGGCGGCCGGTCTCTTCGAGCACATCGAGCGAAATGATGCGCTTGCGGAAGTTACGCTTGTCCAGCGGGCGCAGGAGGATCGCCTCGTACGTCTGCTGGAGCTGCGAGAGGGAGAACTCCTTGGGCAGGAGTGAGTAGGCGACGTTGGAGTAGGCGAGCTTGTTGCGCAGCCGGGTAAGCGCGTAGTCGATGACTGTGTCGTTCCGGAAAGCGAGCTTCGGGAGGTCGTCGGCGGGGCACCAGGCGGGCTGCCACTCATCGCGGCGCGCGAGTGTAACGCTGGGCTTATCGACGAGCGCCCAGTATGCGACGGCAACCGAGCCCTGGTCGTCGAGGTCGGAGAATGTGTACAGCTGCTCGAGGAAGACGTCCTTCACGCCGGTCTCGATTTCAAGGCGGCGCGTGGCGGCTTCGAGGAGCGTTTCGCCTTCCAGACGCCCCCCTGGGAGCGAGAGCATGTTCTTGTGTGGCTCGGCGCTGCGCTTGATGAGCAGCACCTGCAGATTGCCGGCGTCAACGGTGAGGATGACGACGAGGACGGCGACGAGGCGTTCGCCGGTGCGCCGTTGAGGAGCCGCCCGCGTCGACTGTGTCATGCAGCGACGCCGGCGCCACTCACAGTTGTCGAAAGTTCGCCCTGGAGCGACCAGGCCGTCGTCTTGTCTATACGCACGAGGACGATGTCGCCGAATGCGGGCTCGGCGTTGGCGTGGAAGTGGACGAGCTTGTTCGTGCGATTGCGGCCGGTGTAGGTGCCGTCTTTCTCGCCTTCGACCAGCACCTCCTGGGCCGTGCCGAGGAGCGGCGCGTTGATCTCGCGGGAGACGCGCTCCTGCAGCTCTTCGACGGCGTGGAGGCGGCGCATCTTCTCTTCCTGCGGCACGTCGTCCTCCATGTGGCGCCAGGCGATGGTGCCGGGACGCGGGGAGTAAGCGGCGACGTGCACCTTGTCGAAGCGGACGGACTCCAGCACCGAGAGCGTGTTCAGGAACTGCGCCTCCGTCTCGCCGCAGAAGCCGACGATGACGTCGGTGCTCAGCGCGGCGCGCGGGACGTGCTCGCGGATACGCTCAACGCACGAGAGGAAGTCGTCGATTGTGTAACCGCGGCGCATGCGGGCGAGCGTCTCGTTGTCGCCGGCCTGCACGGGGATGTTGAAGTGCTCGCAGACCTTGGGTACCTCGCCGACGGAACGGATGATGCGGTCTGTCATGTCCCGCGGGTACGAGGTCAGGAAGCGGATACGCGCAATCGAGTTGATGTCGCTCAGCGATGCGAACAGGTCGGAGAGATCGGGGTGGCGCTTGCCCTCGAGCGGCAGGTCTTTGCCATACGCTTCGACGGTCTGGCCGAGAAGCGTCACCTCGCGTACGCCGCGCGCTGCCAAAGATCGCACTTCGCGAATGATGTCTTCGGGCGGGCGGGACTTCTCGCGGCCGCGGCGGTAGGGGACGATGCAGTAAGTGCAGAACTTGTTGCAGCCGTGCACCACCGGAACGAACGCCGTCGGGCCTTTCGGCTCGGGGAACGTGTCGGGCCAGAACTCGCCGCCGAGGTCGTCCTCCGGCATGAGCTGTCGGATGATCACCTCGAAGTTCTGAGGGCGTGCCCAGACGTCGACATAAGGGAAGCGCTTCCGCAGGTCGTCGGTCTTCGGGCCGACCATGCAGCCCATCACGGCGATCTGCATGCCTTCTCGCTGCTCTTTCAGCCGCCTTACGAGCGAGAGATAGCCGATCGCGCGGTCCTCCGCTTTCTGGCGAATGACGCACGTGTTGACGACCGCGAGGTCAGCGTCGTTCGGGCTGGTCGCCTCATCCCAGCCGAGCTTGGCCAGGCCGGCGGCCAGCTTTTCAGAGTCGGCCTCGTTCATCTGGCAGCCTTCGGTCCAGATGTGGTAGCGCATGGGACGATTTTAGCATCGGGGCACGATACCAACGGAATCGACATAACTGGGTGCGATTTGACGCGAATTCGGCCAAAACTAATTGATCAGAGCGCTGGACGATTTGCCTCGTCGAGCTATTGTCGCCAACTCCGCTGGGCGTTGAAAGGATGCGCCTGTTACGCTGGATTTCGTGACTACAAAGCACGTCCCGGCCGGCACGACCGATAAGCGGGCGATTCTCGGCCATCCCAGCCAGATCTGGACGCGCGGCCTCGAACGGCGGCTGGAGTTGCTGCGGCGTCACGTTGATCTGGAGGGCAAGCGAATCCTCGACATCGGTTGCGGCGTCGGCGCGTTTGTGCGACGGCTTGGCGAGTTTTCCAGCGACATCGTCGGCACCGACGTCGACCGGGAGAGCGTGCGGCGGGGCGGCGAGGCGCTCCCGAACCTGGCGCTGGCGCTCGGTGAGCACATGCCGTTCAAGGGCGGCAGCTTCGATGTGATCCTGCTGCACGAGGTGCTCGAACACGTCGACAACGACGTCGAGACGCTGCGGGAGGCGCGGCGGCTGCTCGCGCCGGGGGGCCGGATCGTCGTCTTCTGTCCGAACCGCCTCTACCCGTTCGAGACGCACGGGATATTCGTCGGGAAGCGCTACGTTTTCGGGAACGTGCCGTTCGTGAACTGGCTGCCAAACCCGCTGCGCAACCGCCTCGTTCCGCACGCCCGCACGTATTCATATAAGCGGTTGAGACAGGTTTACAAGCGCGCTGGGCTTCGGCCGCTAGTACATACGTACGTATTCCCCGGGTTTGACCACGTGATGGCGAGCCGGAAGATCGTTGGCAGAGCATTAAAGGCAGCGCTCTATCCGTTCGAAAATACCGGGCTCAGAATCTTTGGGCTCTCGCACTTCGTTGTACTAGGTGATGCGGGTAAGACCCAGGCCAAGGGCATAACCCCCCAAGAGGCGGAAACCGAGGCATCTCGCCCCCGCAAAAGCCAGGCATAAAGGAGCACTTGGACAAGATATACCGCGCCCGCCGCAAACGGGCCCGCCACATACGCGCCAACAGCAGCCGGGTGTTCCGGCAGCGCCTGGGCGCGTTCTTCACGCTCGTGCTGATCGCCGGCGTGCTCAGTGTGATGGCCGTCGCTCTGACGGGCCTTCTCGTGTATCGCTCCTACGCCAGCGACCTGAAGTCCCCGCAAGACGAGATCGACTCGCGGTTCGTGGGGCCAAGCACAGCGTTCGACCGGAACGGGCAGCAGCTAGGCGAGTACATCGACCCGAACGAGGGCCTGCGCGACCCGGTGCCGCTTGACGAGATTTCTCCCTTCGTGATCGCAGCGACCGTTGCTACCGAGGACGCGTCGTTCTATGACAACCCGGGTGTGAACTTTAACGGCCTGGCGCGCGCAGCGTGGGAGAACCTGACGCCGTTCGGCGGCGGCGGATTCTTCGGTGGCTCGGGTGGGAGCTCGATCACGCAGCAGCTGGTGAAGAACGTCTACATCCCGCAATCGGAGTGGGACGACACGGCGATCAGCGCGAAGGTCGACCGCAAGTTAACCGAGTCGGTGGATGCCCTTGAGCTGAAGCGACAATACTCGGACGATCAGATCCTGGACTGGTATCTGAACCAAATTTTCTACGGCCGCAACGCGTATGGCATCGAGGCGGCGGCTCACCAGTTCTTCGGCAAGAAGGCGAGCGAGCTGACGCTGGCCGAGTCCGCCTACCTGGCGGGGCTTCCGCAGGCGCCCGGCCTCTACGGCGGCAACGATGACCTTTCGAAGAAGCGCCAGGGTGACGTCTTCGACCTGATGGCCGGCCATCTGCAGGAGATCAACAAGGTCCCGACGAACGGTGACGATTCGAAGCCATTGCTGCACCTGACCGCTGACGATATCGACGCGGCGAGGACCGAACAGCTGACCTTCGTCGAGTCTTCGTTCAGCATCCAGGCGCCGCACTTCTTCTACTTCCTGAAGGACCAGGTGACGAAGATGTGCCAGGCGGGCCTCTTCCACGCGCCGGGCGACATCCCCTGCGACGAAGTTGTCGATCAGGGTGGCCTCAAGATCACGAGTACTCTGGATCTTGGGTTGAACGCTCTCACTCAGCAGACGATCGAAGAGAAGATATCGGCGGCTGAGGGTGGGACGAACGGCCACGACGCTTCCGTCGTCACCATTGATCCAAAGACCGGCGAGATCGTGGCGTACGTCGGCAGCCGCAACTTTTACGACGAGCATGTCTGCAATTACGACACGGGCGAGGTGCTTGGCTGCCAGATCTCCGGGCAAGTGGACATCGCCAGCTCGGAGCAGTCGTTGGGGTCGACGATGAAGATGTTCACGTACCTGAAAGCGTTCGAGGACGGCTGGGTGCCTTCGACGTACATCGAAGACAAGAAGCTGGTGATCAGCGAGGGCAATCCGGATGCGCACGAAGTGCACAACTGGAACGACAGCTTTTTGGGCAATATCACGGTCCGCAAGGCGATGTCGGAATCGGTGAACACGGCCGCCGTGCGCACCCTGCAGGCAGTCGGCGAGGACGCGATGCGCGACATGGCGCACCGCATGGGTATCACCGATCTGCGCCAGGGCAACTGCGGCCCGACGATCACGCTCGGTGCGTGCGAAGTGAAGCTCGTCGACCAGACGTTCGCTTACGGCGTGCTCGCGAACAATGGCGTGATGTACGGGCGGCCGACGTCGGAGGACCTGCCAAGCGGATTCCGCGAGCTGGACCAGGTCTCGGTGCTGAGCATCACGGATAACGACGGAAACGAGCTGTACAAGTTCGACAAGCCGGAAAGCCGCCAGGTCGTCGACCCGGCGTACGCGTGGATGGTGACGGACATTCTTTCCAAGGACGCCATTACCTGGAGCCGACTTTCGATCGATCGCCCCGCAGCCACGAAGACGGGCACGAGCGAAGAGTTCCGCGACGGCGTCGTCATGGGCTACACGCCGGACCTGGTGACCGGCGTCTGGATGGGCAACGCAGACAACAGCCCGATGGCCCCGGGCACGTTCTCCGCGCAGGGCGTCGGGCCGATCTGGCGCGCGGTGATGCAGGAAGCGGAAGACTACTTGCAGATCCCTTCCCACGATTTCACGCGCCCGGACGACGTGCAGGTCATCGAGTGCAATGGGCGCAACGAGATCTTCAAGGTAAACACGCCAACCGTGAAGAACGGCGCCTGCCGCGGGCCGACGGGACACGACACCGGCCCCACCGCTTCGCCGACGCCGAAGGGCCCGGTCTTCCCGACGCGCACGGAGCCGCCGTCCGGGACGCCGACGCCGGTGGAGACGGCAACGCCGACGCCCGAGCCGCCCGCGATCACCTACTACAAGACGCAAGAGGGCGACACGGTGCAGAGCGTGGCCAACCGCTTCCACGTCAAGTCTGCTGACCTGGCCCGGGCAAACGGCATCAAGCTCGACACGCCATTGGAGCCGGGGACGGTGCTGGTAATCCCGCTCGGTGGCCAGAACCTTGAGCCCACGCCGACGGCCGCGCCAGAGCCTACGGACACGCCTCCGCCGGGCAACTGACATTACGAACGGGTAAACACGGCCGTCTTCGCTAAAGCCTCACGTAGCGGTTCCGCGCCCTCAAATGCTAGCCTGACAGGCGAATGTTGAGGTTTTGTTGAGCCACGATAAACCGCGCTCCCGCACGTTCATACGTAAGTCGCGCCGGGCATTGGAGAACGGCGGCAAGGTCCGTCGCTCGCTTGAGCCGGAAGAGGCGGAGAAGAGAAGCGGGCCGGCACACACGCACGCCCGCGGTGAGAACTAGCGCATCGTCGTACCCCGACAGGAGCGCGGCCAGGCCCGGTCGCAGCTGGACGTAGAGCTCCGGGAGATCCGCTGGGGCGCCGACTCGCGCGGGGCGTACCTGCGCGTCGTGCCGTCGCGGAGGCGGTTCAAGCGGGTCCGCGCCGGTCACATCGAGGCCACGTTTGAGTCCAGCACGCCCGTTGGTCGCCTGGAGCGGATACTACAGGCCGTCAAGCGAGTGTTGCTGGGCAACCCGTTCGCCAGCTCGCAGATCGTCCACGAGCGGCTCGACAAAGTGAAAGCGCTGGCGATCTTCTCCTCGGACGCGCTTTCGTCGTCTGCGTACGCGACGGAGGAGATCCTG
>JBGPBZ010000012.1:0-35111 GCA_041481535.1 Dehalococcoidia bacterium | reverse complement strand
GCCTCCACCAGGCGCTTGGCTATCTCACTCCCAATCAGTTCTACGAAAAATGGCTATCGAGAAAGGAGGCGGTGTCCGATATGTCTTGACCCAGCACAACCGTTAGACCCTCACGTCAGCGTTATGGTATCGTGGCGTTTGCCGCGCGCTCCCCGCACAGTGTGCGTACATTCCCGGAAAAGAGGTCGCATGGGCAGCATCATCGATATGCACATCCACACGGTCGTCGGATCGATGGATAGTGACATATCGCCGAAGCGGCTCGGAGAGCAGGCCAAGCTCGTCGGCCTGACCGGCGTTGCGATCACCGAGCACCTCCACCGCTGGCGCGACGACGAAGTCCACCACTTTCGCGAGGAGCACGGCCTCTTCGTCTTCAACGCCCGCGAGTGGAACACCGAGATGGGCCACATCGGCATCTTCGGCCTGCCGGGCGACCTCAAGAACATCCGCTACGCCAGCGACTTGCGCGCCGCCGCCCAGCAGTACGGTGCCTACATGGTCATGAACCACCCATTCCGCTACTTTCCCGGGCCCTCCAGCTTGCTCTTCGGCGATCGCTGGCGTGCCGGCGACCTCTCAATCGAAGAGCTCGCCTCCCACCCCGTGTTTTCGCTCGTAGACGCAATCGAGGTGCTGAACGGCGGTTGTATCGAGCGTGAGAACCGCCTCGCGCTGGAAGTCGCCGCTCACCTCGGCCTGCCGACGGTTGGCGGCAGCGATGCGCACATGCCGCTCGAGGTGGGACGCTTCGCGACAGAGTTCGAGAAGGACCTGCACACGGAAGAGGAAATGCTCGCCGAACTGAAGGCAGGCCGCTTCCGGGCCGTGCGCCGGATCGAGCCGGGCCTCTTCGCGCCGGCCGAGGAGACCGTCTCGAGCTAAGCCGCGATCCGCGAACGAACGCGCTTGAGCGCGGCCAGTATGTCCGCTGGCTCCGCGCGCCGCGTGAAGTCAGCATCAACGTGGCGGGCGCGGATCACTCCCAGCTGGTCGATCAGGAACGTCGCCGGGATCGGCAGCCGCCACCCTGTCCCCGGGTTGATGTCTGGGAAGCCGAGCTGTCTGTAGTCGTCGCGGAGGTAGTCCGGCATCTCGAAGGCGATTCCGAAGGCGTCCATCGCACGGCCCTCTGCGTCGTACAGAATCGGGAACGGCGAGTTCCACTTCGCGCGCATCTTGGCGGCCTTCGCCCGCGTCTCCGGCCCGACGTACAACGGCACGCCGCCGAGCTTACGGATCGCCGGATACGCCTGAACGAGCGACGACAGCTCGACGTTTGAGTACGGGCACCAGAACCCCCGGTAGAACGAGAGGATCACCGGCCCGGCGTCCAGCATCCAGGACAGGCGAATCGGCTTATCATCCGCCGCCGAACGTAACTCGAAGTCCGGCGCCTGGTCGCCGAGCCCCCGCGCGTTGGGCACGACCGACGCGGCCAGCTCCGCGAAGAGCCGCTCGTGTAGCGCCGCCACCTGCGGGCTTCGTTCGGCGCTTGCCGCGCGCAAAGCCGCCAGCCGCGATTCAAGGGTTTCGTTGTCCATAGGGGCCTCCGAGATATAAGACAGACGCGGAGGCCCGCAGTTACGTTATCGTCCACTAAAGCGAGCGCATTCGTGTCTGGCCCGCTATCATCGGAGCCTGGCGTTAGCCCAACCCTGAAGGGAGACCCCGCATGTCACGCGTATTCGAGATCGCAGACCGCTACGTAGACGAGATCGCCGCCCTGGAGCCGATCCTCGCCACCGGTATGGGCGTCCCCGGCCACGAGCGCGAGATGCCCGACCTCTCGCCCGCCGGCCCCGGCCGCGTCGCGGACCTCAACATCCGCACCACCGAAGATCTCGCGAAAGCCCCGATCGACGGCGAGCCGGACCGTATCGCGCGCGAGGTGATGCTGGAGCGTCTCGGCGTACAGCTCGCCCTCTATCGCGCGAAGGAGTTCATGCGCGCGCTCCGCATCATCGCCAGCCCTCTGCAGGGTGTGCGCCAGGTGTTCGACCTCATGCCCAAGGCTGCCGAAGAGGACTGGTCCAACATCGCCGCTCGCCTCGCGCTCGTCCCGCGTTCCCTCGCTGGCTACCGCGAGACGCTCTCCGAAGGGCTGCGCAACGAGTTGTACGCCTCCAAGCGCCAGGCTACCGAAGGTGCGCAGCAGGCGGAAGTGTTCGCCGGTCTGGCCAGGGGCAAGACCTCGTACTTCGATCAGCTCCGTGAGTCGTTCGAGAAGGCGCGAAAGAACACTCCGTTCCCCGACTCCCTCACAAGCGATATCGCGTCCGGCGTCAAGGCCGCGATGCAGGGCTACGCCGACATGCACCGCTACCTCGCGGACGAGTACATCCCGAAAACGACAGAGCGCGAAGCCGCGGGCGAAGAACGCTACAAGCTGACCTCGCGCGCGTTTCTCGGCGCGATCCTCGACCCGCAGGAGACGTACGACTGGGGCTGGGAAGAGCTGCACCGCATCGAAGACGAGATGCACAACACGATCGAGCGCATCGTGCCCGGCGGAACGTGGGACCAGGCGATGGAGCTGCTTGAGACGGACGCATCTCGCGTCGTCGAGGGCGAGGACAACTACCGCCAGTGGCTGCAAGAGCTGCACGACCAGGCGCTCGCCGAGCTGCAGGACAAGCACTTCGATATCCCCGACTCCATCCGTCGCATCGAGGTGATGATCCCGCCGCCGGGCGGCGCGCTCGCCGCGTACTACACCGCCCCCTCCGAAGACCTCACGCGCCCCGGCCGCACCTGGTGGCCGACGGGCGGCAACACTCGCTTCCCCAAGTGGGGCGACGTCACCACCGTCTACCACGAAGGCGTGCCTGGCCATCACCTGCAGGTCGCGACGGCCCACGTTCAGGCCGGCCAGCTCTCGCGCTACCAGCGGCTCCTCACGTTCATCTCCGGCCACGGCGAAGGCTGGGCTCTCTACGCCGAGCGCCTGATGGCCGAGCTCGGCTACCTCGACAACCCGGACTACTACCTCGGGATGCTCAGCGGCCAGGCGCTGCGGGCCGTCCGCGTGATTATCGACATCGGTATGCATCTGGAGCTGCCGGTCCCGCGCGGCGAAAAGTTCCACCCCGGCGAGGTCTGGAACCACGACCTCGGCGTAGAGTTCGCCGTCGAGAAGACCGGTCGCCCGCGCCAGTTCATGGAGAGCGAGGTCGTGCGTTACCTCGGCTGGCCCGGACAGGCGATCTCGTATAAAGTCGGCGAACGCTACTGGCTGGCGGCGCGCGAGGCTTCGAAGAAGGCGAAAGGCGCCTCGTTTGACCTGAAGGCGTTCCACACCCACGCCCTCAACATCGGCCCGATGGGCCTGGAGCAGCTTCAGCGCGAGCTGGCGGGTTCGGCGTAGAATCGCGGAGGAGGTTGCTCGATGCCCCAGATCGTCCCTCGTAAGATCGATAACTACGCCGCGGCGCACACGACGCCGCTCTCGCCTCTCCTCGAAGAGTTGGTGCGCGAAACTGAGGAGAAGTTCCCGGATCGCGCGCAAATGCTCTGCGGCCAGGTCGAGGGCCAGCTGCTGCGAACGCTGGTGGCCGTCTCAGGCGCGAAGCGAGTGCTCGAGATCGGTACGTTCACAGGGTTCAGCGCGCTGATGATGGCGGCCGGACTGCCGGCGGACGGCGAGCTGACAACGCTGGAGCTCGACCCGGAGCACGCCGAATTCGCACGCAGCTACTTCGAGCGAAGCCCGGACGGACAGAAGGTCCGCCTCGTCCTCGGCCCGGCGCTGGAAAGCCTGAAGACTCTGGCCGGCCCGTTCAACTTCGCCTTCATCGACGCCGACAAGGTGAGCTACCCTGACTACTACGCGGCGACCATGCCGCTGCTCTCGGCGGGCGGACTGATCGCCATCGACAACGCACTGCGCGAAGGGAAGGTGCTGAAGCCGAAGGGCGAGCCCTCCCGCCGCACCGCCGAACTGAACGACATCGTCGCCAGGGACGACCGCGTAGAGCACGTGATGCTAACCGTGCGCGATGGCATTATGCTGGTGCGCAAGAAGTGAGAATAACGAACAACCGCGGGCGAAGCCGCCACAAGTCAATCCGCGAAAATCCGCGTTAATCTGCGGCTAAAGATTCGCGGCGACATCCGGGAGGGATAGATGGTTTCTCAGAAGATCGCAGCGACGAAGCCTGAGGACGCAGGCGTAGACAGCGAGGCGCTGGAGGCGGTGTTCGCCCGCGCCAAACGCGACGTCGACGAGGGCGTCGTTCCGAGCGCGCAGGTCGCCGTTGCGCGCCACAACAAGCTCCTCGGCATGCGCACTTACGGCGAGGCGATGCAGGGCGGCCAGCTTCGCCCCGCCACGGACGACACGCTGTACTGCATCTTCTCCTGCACGAAAGTGGTCGTTGCGTCTGCGGTCTGGCTGCTCTTCGAAGACGGGCTGCTGAAGCTCGACGAGAAAGTGGCCGACATCATCCCGGAGTTCGCCACAAACGGCAAAGAAAACGTCACGGTGGAGCAGGTGATGTTGCACACGGGCGGCTTTCCGCTAGCTCCGTTTGCACAGGACGAGTGGGGCGACCGTGCCAGGCTCCTCGAGGCGTTCTCACGCTGGCGGCTGAACTGGGAGCCCGACAGCAAGTTCGAGTACCACGCCACCGCGGCGCACTGGGTGCTCTCCGAGATCATCTACCGCCGCACCGGCGAGGACTACAAGTCGTTCATCCGCAAGCGCATCACGGGACCGATGGGCCTCGATGAGCTCTACGTCGGCCTGCCAGAGGAGCTGTCCGACCGCTTCGCCGAAGTCGGCTGGGTGGGCGAGCCGGTCGAGCCGCCGGGCGGTTGGGGCGAGGTCACGCCGGAAGCCATCCTCGGCTTCAACGACCCGAAGGTGCGAGCAGCCGGCGTCCCGGGCGGCGGCGCCGTCACGAACGCCGCAACCATCGCGATGTTCTACCAGACGCTGATCAACGGCGGCCAGGCAGCCGACGGCACGCGTGTCCTCAAGCCCGAGACCATCGAATTTGCGACCAAGGTGAGATCGAAAGACCGCCACCGCGATCCGATCTTCGAGAACCCGGTCAACCGCGGCCTTAGCGTCATCATCGCGGGCGACGACGGCAACTCGCACATGCGCGGCTTCGGGCGCACGGTCTCGCCGTTTGCCTTCGGCCACGGCGGCGCCGGCGGCCAGATCGCCTGGGGCGACCCCGAGACCGGCATCTCCGTCGGCTACTGTACCAACGGCTTCATCGACTTCATGACCATGGCCCGCCGCATCACCGCAATCTCCAGCCTCGCCGGCAACTGCGGAAGATAGCCCACAGTACTCTTGGGGGTCAGGCTTTAGCCTGACATCGGGGAGGAAGCGGGGGCAACGTCGGTTGCCTGGAGAAGAACGCGCGCGGGGGTGAGGCAGCCACCGTTCGTCCTGAGGAATCGAAGGGTAACAATATACTTGCCTCACCAAAGCGAGTAGAATCGGGGGGCGACGACGATGACCCCGATTTATCGGGCGGCGTCCGATGAGGGCCTGCTACATCGCGCCGGATGGGAGAGCAATCATGGCTAAGCACGTAAACCTTGACGCCCTTATTCCCCGTGAAGACTTCGAGACGGCTGACATCAGCCTTCAGGTGGGCACCTTCAAGGGGACACTGTCTTACAGCGATCTAAAACGTGCGGAGTTCTTCTACGCCGCTTTACGCAAGCCCGACTTTCAGCGAGAAACAAGCGAATGGGACCCAAGCAAAGTGGCGGACTTCATTGAGAGCTTTCTCATTGGCGATCTAATTCCAGCAGCTATTCTTTGGCAGAGTGACAGCAACCTGTACTTCGTGATTGATGGCGCTCACCGTCTTAGTTCGCTCGCAGCGTGGATTAATGATGACTACGGCGACGGAGCCATTTCTCAGCAGTTCTATGAGACGGTGATTCCCGACGAGCAAAAGGAGATTGGGGACCGCACTCGGACTCTAGTCAAAAAGCGAGTAGGGTCTTTCGCTGACTACATGTTTGCTAAGGACAATCCGCCCAAAGCCAAGGCCGAACTCGTGTCGAGGGCCTTGGCTTTGGGCGGGCGCGCCATTCAGTTGCAATGGGTGCAGGGAGACTCCACCAAGGCGGAAATATCATTTCGTAACATCAATCAGAAGGCGTCGCCCATCAATGCTACGGAGATGCGAGTTTTGCAATTCAGGCGCACCCCCATCGGCATCGCCGCTCGCGCAATAATTCGCAGCGGTCGCGGGCACAAGTATTGGTCGAAGTTCTCACCAGAGAACATGGCCAAATTGGAGCAATTGTCCCGCGATGTCAACGCGCTTCTATTCAAGCCAAGGCTGCCGTCTCCAATCAAGACCTTGGATCTTCCGGTCGGGGGAGCCGCTTACTCCGCGCAAAGCTTGCCGTTGGTTCTCGAATTCATCGAGCTCGTGAACGGCGAGGGGGCGGCAGAACTCCATGAGTCGGACGCGGATGGTGAGCGGACTATCAAATGCATTACGCGGTGCAAGAAGGTCTTGGAGCGCATTAATAGCGACGAGCCCGAATCACTGGGCCTTCATCCAATTGTCTACTTCTATTCCGCCAACGGCAGACACAAAGTTGCGTCATTCTTAGCGGTCGCCGCTCTCGTGTTGGATTTCGAGCACCGACACCAGTTCGTAAAGTTTACAGGCATTCGTGAGAAATTTGAGGACCTGCTTGTTCAGTATGACTACCTCGTTCAGCAGATCGTCCGCCAGCGTCGCGGCGCAACCGCAAGCGTGCCGCAGATTAAGGAGTTCTATGTCGAATGCGTCAACCTATTGCATGGCGGCAGGACCGTCAAGGAGACAATCGAGCAGATCGTCAAAAAGGGGAAATTTAGCCTAACAATGGCACCCTCCGCCGAGTCAGATGCTAAAGGTGACTTCTCAAAGAGCACCAAGGCGAAGGTGTTTATCAGGCAGTCGCAGGAATCGGCTTTGCGCTGCTCGGTGTGCGGCGGCTTGCTGCACGTAAACGCAATATCGGTAGATCACATCACTCGCAAGGGCGACGGCGGCGATGCGTCAGCTGCTAATGCACAGCTGACGCACCCGTACTGCAATACGGGCTATAAGGAACAAATGCGGCACCTAGAGAAGAACGGCGCGAAGGTGCGTTAGGGTGACCGCTTCTTCTCAGTCGCGCTTTTTGGAACGCGAATCACGCGCTTTGCGAGCGCGTCGAACCGCTGGAACGGCGTCGGCTCTTTCGTCTTCTTGGGCCGCGTTTGCGGGGTGTCTTTCTTCATTAGGGAGCCTGCCCTTCTTACGCTGGCGTCGTAGCCTTTCCGATGAGGTCGGCGTAGGTCAGGCGCTTGCCAACAATACCACTCGCTACGCGGTTGAAGCGCGACCCGTCAACGGTCTTACGGTTGTTGTAGCGGAACACTTGCTCATCGACGTAGCGGAACAGGTGGAACGGCTCGACCGCGACGTAAGTGCCTTTGAGAGACCGCTTGAGCAGGCTCCAGAAGTTTTCCATGCCGTTGGTGTGAACCTTGCCCTCGACGTACTTCTCGGCGTGGTCGATGACTTGGTGGACGTACTCATCGCGGAGCATGACGTAGGACTGGTAAGCGTCGGTCATCATCTCCGAACCGGCCTCGACGTTGGCGCGAATCTCAGGCATGAGAGTGTGACGGCGGGTTGTCGGTACAACCTTCGCCCGCACGCGGGAGTGACCGTCAGGCCCGTGGCGCTCCAAGAGGCCGAACACGGCGGCCTTACCGATGGGGCCGCGTGCCTTGCCCTTCTTGGCCGCGATGCGGTGCTTGTGCATGAACCGAGCCGCACCGCCGACGAATGTTTCGTCGGCCTCAACGATGCCGTTCATTTTGTCGTTGTCATCGGACTGCATAGCGAGCCGGATGCGGTGGAGCATAAACCAAGCGGTCTTTTGGGTGACGCCGATAGAGCGCATGATTTCGTAGGAGCTAACGCCGTTCTTGGCGTTGGCGATGAGCCACATGGTCGAGAGCCACTTGTCCAGCGGTATCGGAGAATCTTCAAAGATAGTCCCGACCTTCGCGGAGAACTGCTGCTTCGGGTGGACGCTCTTGCACTTCCAAAGTCGGCGGGTCTTGAGGAACGAAACCTCATCGCTTCCGCAAGTCGGGCAGGTCACGCCGTTGGGCCAGCGGGACTCGACCATGTACTCCAAGCAGGTGTCAGGATCGGCGAAGTACCGGATGGCTTCGATGAGGGTTGTGGGTGTCTTTGTCATGGCTCTTTCTCCTTCTTCCATGTCCAACTTACCTCAAATGCCGTGGTGAGTCAAGTATATTGTTACCAATCGAAGGATCAACCCCGGCCAGCGGAGGCTGAGGAATCGAAGCCGCAGCGCTTATACCGCCAGCGACTGGCAACGAGTCACCGTTCTGCCCGACGTAGAGCCGAACGACGACTTGATGCACGTGCATCTCGTAGCGCGCGCCAACGCTTGGTATAATCATCTTTGTTCCCAGCGCGGAGGGGTCGCATAGTGGCCTAGTGCGCCCGCCTGCTAAGTGGGTAGGGGGTTTACTCTCCCTCGTGGGTTCGAATCCCACCCCCTCCGCCAGTTCCCTTCTCTGCCCGGCATTGCTCCCAAGAGTGGTGCCATTTACCCCTTAGAGATCGCCGCGCAAGCCGCTATCCTACAGGTGTGCCCTCCGCGTGTAGCAGAATCGTCGCCCCCTCGCAAGACGCGCGAAACTCAATCAAACAATTTCGCTAGGCCCGAACACAAAACCGGCGGTTTTCGCCGAAGAAAACGGAAAACCAATCAAACGCAGACGTAAAATCCTCAGCTCAATCAAACGACAGCGAAGCGTTCGGCGCTGTGCTTAGCGGGCGACTTCGGTGAGCTCAATCGGCTCGAAGAGGCGCTTCTTCAGAGCCTCGCGCGGCGGGTCGATGTAGATCGCGTTCCAGCCGCAGGACTGCTCGCAGAGGCGGCAGCCCGTGCACTTCTTCTCGATCACGCTCGCCACCCCGAAGAAGTCACCCACGCGCTGGCCGGAGAGGTCGAGCTCCAGCGCCTCGAACGGGCAGATGTGAATGCAAAGCTCGCAGCCGGAGCCGATGCAGTTGTCCTCGATAACGATCGCCTTCGGCCACTCGCGGCGGGGGAAACCCTTGCCGAGGTCCCCGTGCTCGTCGGCGATGCACTCCACCGGACAAACGACACCGCAAGCACCGCAGTCGATGCACAGCTCAGGGTCGATGATATGCAGGGCGTTGCGCACGCCTGTGATCGCGTCCGTCGGGCAGCGCTTCGTACAGGCGGTGCACCCGATGCAGGTTTCGAGGATCTTGTAGGCCATATGTTCTCTGCCAGTGTACTAAGGCGCCGAGGGAAGCGTCTAGACGTGCTCGCCTACAGCCGTGCACTGCGCGATTTCAGACGGCTGGCCCGACAGGTAGCGCAGGATGAGCATCGCGTCCAGCAGGTCGACGTGGCCGTTGCAGTTCGTGTCCTCGGCGCCCGAGCATGTGCTGCTCGGCAGGTTGCCAATGACGAGCATGATCTGCAGCGAATCAAGTCCGGTGACCGCATTGTCGCAGTTGGCATCGCCCTGCAGGCGATTCGGCGTTGGTGACGGAGTTGGCGACGGCGTCGGTGACGGTGTCGGCGTGGGAGTTGGTGTCGGTGTCGGTGTCGGCGTGGGTGTCGGTGTGGGGGAGGGTGTTGGGCTCGGGCTCGGCGTGGGCGACGGTGTCTTCGTGGGGCTTGGCGTTGGCGTTGGCGACGGTGTTGGCGAGGGCGATGGCACAGGCGAAGGAGAGGGCGTGATCTGTGGGACGTCGGTGCAGGACGTGCCCACGTACAGGATCGGCTCCGGAAACGGATCCGGGTCGCCCGTGAAGCCGCATTCGCTCGACTGGCTGCGCGTGTACCCGGCGGCGGTGAAAGCCGCCATCACGGCTGATCCGTTCGCAGAGCCGCTGTACCCGGTGGCGACTTTGAACAGCGCCAGCGCGCCGGCGACGTGCGGCGCGGCCATGCTAGTGCCGCTCATGCTGGCGTAGCAGGGGACGCCCGGCCCGCAACCTCCGAACAGGTAAGTCGATATGATGCTCACTCCCGGCGCAGCAATGTCCACAGATGCGCCGAAGTTGCTGAAGCAGGCGAAGTCGTCGTCTTTCGTCTGGGAACAACTCTGGATGGGAGATGTCGCTTGGTCGTCGAGGCCGCCCGGCTTCCCGTCGAAGTCCGCGAACGCGGAGACGGTGACAACGTTCGGGCAGAAGCCCGGACTGAAGGCCGGATAACTGAGATCGCCTCCTATGCCGGTGCCGATGTGACCGTCGACGTCTTGTGCAGAGTTACCGGCTGCGACGGCGTAGATGACGCCCGCCGCCGTCGAATTATTGATCGCCTGGCACACGGGGTCGGTCTGGGGTGTCGAGTTCGTCGTGCCGCCGAGACTCATGTTTGCGACGGCGATATTGATGCCGGGATCGCCGTCGCCCGGGCCGTCGTTATACTCCGCGCGGCGATTGGTAACCCAGTCGATGCCAGCGATGACGCACGAGTTCGAGCCGCTCCCACTTGCATTGAGGACCTTGACGGCCCAGATGCGCGCGCCGGGCGCGATGCCGACCAGTCCGCGGTCATTGTCCCTCGCGCCGATTGTCCCCGAGACGTGCGTGCCGTGGCCGTGGTCGTCCTCGTAGCCGGTGTCGGCGCAGCCGGATCCGGCGAACCCTTTGCCACCTGCCACATTCAGTTCGGGATGTGTGGTGGTTGCCCCCGTATCGATGACCGCTACGTCGACGTCGAGCTGTGTGCCGTTGGGCTGACCTGTCACGTTGGCAGTTGTGTTCTCTTCGAGGTCGATGCGGTCGGGGCCCTCTGTGAGCGTTTGGAAGTTGTTGTTGTGCAGGTCAACGGATACCGTGCGGTCGGGCTCGACGGAGATGACGTTGGGGTTGTTCGCGAGGCCTCGCGCTTCGGCGGCCGTCATGTGGGCGGCGAAGCCGTTGAGGGCGCTCGTGTAGACGACGTCGGGCTGCACATCGGTGTGTCGCCCGAGCGCGGCGGCCAGGCTGGTGGCGTCCAGGGTGTCCTTGAGCGAGACGATGTAGTGTCCTGGAATCGTTCCGTCGTCAGCGGCGGCGACCTGAGACGAGCGTGAGTCGCCCGAGAGAAACAGCAAGGAGACCACGAGGGCAAGTGGGAGGGCCGATATGAGCAGGTAGCGCCGCTTCTTCAATACCTCTTCCCTTCACGGCTTCCTGCTGGCGGAACAGGACCTGGAAGCATTATCCAGCCGGTGTAAAGCCACGGTCAATTTCGCCTCGGCGAGCGAATGTGCCGGTTGCAGCCGCCATCCGCATAACATAAGACGGAGACCACGCAACGAGGTTACAGTTGCCGGGACGCGATGGGGAAGAGATAGTTAAGACGGATGAGGCGGCTTTGAAGGAAAGCATCAACTTCGACCGGGCGGCGGGCTTCTACGACGCTACCCGGAAGCTGCCGGACAACACCGGTGAGGCGATCACGCAGGCCCTGCTGCGAGAGATTCGCGCGGCGGGCGCGGACCGGGTGCTGGAAGTGGGCATTGGGACTGGGCGAATCGCGCGTCCCCTCATGCGTGAAGGCGTGCGGATGGTCGGCGTGGACATCTCCCGCGAGATGATGGGCCAGTTGCGCGAACAGTTGACGACCGGCCACACGACGCCTGACCTGATACTCGGCGACTCCACGGCGCTGCCACTCGCTGCCGGTTCCTTCCAGGCGGCGATGGTGGTGCACGTGCTCCACCTGGTGTCGTCGGTCGAACAGACGCTGGGAGAGATCCGGCGGGTGCTGGCGCCGGAGGGTGTGCTGCTCCACCAGACGCGAATGCCGACCGCCGAGACTGAGCGGGTCTGGGACGACAGCCACGACGAGTGGGGACGCCTGCTAGGCGAGCGGGGCTTCGTGCGTCGACCTCGCCACGATCAGGTCATGATCCGCGAAAAGATTGCTGAGAGCGGCGCCAGTCTCCGGCTCGTCGATGTTACGCGATCGACGGAGACTTCGACGGTTGACGAGGAACTAAAGCGCCTGCGAGCGCGCAGCCCATCGTGGACCTGGCTCGTGCCGGGCGAGCTGCTGGACAACGCGCTTCCAGAGTACGAGACATGGCTGAGGGCCGCCGCACCCAACGGGTGGACGGACGACGTAACGATACAGCTGGAAGTCTGGCACTGGGACTGAGCAACACCGGCTACCCTCGCCGCGTCTCTCGCGATAGGATACTGGCACCACACTCCCGGAGGATTCGATGCCCGCAAAACGCCGCTTCACGCCCGATGATCTCTATCTCCTGAAGGTCGTATCCGATCCGCAGGTCTCGCCGGACGGAAAGTTGGTCGCATACGTCGTCTCCTGGCCCGACCGGGAGGATGACGAGACGCGATACTCGATCTACCTGGCGCCGACGGACGGCCGCACGCCGGCCCGGCGGTTTACACACGGCAAGAAGGGACCACTCGCCCCGCTGGTCGCCGGACGGCAAGCAGCTCGCGTTCGTCTCCGACCGCGGCGAGAAGAGTCAGCTGTTCGTCGCCCCGATGGACGGTGGCGAGGCGCGCCAGGTCACTCACTCCAAGTGGGGCATTGGACAACCGTCGTGGTCGCCGGACGGAACGCGCATCGCCTATTCCGCGCGGACGGGAGAGTATACCGAGCCGAAGGAGCGCAAGGGCACTGCGCGGAACTCTCCGCGCGTCCTGCGCGATCTGCGGTACAAGCTGGACGGCGTCGGCTTCTTCGACGAGCGACGTCTTCACATCTTTGTTGTCGATGTCGACTCGTGCGATGAGGCTCAGCTCACAAGCGGCGACTACTTCGACGATCAGCCGTCGTGGTCGCCGAACGGGCGGGCAATTGTCTTTGTGTCCGACCGCGAGCGCGAGCGTAACCAGCGGCAGTGGCGCACAGACGTGTGGACGGTTCCGGCAAACGGCGGCCGTGCGACGAAGATGACCCGCTCGCTGGGGTCGGCGGCGCACCCGGCGTTCTCACCCGACGGCAAATGGATCGCGTACGTCGGCCACGAGCATGGCGACGAGGGCGTCGCGAAAAACACGCACATGATGATCGTCCCGGCGCGCGGCGGCACACCGAAACCGGTGAGCGGATCGATGGACCGGCCGGTTGCTGGTTGGCCTGCGTTCGCCAGCGGCCGGACGTTCAACTGGGCTCCGAACTCGAAGGCCCTGCTGTTCCTCGCGCAGGACCGGGGGACGCAGGCGATCTACAAGGCGAGCCTGAGCGGCAGAGTCGCGAAGCTTCTGGATGGCGAACGCCAGATTGAAGCATTCGCGGTAGCCGGTGATCGTGTGCTCTTCACGGCAGCGTGGGTGAGCGTACCGTGGGAGCTGTACGCGACATCTCTCAGAAATGGGGTGCGGGAGACGAACCTGAGCCACGCCAACGACCAGGTCGTGCGGGAAGTACAGCTCGCCAACGTGCGCCGGATGGCCTACAAAGGACGCGACGGACTCGACCTGGAGGCTTTCGTGATGTACCCGGCGGAGTACAGCCGAAGCCGCCGCTATCCGCTGGCGATCAACGTACACGGCGGGCCTCACAGTTATCACCCGGGCTCGCGGTCCATGAGCGAGTTCCATTCGTTTGCGTCGAAGGGGTACGTCGTAATGCTGCCGAACCCGCGCGGGAGCACGGGGTACGGAGAGCGGTTCTCAGAAGCGTGTGTGGAGGATTGGGGCGGTGCGGACTACGAAGACATCCTCGCCGGAGTCGACGGGTTGATCGAACGCGGCGTCGCTGATCCGGAGCGCGTTTACATCGGCGGATACAGCTATGGCGGGTTCATGGCGAGCTGGGCAGTCGGACATACCAACCGCTTTCGCGCAACGTGGGTGGGAGCGCCGGTCTCAAACCAGGTTTCGATGTTCGGTACCGGCGACATCCCGCTGTTCGACATCCACGAGACGGGCGGTATCCCTCAGGAGAACCTCCAGACATACATCGAACGCTCGCCCGTGACGTACCTTGGCAACGTGAACACGCCGGTGCTCCTGCTGCACCACGAGGGCGACCTGCGCTGCCCGATCGCGCAGTCAGAGGAGATCTTCCACGCACTCAAAGCGCTGGGCAAGGAAGTGGAGTTCGTGCGCTATCCAGGCGGGTTCCACACGTATGTAACGCACGCGCCGTCGCAGACGAAGGACCGCATCGAACGGCAGATCGCCTGGTACGAGGCGCACAAGCCCAAGGCGAAACGGCGGAAGGCAGCGCCACAACACAAGCGGGTGAAGGCGGCCGCGAAAGACTAGACTGTCGCCGAGCAGCAGCTCCGGTAGGCGTTTTGCCAAACAAACTCAGGCCGCGGCCTGCCCGCACTTGAAAATGCGCTACTCGCAGTACGTCCGCAGCTGCGTTGGGTTGCGGATGATGATCTTGCGGCCTTCGCGGGCAATGAGGCCGAGCCGGCGGAACATCGAGAGGTTGCGGTTCACGCTTTCTCGCGTCACGCCGATCATGTTGGCGAGCTCTTCCTGCGTGAGCGTCACCTGCAGCAGGACGCCGTCCTCACGCTGCACGCCGTTGCTGACCGAGAGGTCGAGCAACCGCCGGGCGAGACGGCCGGATACGTCGAGGAAGGCTAGATCAGAGGCCATCTGATCGCTCTCCCGCAGGCGCGCGGCGATTACGGCGAGGATCGATAGCGCGGCGTCCGGACGGGACCGTAGGAGAGTCGCGAAGTCGTTGCGCTCGAGTGAGAGCAGCACTGCATCGGTTGCCGCCGAGGCGCTGGCTGACCGCGGACGGCCGTCCAGCAACGACATGTCTCCGAAGAAATCCCCCTCGCCCATGACCGCGAGAGTAAGGTCGGCGCCCTGCGTGCCAGGCACGTATATGCGGACGGAGCCCGATTCGATGATGAAGAGCGATTGGCCGGGGTCGTCCTTCTGAAAGATGATGTCGCCGCGTGGGAAACGGCGCCGGCGGACGCGCTCGCCCAGCCAGCGCAAGTCCTCCTGCGCCAGCGCGGCCAGAAACGGTACGCGTTCTAGAAGCTGCATACGCTGGAATCGTGCTTGAAACGAGGCGAGTGTGCAACCTTTGAGCGAGCGTGATGCGGCTGGTAGCATGGTCGCTACCGTGAGACTCGCTCGACGCGTAGATTCCCTGCCTCCGTACCTGTTCGCTGAGATCAGCAAAAGGATCGCAGAGAAGCGAGCGCAGGGCGTGGACGTTATCTCGTTCGGGATTGGCGACCCGGACCTTCCGACGCCGGACTACCTGCTCGACGTGCTGGCAGCGGCGTCACGGGATCCGGCGAACCACCGGTACCCGGAGAGCGAGGGGTTGCCCGAGTTACACGAGGCGATCGCGAAGTGGTACGGGACCCGCTTTGGGGTGGAGCTGGACCCGAAGACGGAGGTACTGCCGCTGATCGGCTCGAAGGAGGGGATTGGCCACATCGCACTCTGCTTCATCAATCCGGGGGATGTGGCGCTTGTGCCGGACCCTGGCTACCCGGTTTACGGGGTCGGGACGCTGCTGGCGGGCGGTGAGCCGTACTATCTGCCGTTAACGGAGGAGAACGACTTCCTGCCCGACTTCGACGCGATCCCGGAGACGATCGCGCGAAAGGCGAAAGTGCTCTGGCTCAACTACCCGAACAACCCGACGGGCGCCGTCGCTGATCTCGACTTCTTTGAGAGGGCGGTCGCGTTCGCGCAGAAGTACGACATCGCGGTGCTCCACGATGGGCCGTACTCGGAGGTGGCGTTCGACGGGCACCGGCCCGTTAGCTTCCTCGAGGCCGGAGGTGCGAAGGACGTTGGGATCGAGTTTCATTCGCTGTCGAAGTCCTACAACATGACTGGTTGGCGTATCGGGATGGCGGTCGGAAACGCGCAGATCATCGACGCGCTGATGCGCGTGAAGTCTAACCTGGACTCAGGCATTCCGCAGGCGATCCAGCTGATGGCGATCGCGGCGCTGGAAGGCCCGCAGGACGTCATCGCCGAACACAACGCAATTTACGAACGGCGCCGCGACCGGCTGGTGTCGGCGCTGACGAAGCTTGGCCTCCGGCTACGGACGCCCAAAGCGAGCCTGTACCTCTGGGCGCGAGTCCCAGAGGGTATGACCAGCGTGCAGTTCGCCACGCGGCTGCTGGACGAAGCCGGCGTTGTGGTGACGCCGGGCATCGGCTACGGCCCCACGGGCGAGGGCTACGTGCGCCTATCGGTCACGATCCCGGACGACCGGCTGGAGGAAGGCGTACGTCGCATGGAGACGCTGGCAGGGAGCTGGAAATAGCGCCGGTCAGCCTGCGATCGATGCCGGGTCGCGAGCGAAGCTATGGATGACGTCGGGATCGACGCGGATGTAGAGGGGATTCTCGCCCCAGCCGCGGACGTTCTGGCCGCTTGTCTCTTGCTGCAGCTCGTATAGCTCGGCGAAGTCCTCGTCGGAGGGCTCAATGAAGGCAGCGCGGCCGTGCACAATGACCGCGATATCGACGCCCTGGTAGTACGTGAGACTGACGGCGTGATTGCGGCGGAGCTGCTTGACTCGGGCGGCAGCGGCCAGCGTCGGGACGTAGAAGCGCCCGCGCCAGAACAACGCACCGGTGGGGGAGATGCGCGGCTCGCCCTTTGCGGTGACCGTGGCGAGCGCGACTTCGAGGATGCCGTCGAGGAGGGTGACGAGCTGCTCAGGGCTCAGCGAATGAGTCGGCATGCGGAAGGAGGATCGGAGGTACGGTCCGGCGCTTTCGATGCTGTGATCGATCACGGTCTGGAGCCAGGCGACGTCGTCTTCGGTCTCGCGCACGGTGGTTCGAATTATAAGCCGGGTTCATCCCGGTATACTGTGCATGGAGACTACCGATTCCGAGAAGAGAACCGCATCCGACCACAAAGCCGCGTGAGCGTGCTTATCTTGTCGCAGCCGAACAGAAGGCGCGCCCGCGCGGGACGGGGCCAGACGGACGAGGCTGGAAGACGGAGGCCTCGCTGGAGGAGTTGGCTCTGCTGGCGAATACCGCTGGCGCTCAGGTGGTGGGATCGACGTCGCAGCGGCTCGATTATTTTCACCCGGCTACTTACATCGGCAAGGGGAAGGTGGCGGAGATCGTCGCCGACAAGCCGACGATCGACTACGATACGGTGATCTTCGACGACGAGCTGAGCCCATCGCAGCAGCGCAACCTGGAGAAAGAGCTCGACGTGAAAGTGCTGGACCGGACGGCGCTAATCCTCGACATCTTCGCGCAGCACGCGCGCACGAAAGAGGGCCGGCTGCAGGTCGAGCTCGCGCAGACTGAGTACATCCTCCCGCGTCTACGAGGACAGTGGTCGCACCTGGAGCGCCTCGGAGGTGGGATCGGGACGCGTGGCCCCGGTGAGACGCAGATCGAAACCGACCGGCGGCTGATCCGCATCAAGATGTCGTCGCTCAAGAAGCAGATCGATGCGGTGCGCCGCCAGCGAGACCTGCACCGCAAGCAGCGCGCGAAGCAGGGAGTGCCCGTGGTGTCGCTCGTCGGGTACACGAACGCGGGGAAGAGTACACTCATGCGCGCCCTGTCCGGCGCCGACGTTCTAGTGCAAGACCAGCTCTTCGCCACGCTCGATCCGGTGACGCGGCGGATCCGACTGCCCTCGGGTGGCGACGCGCTGCTGACGGACACGGTGGGGTTCATCCAGAAACTGCCGACGCAGCTTGTAGCGGCGTTCCGAGCGACGCTGGAGGAGCTGGAGGAGGCCACAGTACTGCTCCACGTCGTCGACATAACGCACGCAGACGCAGAGCAGCAGGCGCGGACGGTGGAAGAGACGATCGCAGACCTTGGGTTAGCGGACCGGCCGCGAGTCACAGTTCTAAACAAGATCGACCGAATCGCGCGGGACGAGGACGCAGCGCTGTCGTCGGCGATTCCGGCGTGGGCGCATGGCGGTATCCCGGTGTCGGCGGCGCGGAAGTGGGGCCTGGATGAACTGCGGGCGGTGATCGAGGCGACGCTTGCCTCGGCGGCGGAGGAGCGGCGGTTTGCGGGGGCTAAGGGGCTGGCGTAGGCGGCGGAGTCTCGACGCAGCAGTCCTTGCGCGCTGAAAAGAGAGCTTCTCCCGTCGTCGCATCAACGACGACGTAGCTGTAAACCGCATGTGAATCTGATGCCGTGCGGCACGGCGGAAAGCAGCCGCCGGGTATTCCTACTGCAATCTCGGCAGGATTGAAATTCACGACCCAAACCAGTCTCGGGGCGGGAGTCTCTGCAACGAGGTCTGTGTAACTGACGAGAACGGTCTCAAGAATCTTGTCCTGCTGATCGGACGGCACCTGAAGTGCGGCGAGTCTGGCGCTGATGGCGGGATGTGCGTTGGCAGGCGCAGGCTCGAACCTGGTGCTGCTGATAGTGCCGTCTATCTCAGATTTCGGAACATGCTGCAGGAGGTAGACAGCCGTAGGCGAAGCACCGTCATCCGAGCCGCCACAGCCGAAAGCCGCGAATGAGGCTAGCGTGACCATCGCTAGTGTGACTCTGCGCATTTGCTCCCTCGCTCCCGTTGGATACATGATAAGCCCCGTTGCAAGGAGGTCGCCCAACATGAAAGCTGCTGTTTACTACAAGACCGGGAAGCCGGAAGTGTTCAAGTACGAGGAGCGCCCGGACCCCGTCTGCGCGCCGATGCAGATTCTGGTCGAGAACAAGGCGATCAGCATCGAGGGCGGCGATGTGCTGAACCGCGCCGGTGGCGACATGATGGGCTCGCCGCACATCGTTGGGTACCAGTGCGCTGGCGTTGTGAAGGAGGTGGGCTCGGCGGTGCAGGACCGCAGCGTCGGGCAGAAGGTCGTAGCGATCATGCCGTTCGGGTCGCATGCGGATCTGGTTGTCGTGAACCCGCTCCAGACCTGGGTGATCCCCGAGGGCATGGACTTGCAGGAGGCGGCCTGCGTGCCGATCCCGTTCGGGACGGCGGACGACTGTCTGTTCGAGTTCGGACGTTTGCAGGCGGGCGAGACGGTGTTGATCCAGGCGGGCGCGAGCGGCGTCGGGCTGGCGGCGATCCAGCTCGCGAAGCGCGCCGGGGCGAAGGTGCTCGCGACGGCGTCGAGCGATGAGCGCCTCGAGCGACTGAAGGAGTTCGGGATGGACGCCGGCATCAACTACAGCGAGGGTGACTGGGTGGCGAAGGCGCGCGAGCTCTCCGGCGGACGCGGCGTCGATCTTGTTGTCGACTCGGTAGGGACGACACTCGTCGGGAGCATCGCGGCGACAGCTTATCGCGGGCGCGTGGTCAGTGTCGGCGATGCAGGCCGAGGGCAAGGCCGGCCGATCGATGTCGGCACGCTCGCGCAGATGAACAAGACCGTGACGGGCGTTTTCTTAGGCGGGGAGATGATGATGCGGCCCGACCTGGCTCGCGGTCTGGTGCAGGGGTTGATGGAGGACGTCGCGGCCAAGAAGCTGCGGGTGGTGATCGACCGGACGTTTCCGCTGTCCGAGGCCGCGGCCGCCCACGCTTACATCGAGAGCCGGCAGGCGTTCGGGCGGGTGCTGCTTATACCGTAGCTGGCAGCACTCAACGGTGCCGTCCCGTAAGATTCGTGTGTGACGATACGTGCGCGCGCCAAAAAGTCCTTAGGTCAGCATTGGCTGGTCGATCGCCGTATCGTGCAGCGGATTGCGGACGCGGCAGAGATTTCGCCGGAGTACGCGGTGATCGAGGTGGGGCCGGGACGAGGCGCGCTGACCGGCGAGCTGGCGAAACGGGCGTCGAAGCTCATTGCAGTGGAGGTTGATCCGGCCCTGGCGGATTCGCTGGCAGAGAAGCACGCGGCAGACGCGAACGTCTCTGTTGTTGAGGGTGATGTGCTCAAGATTTCGGTGGAGGATATCCTGAACCGAGGCGGCGGAGGGCTGCCGTACGTGGTCGTCGGGAATCTGCCTTACTTTATCGGATCGCCGATCGTCCGGAAGTTCTTGCAGGCGCCGATCAAGCCGGAGCGCCTGATCGTCATGCTGCAGTCAGAAGTGGCTGAGCGTATCGCGGCTGTCCCGGGGAAGATGTCGTACCTGTCGGTCGAGATGCAGGTGATGGCGGAGACGAAACTGCTGTTTCGCATCCCGGCGCGAGCGTTCCGGCCGCCGCCGAAGGTGCGTTCTGCGGTGGTGCGCCTGGACGTGCGGGACTCACCGGACGTAGAGGTAGATGACATGGCGGCGTACCTGCGTGTAGTGGCAGCGGGCTTCGCGGCGCCGCGCAAGAGGCTGCGCAACTCGCTGGCGGTCGGGCTTCGGATAGAGGCGCCGGAAGCGGCGGCGGTTCTGGCAGACGCGGGCGTCGACGGCGATCAGCGACCGCAGATGCTAACGCTGGAGAACTGGCGCGACGTGTACTTCGCCGTAAAGCGACAGGAGCAGGCGCACGGATGATTCACGCCATCGCGCCGGCCAAGATCAACTGGACGCTCGAAGTATTGGGCAAGCGGAAGGATGGCTATCACGAGGTCCGCACGATCCTGCAGACGATTGAGCTGCACGATGAGCTGACGTTCGAACCGGCCGACACGGTTTCGCTGGAAGTAACCGGGCAATACACGCCGGACGACCAGGACCTGATACTGCAGGCCGCCCGTCTGCGACGAGAGAGAGACCGCGATTCAGCTGGGGTGAGCATCAAGCTGGACAAGCGCGTGCCAGTTGCAGCGGGCCTCGGTGGCGGGAGCTCGAACGCGGCGGCAACTCTGCGAGTCCTCAACCAGATGTGGAACGCTAGGCTCGGGCAGTTTGGGCTGGCGCGTGTGGCGGGCCGGCTGGGATCGGACGTGCCGTTCTTCCTGACCGGCGGGACCGCGCTTGGCGGAGGTCGCGGAGAGGTGGTTCGGTCGCTGCCAGACGCGCCGATGGCGTGGGTAGTGCTGCTTGTGCCGGCGATCGAGATGGCGGACAAGACACGGCGGATGTACGAGGCGCTCGACACAAGCGACTTCACGGACGGGTCGCGGACAACGGCGCTGGTTGAACATATCAACGGGGGCGGGCACATCGAGTCGGCGCATCTGTACAACGCTTTCGATCGCGCGGCTTATGAGGTGTTCGATGGGCTCTCGCAGTACCGGGACTTCCTGCTGGAGGCGGGTGCACCGTCGGTGCACGTCGCGGGGGCAGGGCCGACCATTTTCGCGCTGGCGAGCGGTGAGCCCGAGGCGTTGGCGATCCGCCAGCGGATGAACCGGGCGCGACACGGGGAACGAGTACACGTGGTGCGGACGGTGACGGCGGCTGAGGCTACGCTCACGTGGACATCCGAGCCTTGACCCTCGACCGCTAAGCCTCGACGCTAGGGACATGGCCGGAACTATCGTCGATATGCACGTGCACACTGTGCGCGGGGCGGCGGACTCATCGCTGACTCCGGACCAACTGATCGAGGTCGCGCGGAGGATCGGTCTGACGGGCGTAAACATCACGGAACACGACCGGGTCTGGGAGCAGCACGCAATCGACGAGTTCCGGGAAAAGAGCGGGCTGTTCGTCTCGCGCGGAATGGAAGTGTCAACGGACATGGGGCATATCATCGCCATCGGGCTGACACAGTACGTCCCGGGCATCCGCCGCGCAACGGAGCTGCGCAAGGTGCTGGACGAGGCCGGTGGGTTCATGATCGTCGCGCACCCGTTCCGGCATTTCTTTGACCCGATCCACTTTCGCCGGGAGGGCCGGCCGCCGTTCGAGATGACGCCCGAGGAAGCGGCTGAGCGCATGCAGATATTTTCGATCGTGGACGATATCGAAGTGGCGAACGGAGGCACGGCGCCGGTCGAGAACCAATTCGCGTTGAAGGTGGCGCAGGTGCTCGGCAAGAAGGGCGTTGGGGCGAGCGATTGCCACTCCACTGCCGGTATCGCGATCTACGCTACACAATTTGAAGAAGAGCTGCGAGACCAGACGCACATGCTGGAGGAGCTGCACACTCGGCGCTACAGGCCAGTGAAGGGGCTGCCGATCGGCGATGTACAGCCGTACGTCATAGAAAGAGCGTCAACGTAGTCCGGCAGATGTCCACAAGCAACTGACACACCGGTGTCGGGCCACGGGCGGGTGCATGCTACGATGGCCGCGAGTTGTCCCAAGATTACGCCGCCTTCGATCTCGAGACCACGGGTCTCGACTATCAGCGCGACTCTATCATCGAGATTGGCGCGGTGCGTTTTACGCGGGAGAGCGTGCGCGAGACGTATCACACGCTGGTAAACCCGCGGCGGCACATCCCGCCGGAGATCACCGCGCTGACCGGCATCCGCGACGAGGATGTGGCCGATGCTCCTGCGTTGGAGGTGGTGGCAGCGGACTTCGAGCGGTTCATCGCGGGGTCGGTGCTGGTCGGGCACAACATTTGCGGCTTCGACCTGCCGGTGCTGGACGCGTACGGCATCCGTCACCCCTACGAGGCGTACGACACGCAGCGGATCGCATCGGTCGTGTTGCCGGCGCTTGGCCAGTACGGCCTGGTCGAGATGTCTGAACACTTCGGGATCGAGTTCCCGGTACGGCATCGCGCGCTGGAAGACGCTGAGGCAGCGCGATCGCTGTTTCTCTCGCTGATCGAGCGGTCGCTCGAGTTGCCGGCGGACGTGCTGGGCCAGATCGCGCAATGGCTGACGCCGACGCAGTTCCCGTGGCGTGGCTTCTTCCGCGAAGCGTGGGAGCTGTCGGCGTCTCGCACGCCTGTGGCGCGACCGTGGATCCGCCCGCCTTCAGAGCGCGAACTGCGGCCGCTGAAGCCGAAGACCGAGGTGACACGAATCGAAGTAGATGAGCCACTCTCGGTGCTGGCCTCCGCAGCGACGCGATCGGACGTGTTCGCAGCGTTCGAGGAGCGGGACGAGCAGCGGCAGATGCTGGAGTCGGTGTGCGATGCCCTCAACGACGGCGACCAGCTGATGGTGGAGGCGGGAACCGGCACGGGCAAGTCGCTGGCGTACCTGATTCCGGGCGCCGCTTACGCCGCGGCGAACGGCAGCCGCCTCATCGTCTCGACATCGACGATCAACTTGCAAGAGCAGCTCACGCGGAAGGACATACCGGCGGTGCAGGCGCTGATGCCGGGCGCCGGAGTTCTCGCCTGTCAGCTGAAGGGCCGCCGAAACTACCTATGTCTCCGGCGGTTCGAGCAGATGCGCAACAACCCCTCGCTCTCTGATGACGAGGCGTACTTGGCTTCGCGGGTGCTTGTATGGCTGGGCGAGACGGAGACCGGGGATCGCGGCGAGCTGCGGATGGCGCCGGAAGAGGAGTCGATCTGGTGGCGGATCAGCGCCGATCGCGCGGAATGCACATCGGACAATAGCCCGTACGTTGTGGACGGCACGTGCTTCCTGGCGCGGGCCCGGCGGCGGGCTGAGGCATCACATCTTGTCGTCGTGAACCATGCGCTGCTGTTATCCGACATCGGCACGGGCGGGCGCGTCGTGCCGCCGTACGAGCATCTCGTGATCGATGAGGCTCACCACCTTGAGGACGAGGCGACGCGTCAGTTCGGCTTTACGTGCAGAGAGAAAGACCTCGGCGTGCTGCTCGACCGCTGCGAGGCGATCGCGCCCGGGTTGCAGAAGGCGCTGACCTCGGCGCCGGTTGCGCTTGAGGCTCGGCAACAACTCGCCTCACTCGCGGCGGGGATTCCAGAGGCCGCGCGCGCTGCTAGACCGCGTGTGAAAGAGCTCGGCGGCTTGCTGGCGTCGTTCATGATGGAGCATTCGCTACCGGGCGAGGAGCAAAAGCTGCACGTGACCCACGCGACTCGCGCGCAGCCGGACTGGTCAGGCGTAGAGATCGCCTGGGACAACTGCAAACTGACGCTGGGGCAGGTTGCGGACCGCCTCGCGAAGCTGGCCGAACGGTTGAGCGACGCCGAGCAGGTCGGGATGCTGAACCAGGAGCTGATCGTCGGCGACGTCGGGCGGTGCCTGGAGGACGCGCAGGGCTTTCTCGCCGGACTGTCGCAGGGTATCGAGTCGGATGACCCACAGCGGATCGTCTGGCTGGAAGTCGACCGGCAGGACGGCGGCGTCGCGCTGTCGTGGGTGCCGCTCGCTGTCAACGATCTCCTGAAAGAGGGCCTCTACCGTGATCGCAAGACGTTGATCCTGACGGGTGCGACTCTGCGAAGCGGCGGCGACTTTCAATACCTGCAGGGGCGGCTCGGGCTGGACGACTGTAAGACGTTGGCGCTTGGATCGCCGTTTGACTACAGGCATGCGGCGCTTGTGCTGGCGCCGCGGGACATGCCTGAGCCCCAGTCGCCGATCTTCATCGACCACGTCTCGCAGGCGATCATCGACATCGTGGGGGCGTCACGAGGACGGGCGTTGGTGCTGTTCACGTCGCACGCGGCGTTGCGGGCTGTTTACAACAACATCGAGGCGCGGCTGCAAGAAGGCGGGATCACGGCGCTGGCGCAGGGGATCAACGGATCGCCGCGGCAGCTCGTACGAATGCTGCGCTCGAATCCGCGATCGGTCATCCTCGGGACATCTAGCTTCTGGGAGGGCGTTGATATACCGGGGGACACGCTCTCGCTGCTGGTGATCGCTCGTCTGCCGTTCGCGGTGCCGACGGACCCCGTCTACGCCGCGCGCTCTGCGTTGTACGACGATCCGTTCGGCCAGTACGCGCTGCCGCAGGCGGTGATCCGCTTCAAGCAGGGATTCGGGCGGCTGATCCGGACGCGCACAGACCGGGGAGTGCTCGTTGTGCTCGATCCGCGGATCGTGCGCAAAGAATACGGGGCGCAGTTCTTGCAGGCGCTGCCGCCGGTACCGATACGTCAGCTGCCAGTGCGCCAGATGCCGGACGAGATCGAGGCGTGGCTGGCAAGGACGCCACACGTCGCGACTAAGCGCTAAAATGCGCGCGACTTTCGGGCGCGTGACGTTGCGGCCCGTAGGTCGCGCAGACTTCGCGCAGATCGAGTCGTGGTACGGATCGGCGCTTACCCTCGCGCACGCTGAACGCTCACTCGAAGCGAGGTGTGTGGACTCAGGGGCTTCGGGATATCAACTGCTGGCGATATGCGAGAAGGGGGAGACCGACGTAGTCGGATTGCTCGACTACCGCGTACACCAGCCCGCCGACGGCTGGTTGACCACGGTCTTCATCGCGATCGCGGACGGACGGCGCGGTTTCGGATATGGATCTGAAGCAGTCCGGGCGCTCGAGGCGTCGACGATGAAATCGCACAAAGTGACCAGCTTCCTGGCCGATGTCAGCGTGCACAACGGGTTGGGGCTGTATTTCTGGCTGCGCGTCGGGTACCGGCCTGCGCACGAAGGCGAGGTCTTCTGGCGTGCCCCGAACGAGGGCGGTATCATCGCGATGATTCGTTCGCACTAGAAGGAGCCCGTCTTGGACGACATCTTCCGCCACATCGACGACCATCACGACGAAGCGATCGACAAGTTGATCGAGTTGTGCTCTTTCCCTACCGTCTCGGCGCAGGGACGCGCTATCACGGAGACGGCGGACTGGGTCGCCAAGGAGCTACGCGCCCTTGGGTTCGAGGTACAGATCCTCCCGAAGCCTGAGGGGCCGCCTGCGCAGCCGGTCGTGTACGCGGAAGCGAGGGGCAAATCGCCGAAAACGCTACTGTTCTACGACCACTACGACGTGCAGCCGGAGGAGCCGCTGGACGAGTGGAAGACGCCGCCGTTTGAGCCCGTCAAGAAGGACGGAAAACTGTACGGGCGCGGCGTTTCGGACAATAAGGGAAACATCGCGGCACGATTCGCCGCACTGCGAGCCTGGCGAGACGTTCGCGGTGATCTGCCGTGCGGCGTCAAGTTCTGCATTGAGGGCGATGAGGAGATCGGATCGCCCTTCATGGAGGAGTTTGTCGAGCGGCACAAAGATCTGCTCAAGGCGGACGCGTGCATCTGGGAAGGCGGCGGCGTGACGTGGGAGGGCCTGCCTCAGATCACTCTGGGGGTGAAAGGATTGCTGTACGTGCAGCTGGAGTGCCAGACGATCACGCGCGACGCTCATTCGTCGTACGGGACGGTGCTACCGAACGCGGCGTGGCGAATGGTGCGTGCTCTCAACTCGATCAAGGGGCCTGACGAGAAGATCATGATCGAAGGGTTCTACGACGACGTGCGCCCGCCGACGCCGGAAGAGCGCGCGGCCGTCGAGAAGATGCCCCACGATGAAGCGGAAACCGCGAAGACGTATGGCATCGAGAAGTTTACGGTCGACGTGCACGGGCTCGACTACGAGTTGCGGCACTTGTTCCAGCCGACGGCGACGATTGACGGGCTGCTTTCAGGCTATACGGGTGAGGGGCCGAAGACGGTGCTTCCCGCGCGCGCGATGGCTAAGATGGACTTCCGGCTGGTCAACGACCAGGGCCCGCACGACATCGAGCGGAAGCTGCGGGCACACCTCGATAAGCACGGGTTCGCCGACATCACGATCAAGAACCTGGGCGGCGAGCATCCCGCTCGCACGCCGGTGACAGATCCGTTCGTCGCAGTGATGCGAGATGCCGTGCAGCAGGCTTACGGTGCGGAGCCGCTGATCGTGCCGACGATGGCGGGAACGGGTCCGCTCTACCCGTTCGTGACGACTCTGGGCCTGCCGACGGCAGATTGCGGCATCGGCTACCCGGACGCCTCCATCCACGCGCCGAACGAGAACATCCGCACGGAGGACTTCCGCAAGGGGACGAAGGCGATCGCGGCGCTGCTGGAGAAGTTCGGAGCGGCGTAGCACCAACATCTGTCACCCGCTGGGTGCGGGCGTCAGATCTCTCCGCTCTCGTAGTTCAGCGTATCAATCGGATGTGTAACTGCGGCGTTTGGACGCCAAGCAACTCCGACTTGAGGATTGGTCGAGGTGACAGAGGTTTGTTTAGACGCCGGCGACGATGTACGGGTCGAGGTCCGGGAACGTCTTGAGGAAGTCGCGGCGTTCGCCGCGCAGCTTCTGCACCCAGGCGTTGTATTCGTCCACGCGGTTGAGGCGCTCGAAAGCCTTCTTCGGTTGCAGCTTCTCTTCGTCTTCCGCCGCGAGGCCGGGGAGGTGCTCGGCGACTTCGTAGTTGAAGTCGGGGTCGTGAGTCCACTCAACGCCACCTTCTGCGATCGCTGTGAGGGCGCAGGACGAATTCGCGACCGTGATCTTGCGCGAGTCCTGGCCATGGTCGTCGACTATCCATCCGGTATTCATGAGGTAGCACTCGATCGGGTGCGTGCGAAGGAGTTTGAGGAATCGGTTCCCCTGGACGTCGTGGGGGAGTGGGAAGAAGGGGTTCGTTCCGGGCACCCGCAGGGCTTTGCCGGCTTCGTCTTTGCCGCCCGCGCTCGTGCCCTGCGTCTCGCCGAGCATGAAGTAGGCGGCAGCCTGCTGCTGCGAGAGCTTTGCCAGGGCAGGCACGACGGCTCGCGCGCGGTTGAGGATGACGATTGCCGTGGCGGGTGGGATGTTGCGTGCGTCCTCGTAACGGCCGAGGGCTTCGAGCGGGAAGACGGCGCGGCCGTTCTGCGTGAAAGATTCGTTGAAGAAGTCGAGGTTACCGTCGTCGTCCATAAACACGTTCTCAAGGTAGGCGATCGGGCTGATGACGGCGCCGTAGATCTCGGGTTCGTGCGCTTCGGAGAGGGCGAACGTCTTGGCGAAGCAGCCGTTCTCGCTGCCATGGACGATGCCGCCGGGCATGAGTGCGATGAAGTCGTCCTGGACGGGCTTGGAGTCGCCCTGTCGCCGGAAGGTCGAGGTGGTCTTGCCGGTGCCGGAAAGGCCGATGATGACGATCGTCTTCGGGCCCTTGGACGTCTGCACCACCTTGGCGCCGGCGTGCATCGGCAGGCCGCCCTTATCGTAGACGATCTTGTTCCACATCCGCAGGCCGCCCTTTTTCGATTCGCCGAAGTAGTCGGAGTTGAGCACGCGAGTGATGTTGTTCTCGAGATCGACGGCGATGCAGCGGTCGAGCGGGTAGCCGGGCGCGGGCAGATTCGGCGTGTAGACAACGGTCACTTCGGGGTCTCCGCCTTCGCGCGGGAAGTAGAGAAACTTCTGCATGCCGGCGACGTTGGCGTTGGCGCGCTCGATAATGAGGCGCGCGGCGGTCTGCACTTCCGGCGCATTGGAGATGTAACCGTCGATGACGATCATCTCCTGGTCACGGATGTATGTCTCCTGCATCTCGACTATACGTGCGTACTCTTCGCGGGACATTGTCTGGTGGCCGCGGTGCTGTTCGGGGTTGTCCGTGACGATGTAAGTCGAAGAAGTGCTGCGGGAGTCGACCCTGGTGAAGACGTCGTAGTTGCCGTAAACAGTGGTCTGCGCGTTGGCCATCTGGGCGGTGAACTGGCGGAGGTCCTTATGCGATGGATTGTCGATGAATGCTTTGGCGTCTACGACGTAAGAGTGGCGCTTTCGAGTCACCATTTTGGTCTTCCCTTCGAGTTAGCTTGAGCCAATTTACGCCCGCCAGACGGCTGTTTCAATATAGATAGAACAAATCGAGTCGGAAAATCGCTACAAACTTTACCGATATATATGACGGTCATGTTAACGGCGCTGTTTCAGACCCAACCCGGCTCAGGGACCGTCTGGGTGGTGCTAATTTAGCTCCTTCAGCTTAGCCTCAGCTTCGCGGACAGCGGCTTTGAAGGCGCCGCGGGCCATCAAGGAGCGCTCCTGCGAGGCGCGGGCGGTGAAAAGGTCCCGCCAGAGCTCCCAGGCCTCTCGATTCGCCGGCTCGCCCCGGCGCACAAAGTCGGTGAGGTGGCAGGCGAGCTGAAGGTCGCCTGCGGACTGGGCGGCGCGGGCCCGGTCCAGGATGGGCCCCGCTCCAGTGGCTCCAACGAGGGCGGCGGCTACGTCCGAGGGGTGCGCGGGCAGCATGTTCGCGGCATCACCGTCCCACCAGCCGCCGTACAGCCTGTACACGTTGCGGGCTATGAACTGCGGGTGGTCGTAGATCGGCTGGAGCCAGGGCTTGTCGGTGGCAGGCCAGTCCATGTCGCGCATGATGTCTTCCAGCCACTTGCCCTGGTTCATACCTGAGACGACCTGGTCGTGGATTGAGCGCAGGAAGTGTGCCGTTGAGAGTAACGCTTCCTCGATCTGGCCTTCGCCGGACATTGCTGGGCCGTGGCCGGGGAGCAGGTGCGCCGGTTTGAGCGCGGCCATCTCTTCGAGCGCGTCGGCCCAGTCTTTGGCGTAGCGCTGGACCTTATAAGGGTTGCCGGCGTTGGGCGAGCACCAGACGAAAGTGTCGCCGGTGCAGAGGACACGAGAGTCTGCCTGCCAGACCCAGGTCTCGTCGTCCGTCTCGCCGCGGGCGTGGTGGCACTCGAAGACCATGCCGCCGATGCGCGTGTGCAGGCCGTTGTCGTATTCGACGTCGGGGTACGTGAGTGCGGCGTCGGTGAAGGGCTTGATCTCCGGCGGCAGGTTGAACTGGATGCGGTTGATGTGGTCGTTGTGGGCGGCGGTCAGCCGGTAGCGATCGAAGCGGGGGGCGACGAGCTTGTGCCCTATGATGCGCGGACGGCAGTCGCCGCGCGACTCGGAGTGTTCGATGATCTTGTCGGCGCCGGTGACGTGATCGACGTGGCCGTGCGTGTAGACTACGCCTTCGATCGGCGCTTTCGAGTAGTTCTCCCTCAGATCCTCTAAGACTCGTGGCGTAAAACGCTCAGTGGAGGTATCGACGAGGAGGACGCCGGTGTCGCCGGTGAATGCGATAACGTTGGCGAAAGACGAGAGGAAAACGACCCCGTCGGCGACTTGCTTTGACGGGCCGAGGTAGAAGAAGCCGGCTTGCTCCGGCGGCAGTCCGCGTGCCGCGGCGATATCGAGCAGCCGGGGTGTGTCTTGCTGACTCATCGTGGGCCTCCTTTGTGCGTGGCGCCAAGTATAGCGCGAGGTCAATCGTTATGCGCTTGTAATCTCGCCGGCAAGCGCGAACGCGCAGACGTAACGGTTCGGGAGATACGGTCTGCCTAACACGTGGAATACCGCATGGGCAGCGGGATCCAGCATTGAGGTTGCGTCGGGCAGGCAGAGCTGGTGAGATGGGTGCCGCTTCCGTTTGTCTAAGATAGAGGGGTGCGGAAGCTCTCGATCCTCGTCACTGTCGCCCTCTGTTCGCTTGCCATGTTCGCGTGTGGTGGTGGATCGGCCGGCACCCCTACGCCGACGCCGGACTTCGAGACTGCGGCGCAGGCGCAAGCTCCGAGTGTGCCCCTGGTTCTAAGCGACATGTCGGGTGCCTGGGAGCAGGCAGCGGAGGGCGAGACCGATCTCACACAGAGCGTGGAGCTGCCTCCCGACTGCAACATCTTCGATCTTCACGTGGCGTTCCCCAGCGCGTTTGTCACAGCGCCCGGGCCGCACTTTCACAACAGCGGCAAGCAGGTGACTTCGTACGGCGCGATCTACCGGACGACGGACGAGGCGCAGAAGGACGTCGATGGTACGCACGATACCCTCAATCGCTGCGCGGACGACTACAAGTCGGCTGTGGAGAACATCGCGAACGACCAACTTTCGGCGCTGGGCATACACCTGGGCTTCCTTGCCAGCGTTGACGTCACCTTGGTGGAGCAGCCCGAGACGACGGCCGATGGTTCGCGGTTCTACCAGTTGCAAGCGAAGGTCAGCCTGCCCGGCGATGACTTAACGTTCACGCTGGATGCGCGGGTGGTGCGTGTCGGCCGTGTTATCGGAGCGCTGACATACTACACGCAGGGCGAAGGTGGAACCAACGAAGAGCGCGACATAACCGGTGCACTCACGGCAAGCGTGACGGAGGCAGACGGGGCGCTCCCGCGGTGACGGTATCGGGCAACGTGCCGCCCGCCTACAATGACGGCGTGGAGCTAGAAGGCAAGATCGTCGCGCCGGCGAGTCCTGGGTGGCTGGGGCGATCGGCGCCGTATCTCCAGCTCATTTTCCAGGTCGCATTTGCGGCGGCTCTGCTCGCCCTGCTGCTGTGGCGGGTCGATATCGGGCAGGTGCGGGACGACCTCAGGGACGCGGAGTTCTGGTGGCTGCCTCTGGCGTTCGCGGCGAACCTCTTTTCAGACTACTTCCGGGCGATCCGCTGGCGGGAGTTCTTCCGGCCGATGAGGCGGGTGAGCGTCTGGTTTCTGTGGGCCGTCGCGATCCTCGGCGTTGCCTGCAACCTCGCGCTTCCGTTGCGCGCGGGCGAGTTCGTCCGGATGCAGGTGCTGCGAAAGCGTACGGGCCTGGAACTGCCGCAGGTGCTAGCGACGATCCTCTCAGAGAAGCTGATGGACATCGTTGCCTTTAGTGCATTCCTGGTCATTGGCATGATCCTGTTCGACGACGCGCATTTCCTCTGGCCGCTGGCGGTGCTCTACATCGCCGTGCTGATAGGGGGGATTGCCGGCGCGCGGTGGCTGGCGCGAACAAGCGCGACCATCCCCTCGCCGGAGGGGAAAGTGCGCGCGTGGATCTTTGCGCAACTGCGGTCCGTGGGCACAGGTCTGCAGGCGTTCCGGGACAGGAAGTCGCTGGCAATCGTGTCGGTATCTTCCGTCGCGGCGTGGCTGACGGAGTCGGTCGTGTACTACGCGTGCGGGCGAGCGCTGGGTATCGACCTGAACCCGGCGGTGTATTTGCTCGTCGTGGTAGCGGCGACGGTGGCAGTCTCGCTTCCGTTCACACAGGCTGGCCTTGGCGTGTTCGAGGTAGCGATCACAGGCCTGATGGTGGCGTTTGGCGTCGGGAAGTCTCAGGCGGCCGCATTCGCGATCGTCGCGCACGTGATGGAGGCGCTGCCCTACTTGCTTACGGGACCGCTGATGGCTGTGGCGCTGCGAGTGAGCCCGGGCGACATCTTCTTCACATTCAAGCGGTCGGCAGAGCCAGTCGAAGCGACGACCATCTAACGATGCACGAGTCGCCAGAAGACATCGAGCGGCTACAGAGGCTCCTCGACGAGAGCTATGAGCGGTCGGGCGAGCATCTGCGCTCGATCATCACGCCGGAGCGAAGGTTGTCGGCGGAGGACGTGTGCCGGGAGCTGCAGGGGATGACGCTTCTCAGCCTGGCAACGGTCACCGCCCGCTGCGAGCCGATCGTCAGTCCGGTCGACGGCGTCTTCTACAAGGGCCTGCTGTGGTTCGGGTCGAGCGAGAAGTCGGTGCGGTTCCGGCACGTCCGCGCCCGTCCCCAGGTGAGCGCGACGCACACGCGTGGTGAAGAGCTGGCGGTGACTGTGCACGGGATGGCGCGCGAGATCGACAAGTCGAGCGGCCGGTACGATGGGTTCAAGGATGTGCTGCGCGAGGTCTACGGCCCGCAATGGGACAGCTGGGGCTACTGGGAATCGGCGCCGTTCGCGTCTATAGAGCCGCGCGTGATGTTCGCGGTTACGTTCCGCGGGCTCCGGGCAAAGGAGGACTTGCTGGCGGACTAGCCGGTAATTACGGCGAGCACGCGGTCGCGCCCGGCGAGGTCAGGGTACACATCGACGCGTGCATTCCCAAACGCCCGTGCAGCTAGTTCGCGCGCCTCATTGCCCTGCCAATCGCCAATCTCGCCGAAGAGGGCGCCGCCATCCGCGAGGTGATCCGGCGATTCGATGAGACGGCGGATGACGTCGAGGCCGTCGGGCCCGCCGTCGAGGGCGAGGCGCGGCTCGTGGTCCCGGATCTCGGGCGGCGACGTCTCCCACTGCTCCGTCGTGACGTAGGGCAGGTTCGCGGCGACGATCTGCACCGGCGTATCGAGTGGTTCGAGCAGATCGCCCTGGCGAAAATCGATGCGATCTGACACAGCGTGGCGCACGGCGTTGCGGCGAGCGAGCGCGAGCGCGTCGGGTGTGACGTCCGTTGCGATAACGTGAGCATTTGCGAGTGCGGTCGCGAGGGAGACGGCGATGATGCCGGAGCCGGTTCCGATGTCAGCGATTGTGATCGGCTGTTCGCCGAAACGCTCGCGGGCGAACGCGATGGCAAGTTCGACGAGTGTTTCGGTCTCGGGCCGTGGGATGAGCGCGGCCGGCGTTACTTCGAAGTCGAGACCGAAGAACTCGCGGTGGCCGATGATGTATGCGAGCGGTTCGTGGGCGCGTAGGCGGGCGAGGAGGCCGGCGAATACCGCGGAATCTTGGCCGGTGAGCTGGTCGCCGAGACGCTGGAAGAGGCGCGCGCGGTCGATGCCGAGCGCGTGCATGAGAAGAACTTCTGCCTCCAGGCTGGCCTCTTCACCAGACAGCATGTGGCGGGCATCGACGAGTGCTTCCTGGATCGTGATCGGTTTAGAGCCGGCTATCGTCACGCGAGCTGTGCCTCGAGAATCTCCGCCTGTTCCATCTGTTGGAGAGCGTCGATCACGTCGTCGAGATCGCCGTCCAGCAGAGTCGGGAGGTTGTGGCGGGTGTACGGCGGTCGGTGGTCGGTCATGCGGTCCTGCGGGAAGTTGTAGGTGCGGATCTTCTCGGCGCGGTCACCGGTGCCGACTTGCGACTTGCGAGTCGAGTCGATCTCCTCGCGCTGCTTCCGCTGCTGGACGTCGAGGAGGCGGGCGCGCAGAACGGCCATCGCCTTGTTGCGGTTCTTGAGTTGTGACCGCTCATCCTGGCACGTAGCGACGATTCCGGTGGGGATGTGAGTGATGCGAACGGCGTTGTCGTTTTTCTGGACGTTCTGGCCGCCAGCGCCACCGGCGTTGTACGTATCGATGCGCAGGTCGTTCGCGTTGATGTGGAGGTCGATCTCGTCCGCTTCAGGTAACACCGCCACGGTGGCCGTCGACGTATGGATGCGGCCCTGCGCTTCCGTCTCCGGGACGCGCTGCACGCGGTGGGCGCCGCTTTCGTACTTAAGGCGGCTGTAGGCGCCCTGGCCGCTCACCTCGAAGACGATGGCCTTGAAGCCGCCGAGATCGCTTGCGTGCGAATCCATGATTTCGACGGCCCAACCGTGGCGCTCGGCATAGCGGCTGTACATACGGAAGAGGTCGCCGGCGAAGAGGCCGGCTTCGTCGCCGCCGGCAGCCGCGCGTATCTCGACGATGACGTCTTTGTCGTCGTAAGGGCCCTTCGGGATGAGCGCGCGGCGGAGCTTGACTTCGAGCTCGGCGATACGCGACTCCGCGGCCGCGATCTCCTCACGGGCGAGCGCCACGAACTCGGCGTCGCTGCCTTCGTCGACAATGGCATGGGCTTGGGAGATAGAGTCCTTCAGCTTGGTATACTCGTCGCCGATTCGGACAATTTCGCCGAGCTGGGAGTGTTCGCGGGCCAGTTTCTGGACGCGTTCGTAGTCTCCGGCCACCTCTGGGTCGGCCATCTGCTCGCCGAGCTCTTCGTACCGTTTGCGTATGGATGCGAGTTTGTCGAACATGGTGTCTGTTCCGAACATAAAACGGCCCCCGCTCAGGGGCTCACCCCAATTATAACAGAGGTGCACCACAGATAGCGGCAGTAACGCAGGCGAGAGGCCGGGCGTCTTGACGCGTGGACCGTGCTGAGTATCCGAGGAATTGTTATGAACCGCTCACGATTGCTATTGATGACGATCGCCTGCGCGGCCCTGGCGTCGCCGCTGACCGCTTGCGGCGGTGACGAGAAAGTCGCCGCCTTCCCAACCGACTCTCCGACCCAGTCCGCGACGACTTCAGCAGCTCCCGCCCTCGGCGCTTCAGATCTTGGCCGACTGTTGCTGCCGGGCTCTGCCGTGACGGTAGGTGACGTCTCATTGCCGTACGACGCGAACGATAGTAAGCCACTAACGCGCGACTACATTGCGACCGAGGGATTCGATGGCGACTGGCAAGTCGCCGAGATGGACAAGCTTCATTGGATCGCGGAAGAGTATCAGGACTTCGGGGACGGTACGCAGGCCTCACCTGTCTTCGACGGTTCAGTCGACCTCGCGCTTTTTGGGAGTGCGGATGAAGCCACACGCGCGATGACGGACCGCTTCGATCGCCTGCTGACATGGGCGGGACAAGTGTCTGGCGAATCGACCATCAATTCTGCGGAAGAGTGGGCTGTAACCGGGATCGAAGGTGCGCGCGGATACATGGAAACGGTGACGGTTGCGAGTGCTACCTCGGGAAAAGAGACCACGTACTATATGACGAACCTCGAATTCGT
>JBGPBZ010000011.1:0-35467 GCA_041481535.1 Dehalococcoidia bacterium | reverse complement strand
GAATCTGGCCTACCCACTTCCAGACGCGCTCAACGAACTGCTCGCGACCCAGGTCGAATCGGCTCATCCCCTCCTTGGCGATCTGCTTCTCGACGACGTTCTGCGTGGCGATGCCGGCGTGGTCGACGCCGGGCAGGTACAGCGTCGGGTCGCCCAGCATGCGGTGCCAGCGGGTGAGCGTGTCCTCGATGGTGGCCGTGATGGCGTGGCCCAGGTGCAGCTCACCGGTCACGTTAGGCGGCGGCATGATGATGCAGAACGGCTCGCGATCGGGGTTTTCGCGCGGGCGGAAGTAGCCCTTGTCCATCCACATCTGGTAGAGAACGGCCTCCACGGAATGTGGGTCGTAGGCCTTGGGCATGTCTTCGGCGCGCTTCGTAGCCATTAGGAGAAAAGGATAGCAGACGTAACACGCCTTCCACATCGCGTGGGGATATCTGGGTTGACCGGCCTTATGGCCCATGCGAACCTGACGCTGTCGCCCGTTTTGGAGGAGTTCTCAGGTATTTGCCCGTGGGTCACTGGTTTCGCATCGGCAATTTCGAGCTACTGGTCGTGTCTGACGGCACGATCCGTCAGGACGCCGGCGCCACGTTCGGCCTCGTGCCTCGCGTGATGTGGGAGCCCTACGTCCCGAACATGGACGAGAAGTACCGCCTGCCGGTCGGCCTCAACTCGCTGGTCATACGGGGGGCCGGTAAGACCGTGTTAGTCGACACCGGCTGTGGGACGAAGCCGTACCGCGCGCCCGGGGCAATGGGCATCGAGGCCGGCACGCTGATGGGCAATTTGCACGCCGAGGGAATCGCGCCGGGAGACATCGACGTGGTGATCAACTCGCACCTGCACTTCGACCACTGCGGTGGCAACACTTGGAACGACGACGGCGCCGTGCGCCCCGCGTTCCCCCGAGCGCGCTACCTCATCCAGAAGGGCGAGTGGGACGCGGCCATGCACCCGAACGACCGGACGCGCGGGACCTACCTCGCCGAGAACTTCGAGCCGCTGGACGCTGCGAAGCAGGTCGAGCTGGTCGATGGCGATGCTGACGTCGTCCCCGGCATGCGCATGGTGTTGGCGCCCGGCCACACGGAAGACCACGCCGTCGTCGAAGTGGAGTCAGGCGGCGACTACGCGCTGTATATCGGCGAGCTTTCGCAGCACCCCGTGCAGCTGGAACGCCTCGCTTGGATCAGCGCGTTCGATATTATGCCGGTGGTTTCGCTGGAGACGAAGAAGCGCTTTGTGGCGAAGTCGCTGGAAAAGAACGCGACGATTGTGTCGGTGCACCACGACTACCCCGGCGTCGGCCGCCTGCGAGCAGAGGGGAAGCTGCGGCACTGGGAGCCGGTAGAAGAAAACGGAGTGGACGCATGATCGTCAAAGAAAAACGGAGCGGCCCCGAAGAGTCGCTCCGTCTCCCGGTCTGCTCAATGGATGAGCCGATGACTACGCCGAGACAATCTTACCATTGTCAGCCGACGAAATCGCTGCTTAAGCGACAGGTCGGAGGCGCCCCGGGCGGGACTCGAACCCGCATCTTCGGCGTAGTCATCACCGCGCTCTGTCCGATTGAGCTACCGAGGCGCAGCAGGAGCTTATTCGCCTCCGACCAAGGGGCACAATAAGGAAATGGCACACGAAACCGGCACGTTGCTGCACACGCCGCTGTACGACGAGCACGTGCGGCTGGGCGCGCGGATGGTGCCGTTCGCTGGGTGGGAGATGCCGGTTCAGTACACCGGCGTGATCGAAGAGCACAACGCTGTGCGCCAGCGCGCGGGGATGTTCGATGTGTCGCACATGGGGCGCTTCGAGGTGCACGGTCAGGACGCCGCTCGTTTCCTCGGTTACATCTGTACGTGGGACATGGCTCGCCTGGCGCCGGGCGAAGGGCACTACGCCGCAGCCTGCAATGAAGCCGGTGGGATCCTGGACGACGTTTACGTCTTCTCGCTAGACCCGGAGCGGTATCTCATCGTCGTTAACGCCTCGAACGCGCCGAAGATGAAGGCGTGGATGGAGGGACACATCGCGAACTTCAACGCGCGCCTCGTGGATCGCTACGAATCGACGGCGATGATCGCGGTGCAGGGCCCCGAGGCGATCGAGCGGATGGGCGGAGACTTCGTGCGCTCGATCAAGCCACGGCACTGTGCGGAGACGGACTGGCGCGGCCATCGCCTCTTCGCGTCGCGCACCGGCTATACCGGCGAGGACGGACTGGAGCTGGTGATCGGAGCAGAGGCAGCGCCCGACTTATGGCGTGAGCTACTCGAGGCGGAGATCACGCCCGTCGGCCTTGGCGCGCGCGATACGCTGCGGCTGGAGGCGGCCCTGCTGCTCTACGGCAACGATATGGACGAGGAAACGAACCCGCTCGAAGTCGGGCTGGACTGGGTGGTGACGTTTGACGACGGGGCGGACTTCCTCGGGCGGACGGCGCTGCAACATATCGCGAAGGCAGGCGTGGAACGGACGCTGGTCTGCTTGAGGGCGCTGGACCGCGGCGTCATGAGGCACGGGTGCGCGATAGTCAGCGGCGGCCAGAATGTTGGCATTGTGACGAGCGGGACGTTTTCGCCGACGCTTGGCACTAGCATTGGGATGGGATTCGTCCCACGAGCAATGGCCGAAGGCACGCGAATCGACGTCGACGTGCGCGGAAGGGTGTTGCCGGCGGAGATTGTCCCGCGGCCGTTCTACAAGAGACCGAAGAAGAAGTAAGGAGATCGATTTGGCCAGCCCCCCAGACCGCAAGTACACGAAAGAGCACGAGTGGGTGAAGCTCGACGGTGACGTTGGGACCGTCGGCATCACTGACTACGCGCAGGACCAGCTCGGCGACATCGTCTTCGTCGACATGCCCGTGTCGGGAACGGCCGTTACGGCGCTCGAGAAGTTTGGCGAGATCGAGTCGGTGAAAGCGGTGTCCGAACTGTTTGCGCCGGTGTCGGGCGAGGTTGTCGAGCGCAACGAGGGGCTGGAGGGCAGTCCGCAGTGGGTGAACGATGATCCGTACGGCGACGGCTGGATGATCCGCGTGCGGCTCTCGAATGCGCGCGAGGTGGACGCGTTGATGTCGTCGGACGACTACGAAGAGTTTCTGCGGACGGCGGCTGAGTGATGTCGTCGAGCCCGCACCCGTACATTCCGAATACAGACGAAGACCGCGAGAAGATGCTCGCGGTGATTGGCGTCGCGACGGTTGATGAGTTGTTCGCGGACATTCCCGCGGAGTTCAGGATCGATGGACTCGACCTGCCGGAGGCGCCGAGTGAGTTTGATCTGACGCGCGAGTTGTCCGACCTTGCGCACAAGAACAAGGTTGCGGGGAACGGAACCGCGTTCTTCCTTGGGGGCGGTGCGTATCGGCACTTCGTTCCCAGTACGGTGTCGCACATCGTCGGGCGGAGCGAGTACTACACCGCGTACACGCCGTACCAGCCGGAGATAAGCCAGGGCACGCTGCAGACGATGTTCGAGTTGCAATCGATGACGTGCGAGTTGATGGGGATGGATGTGGCGAACGCGGGCATGTACGACGGCGCGAGCGCGCTGGCGGAGGCCTGCGTGATGGCCTGCCGGCTGACCGGGCGTCACCGCATCGCCGTGCACCGCAGCGTGAACCCGGCCTACCTCGATGTGGTTCGGACGTACGCGTTCGGGCCGGAGCTGCAGGTCGACGTGATCGAGCCGGACGAGCTGACCTCGGAGCACGCGTGCCTCGCGGTGCAGCAGCCGGGGTTCCTCGGAGAGCTGGAGGATGTGCATGCGCTGGGCGAGGCGGCGCATGCGGCTGGCGCGCTGTACGTTGTCGCCGCGGATGCGATCTCGCTGGGGATGCTGGCGCCGCCGGGCGACTACGGTGCGGACATCGCGGTGGCCGAAGGGCAGAGCTTTGGCTGGGCGCCGAACTTCGGCGGGCCGTACATCGGGCTGTTTACTTGCAAGAGCGACTTTGTGCGACAGATGCCCGGCCGCATCGTTGGCCGAACGACGGACCTGGACGGGCGGACGGCTTACGTGCTGACGCTGCAGACGCGCGAGCAGCACATTCGCCGAGAACGCGCGACATCAAACATTTGCACAAGCCAACAACTGGTCGGGCTTGCCGCGACGGTATATCTGGCCACGGTGGGCAAGCACGGCCTGCGGCAGGTGGCGGAGGTGAGCTATCACAAAGCGCACTACGCGGCGCAGATCATCGGCGCGCTGCCCGGGTACGAGGTGAATGCGACGAGGCCGTTCTTCAAGGAGTTTGTTGTGCTCTGCCCGATCCCGCCGGCGGAAATCGATAGGCACTTGTTGTCGCGAGACATCATCGGCGGGCTCGATGTGTCGGACCAGGTCGAGAACGGGATGCTGATCTGCGTGACGGAGATGAATACGCGCGAGGAGATCGAGCGGCTGCGGGACGCGCTGGCGGAGGTGGGACGATGAGTAAGTTTGGAGTGATGGAAAAGAGTGACATTCGGGTGTTGGGAATTGGCAGCGTTGGGTGCAGGATGCGCGGTGTGGGGCTGTCAACGAATAGGAGAACGAATTACCGAATAAACTCCTCGGACCGACTAACGTATCCGGTGATTAGCGCCGCGATGCGCGGGCACAATCGCCTGGGTCCGGGCCTGAAAGAAGCTGTCTACCAAAACGCACTTTCTATCGAAATGCAGAACACAGGGCTTTCGTTCGTAGCTGAACAGACGGTCGGAATTGCGGACGACGGGAAGTATCTCGGACTCGTCTACCTCGATCACTTGGTTGAGGACGAACTTGTGGTCGAAGAGAAGGCGTTTTCCCATCTTCTGACGAACGAGGAAGTCGCCCAGGTGATCACGTATCTCTGTGCGACCGGGAAATCAGTCGGTCTCTTGTTGAACTTTGGACGAAAGCTGTTGGAGTACAGGCGCGTGTTCGCCCCAACGAACATCGCGCCATGGCGAGACCGAATCAAGCGCTATGTTTGGGTGCCGCCGGAGCACCGATTCGTTAGTTCGGTCTCCTCATTCGTTGACAGCGACCATCCCACGAACAGCCAACCCCCAGAGGTTCGAACGACATGACGATGACCGAAGAACACGTCGGCCGAACGGCCTCTAGCGACTCGCACCCGGGCCCCGCGCGAGATGACCTCGGCGAGCGGCTTACGTTTGACCGCAGCAAGGCGGGACGTACCGGCGTAATCCTCCCCGCGCTCGACGTGCCGGCGGCGCCGCTGCCGGATAAGCGCTTCTTGCGGGAAGACCTCACGCTGCCGGAGATGGCGCAGAACGACGTCATCCGCTACTTCGTCGGGCTTAGCCGGCTGAACTACAGCATCGACACCGGGCTCTATCCGCTCGGGTCGTGCACCATGAAGTACAACCCCAAGGTGAATGAAGATATCGCGCGGCTGCCGGGGTTCGCGGAGGCGCATCCGCAGCAGCCGGTCGAGACGTCGCAGGGCGCGCTCGCTGTGCTATTCGAGTTGCAGGAGACGCTCGCCCAGGTCACGGACATGGACGCTGTAAAGCTAGCGCCGGCGGCGGGGGCCCAGGGCGAGCTTTGCGGGATACTGATGATCAAGGCGTACCACCTCGCTCGCGGAGACACCGCCCGCCGCAAGGTGCTGGTCCCCGACTCCGCGCACGGCACGAACCCAGCGACCGCTGCTATGGCTGGCTTCGAAGTCGTCTCGGTGCCGTCCGACTTGGGCGGGAACGCCGACATCGACTTCCTCGTCGCCAACCTTGACGAAACGGTCGCCGCGATCATGATAACGCTGCCGTCGACGCTCGGGTTGTTCGACTCGCACATCGCTCGCGTCACGCAGATCGCGCACGAGCACGGGGCGATGTTGTACGGCGACGGCGCGAACCAGAACGCGTTCCTCGGGCGCGCGCGGTTCGGCGACATGGGGTTCGACGTCGTGCATCTGAACCTGCACAAGACGTTCTCGACTCCGCATGGCGGCGGTGGCCCGGGGGCGGGGCCGGTGTGCGTAAAGTCGCATCTCGCGCCGTATCTTCCGGCGCCGGTGGTCGAGAAGGATGGCGAGACGTATCGATTCGCGCGGCCGGAGAAGAGCATCGGGAAGACGATGGCGTTCCACGGGAGCTTTGGCGTCCTGCTGCGAGCCCTCACCTACATCAAGTCGATGGGCGGGCCAGGGCTGCGGGCGATCAGCGAAAACGCCGTCATCAACGCGAACTACGTGCAGGCGCGGCTAAAGGAGAAGTACAAGCTGGCGGTGAACCGGACTTGCATGCACGAAGTCGTGCTCTCGGGGAGCCGGCAGAAGGGACGCGGGGTGAAGACGCTGGACATCGCGAAGCGGCTGATCGACTACGGCTTCCACCCGCCGACGATCTACTTCCCGCTGATCGTGGACGAGGCCATGATGATCGAGCCGACGGAGACGGAGGGCATCGAGGCGCTGGACGCGTTCTGCGAGGCGATGCTGGCGATCGACCGGGAGTCGATCGATTCGCCGGAGCTGGTGAAGGGGGCGCCATACACAGCGCCGCTGCGGCGGCTGGACGAGGCGACGGCGGCGCGGAAGCCAGTGTTGCGGTGGCAGAAACCGTAGGGGTCGTTCGCGCGGCGCCGGTGCGGTGGTAAAGTAGGGCGCACTATGACCACAGGCGAATCACTCGGCGAACTTGTCGTACCTCAGCGCAACCTGCTCGGCCCGGGGCCTTCGAACGTGCACCCGCGCGTCTACCGGGCGATGACGGCGCCTGTCATCGGCTATCTCGATCCGGTGTTCATCCAGCTCATCGATGACACGCAGCGGCCGCTGCGCACGATCTTCCGCACGGAGAACGACATGACGATGGCGATCTCCGGCACGGGAACCTGCGGCATGGAAGCGGGCATCTACAACGTCGTCGAGCCGGGAGACAACGTCATCGTTTGCGTGAATGGCTTCTTTGGGACGCGGATGGTGGACATGGCGAAGCGCTGCGGCGCCAACGTCATCGTCGTCGAGGCCGAGTGGGGGAATATCATCGAGCCGGACCAGATCCGCGAGGCGCTGCGCAACGCCGGCGGCCAGGTGAAGGTCGTTTGCATCGTCCACGGCGAAACCAGCACCGGCATCCTCCAACCGCTGGAGGAGATATCGAAGATCACGCACGAGCAGGGTGCACTCCTCCTCGCCGACGCGGTCACGAGCCTGGCGGGGTGCGAGCTACTGATCGATGAGTGGGGAGTGGACGTCTGCTACTCCGGCACGCAGAAGTGTCTCTCGGCACCGCCGGGAATGTCGCCGCTGACGATGAGCGCGGCGGCGATGGAAGTCGTCGAGAAGCGAACCGAGCCCGTGCGCAGCTTCTACATCGACCTGGCGATGCTGGGGCGGTACTGGAGCGGCAGCGGCACGCGCATGTACCACCACACGCCGCCGATGACGATGCTTTACGCGCTAAGGGAAGGCCTGCGCATCGTTCTCGAAGAGCGGATGGAGGCGCGGATCGCACGCCACAAGCGAAACGCCAATGCCCTCGCCGCCGGGCTCGAGGCGATGGGCCTGACGCTGCACGCACAGGCGGGGTACCGCTTGCCGCCGCTCACTACCGTCCGCGTCCCCGACGGCGTCGACGACATGAAGCTGCGCCAGGGGCTGCTGTACGACCACAACATCGAGATCGGCGGCGGCATCGGGCCGATGCAGGGCAAGATCTTCCGCATCGGACTGATGGGGTACGGCTCGACAGAGACAAACGTGCTGAGCCTGTTGTTCGCAATGGAGGACGGGTTCCTCAAGCAGGGCCACAAGCTCGAGCGCGGCGCTGGGGTCGCAGCCGCCGTCCGATCCTACGAAGCCCAGGCGCAGCGCTAACTTAGCGGGCGAGGGTGACACCCATCACATTCACAGTGTATGTAAGCGCGTGCTAGAATGCGCGCGATATCGACCAGCAAGAAGGAGGGCGACATGGCAACACGAGAAGAACTGATGGGGGGCTTCAAGTTTGTACCGGAGCAGGCGAAGCGGGTCGCGGGGATGCTCGATGGCCTCGACCAGTGGGACACGAAGCGCCCGCAAGGCTGGACGCCGAAAGAGATGTTCACGCACGTCGCCGTGGTGGCAGGGATGATCCCGGCGATGGGGCCGGCGATGATCGGGGCGCCGGCGGATGCGGACGTCGTCGGTGGGTTGGACATCGCGGCGGTCAACGACCAGGGCGTGAAGTCGATGGCGGCGATGGACACGAAGCAGATCGTGGCGGCGCTTACGGGCAACTACAGCAAGCTATCCGACTGGGTGAAGGGTTTGTCCGACGAGCAGCTGGAGGGCAAGCACACGTTCCTCGGCATGCCGATCACGGCGTCGGACCTGATTATGACGCTGTGCGTGATGCACTCCGTGCACCACCTGTACGAGGCGCCGCTGCCGGCAGCGGTCTAGGCGTTGCCCGCGCTCGACGACCGTCGCGTCCTGGTTCTTGGTGCTGAGACTGAGCGCGGGCGTGACGTCGTCACCGCGTTGACGAAGGCTGGCGCCCGGCTGGCGCTGGTGAGCTCGAAGAGTGATGCGAAGAGCGCGTTTGAGGTGCAGCGGCTGGCCCGCCGCGTTGGGGCGCTCTCGCAGGCGATCGATGGCACGAACGAGGCGGCGGTGCGGGTGATGGTGCGCCAGCTGTCGAAGGAGATGGGTGGGATCGAGGCGGCCGTCTCGTGCGTCGAGGATGCCACCGCTCGCGAGCTGTTTGAGCGCCACGCCCGCAAAGATATGAAGCGCATGGGCGAGGGTGTCTTCGTGGATGCGACGGTGACGGTGGATGTGATGGCGGCGGTTGCTGGGGACGTAGGTACGGGATAAGCTTGGCCGCGCGGAGCGAGGGGCTTCGCAAGGAGGCGGCTATGTCTTTCGAAACGATCGTTTACGAGCCGGACGGCGGAGTCGCGCGCATCACGCTGAACCGCCCGGAGAAGCTGAACGCGATCTCCTGGCAGATGCAGGAGGAGCTTCAGCGGGCCCTCTGGCAGGCGGACCGCGACCCGGCGGTGCATGTGGTTACGCTGCGCGGCGCGGGACGCTCGTTCTCCGCCGGCTACGACATCGAGCCGCCGCGCGGCGAAGGGATGACCCACGCCTCCGGACAGCACACGATGGAGCGTGACATCTGGGGCCTGGAGCAGGCGACGCGGATGCGGAACACGCTCTGGGAGATGCACAAGCCCGTGATAGCCGGGATTCACGGGCACTGCCTCGCGGGTGGGACGGACGTTGCGTTCTTATGCGACATCGTGATCGCCGCGGACGACGCGAAGATCGGCTATCCGCCGGTGCGGGTGCTGGGGTCTCCCGTCAACCACATGTGGACGTATCTCGTCGGCCCGCAGTGGGCAAAGCGCCTGCTGCTGACGGGCGACACCATCTCGGGAGCTGAAGCGGAGCGCATCGGCCTTGTGCTGAAGTCCGTGCCGAGTGAGCGGCTCGATGCGGAGCTGGATGACCTCGCGGGGCGGATGGCGCTGATCGACGTCGATCTCCTCGCGGCGAACAAGCGGATCGTGAATATGGCGCTGGAGTTGATGGGCGCGCAGACGATGCAGCGTTTGGCGACGGAGCGCGACGCGATCGCGCGGCAGGCGCCGGTTGTGACCGAGTTCTACCAGATGGCGAAGGAGAAGGGGCTGAAGGCAGCTCTGGAGTGGCGCGACAACCGCTTCGGAGATGGGCGCGGCGCGAAGGCCGGCAAAGAGGCGTAGATGAGCATCCTCGACAAGCTGAACCTCCACGGCAAAGTCGCGATCGTCACGGGTGCCGGGCGTGGACTCGGCCGCGCGATGGCGCTATCGCTTGCTGACGCGGGCGCGAACATCGTGGCGACAGCGCGTACGCACGTACAGATCGAAGAGACGGCGGACCACGTGAAGGCGAAGGGCCGCCGCTGCGAGTGGGTGTCTTGCGACGTCACCAACTCGTCAGCGGTCAAGGCGATGGTCCAGACGACGATAGATGCGTTCGGACGGATCGATATTCTCGTGAACAACGCGGGCGGCGCGACCGACGGTATGGGCAACACACTCGACAAGATCACGGACGAGCAGTGGCGCATCGGCATCGACACGAATCTGACGGGCGCGGTGTATTGCTCGCGCGCCGTCATCCCCCACATGCGGGATGTGGGAGCCGGGAAGATAATCAACGTAACGTCCGGGTTTGGGCTGCGCGCAGGGCGGAACAACTTCATGTATACCAGCGCCAAGGCGGGCCTGATCAACTTTACGCGCGCGCTGGCGATGACGTACGCGCCCGACATCCAGGCGAACCTCATCGCGCCGGGGCTGTTTCCGCACGACATACCGGCGGCGGTCGAGTTCTGGCGCGGCGGGAAGTTCACGCCGATGGGGCGCCTCGGCAAAGACGAAGAGCTCGGCCCGCTGTGTGTGTTCCTGGCCTCAGGCCTGACGTCGTACATGAACGGCCAGATCATCGTGCTGGACGGCGGCGGACTGGCGGGCGGGCACGCGCCGACGGGCTTCGCACCCCAAATCCAGCTACCACAGGAAACATGGCAATGACGAGCGAGTTCTCCCTGGACGGCAAGTCCGCGCTCGTCATCGGTGCCTCCAACTCAATCGGTCGCGCGATCGCCGTCGCCCTCGCCGAGGCGGGCGCCGACGTCGCTGTCGCGACGACGACGCGCGCGCAATCGGAAGAAGTGATTGCGAACTCCTGCTCGAATGAGATGTGGGCGCTCAACCGGAAGTCGTTCGCGCAGACGATTGATGCGGCGAACTACAACGACGTGATGGAGCTGTTCGATCGCGCTGACAAAGAGCTGGGCAAGCTCGATGTGCTGGTGAACGCACACGACCTGCCGTTCGCGATGCCTGCCGTCTCCATCGAGTTCGATGAGTGGCAGCGAGTGCTCAACGTAAACCTCGGCGGCGTGTTCCTCGCATCGCGCGAAGCGGGACGCAGGATGATCCACGCAGGATCGGGCTGCATCATCAACGTCGCCTCCGTTCTGGGCGAGCGCGGGATGACAAATGGCTCCGCCTACTGTGCAGCACAGGCGGGCGTGCTCAACCTGACGCGCGCGCTGGCGCTGGAGTGGGCGCGCGAGGGCGTCAACGTGAACGCGATCGGCGCGGGCTGGACGGAGGGAATGGGCATCATCGGTGGCGACGAGGGACGGCAGCAGCTCGAACGCTATCTTCCATACAAGCGGCTCGCGAAGCCGGAAGAGATCGCGGGGGCGGCGGTGTACCTGGCGTCGGACGCGTCGGCGTATCTGACGGGGCAGGTGATCTGGATTGAGGGCGGGGCGCTGAGTCACGTGTAGAAGGGGCCGTGTGGCCCGTCTTGAGGCCGCTGGTGCCCTCGCTATACTGGATGCGTGACGACTACACAAGAACCGCAGACTGACAGCGCCGACCGGCGGCGGTACCAGGCGAACCTGGACGATGAGATCGACGGCATCGCGGTGTACGAGATGCTCCTGGCGGCGGAGCGAGATCCAGATCGCAAGCGCATCTTCGATGAGCTGAGGGCAGTTGAGGTGCGTCACGCGGACGTTTGGCGCAAGAAGTTGCGGGAGTCGGGCGTGGTGCCGCGGGAGCACGGGCCAAGCCTGAAGGTGCGCGCGATCGGGCTGGCGGCGCGGGTGTTTGGCGTGCGTTCGGTGCTGCCGATTGTGCGGTCGCTGGAGGCGGGGGCGTACGGCGCTTACATGGCGCAGGATGAGACGGCGCAGGCGATGGCCCCCGACGAACGCGAGCACCGAAAGACGATGTCGCGGTTGGAGAAGAGCAAGGATCCATCCGAGCAGATCATGGCGCGCGAACGCTGGCACCGCACAGGTGGCGGCGGCGCGCTGCGAGCAAGCATCTTCGGCGTGAGCGATGGGCTGACGTCAAACACGGCGCTCGTGATGGGCTTCGCGGGTGCGCAGACCGACGCCAAGTTCGTGCTGCTGGCCGGGCTGGCGGGACTGATCGCCGGAGCGTTCTCGATGGCGACGGGCGAGTATGTTTCGATGCGGGCGCAGCGGGAGCTGTTCGAGCGGCAGATCGAGCTTGAGCGTGCGGAGCTGGAGTCGGTGCCAGACGAAGAGATGCGCGAGCTCTCGCTGATCTACCAGGCGAAGGGGTTGCCGAAGCCCGAGGCTGATGCGACGGCGGCGCGTTTGATGGAAAACCCGGACATCGCGCTTAACACGCTGGTGCGTGAAGAGCTTGGGCTCGATCCGAGCGAGCTCGGCTCGCCGTGGGGAGCCTCGATGGGATCGTTCGTCGCGTTTGCGTTTGGCGCGCTGCTGCCGGTGATCCCGTTCTTCTTCGGGAGCGCGTCTGTCCCGGTCATCGTGATCAGCGCTTCGATCAGCGCTATCGCGACGTTTGGTGTTGGCGCAGGCGTCTCGCTGTTTACCGGAAAGAGCATGCTCTACAGCGGCGCACGGCAGGTGGCTCTGGCAGCGGCCGCGGCGGCCGTGACGTTTGCAATCGGGCGGGTGATCGGCGCCTCGACCGGACTCTAGCGGAGAGGCATCTCGTAGTCGAAGACGAGGAAGGGGCCGAGCATGCGCTCCCCGGTCCGGGTGAATCCGTAGCGCTCATAGAGGCGGTGGGCGTCTGTCTGTTGGGCGGTTGTGTCGAGGATCATGCGATGGTAGCCGTTAGCGCGAGAGAAGTCGACGGCGGTTTCGAGCAAGGCCCGCGCGATGCCACGCTTTCGCCACGCTGTTGTCACGCGCATGCGGCGCAGCCGTCCCGCCCGTTCATCAACGCGCTGTAGCGCGGTCATGCCGGCCAATCCGTCCGGCGTCTCGACGACCCAGAAGTTCGAGCCGGCGACGAGGTAGTTCGTCTCGATGTCGCGGAGGTCGTCGTCGTAACCCCGGAGTTCCGGCGTGATGGTTCGTGTTTGCCGCACGCCCTCGAGGTGGAGGCGCCAGACGTCGTCGTAGTCTCGCGCCTCGTAGCCGCGGATGTGGAAGTCAGGCATTCGAGTGAGACTGGCCGCCGTCGACGACGATGGTCGCGCCAGTTATCCAGGACGCCTGCGGAGAGCAGAGGAACGCGACGACGTTCGCGACTTCTTCTGCCGTGCCGAAGCGTCCGAGCGGGATGTTCTCGGCGACGAAGCGCGCCATGCTCTCGGGGTCCTCTTGCTGGCGACGGTACCAGGAGCCGCCGGGGTGGCTGATCGAGCCGGGGGCGACGGTGTTCACGCGGATGCCGTCCGCAGCCAGCGCTCGCGCCATCGCCTTCGATTCGCTGATGAGGGCGGCTTTGACGGCGTTGTACGAGGGCTGGCCGCCGGCTTCCTTCCCCCAGATGGAAGAGAGGTGAACGATCGAGCCCCCGCCGGCCTCGCGCATGTGTGGGGCTGCGGCGTTGGTTAGGCGGACGGCCGGAAGAAGGAGTGTCTCGAACGACTCACGGAGCGTAGCTTCATCGAAGCCGGGCTTCGAGAAGTGGATACTTGTGACCAGAGCGTCGATTCTGCCGAAGCGTTCAACCGCAGCGGCGATCAGGCGTTCGCACTCGCCGTCCTTTGTCACGTCGCAGGCGATCGCGAACACCTCCGCGCCTTTCGCTTCGACTTCGCGCGCGGCCTCACGCAATACATCTTCGTTGCGCGCCGCCATCACGATGCGGGCGCCTTCAGCCGCGAGGGCGAGCGCCGTTGCTTTTCCGATGCCACGGGAGGCGCCCGCAACGATCGCCACGTTACCGGACAGGCGGAGGTCCATCAGCTCAGGAAGATCCGCTCGCCGACGAACGCGCACGACCCCGGAATCTGCGGGCCGTTGGCGCCGGCGATGGAGATCAGCTCGATCAGTGCGTCGAACGGCGTGAGCGATCCGTCGCAGTTCATGTCCAGGAACTTGATCACGCCCTGGCCGACGACGTTGCCCGGATCGGGGCAGCCGTCGGGAGCGGGTCCGCGTTCTCCGCTGGCGAAGAAGCCCATGAACTGCGTGACGTCGCCGAGGGTGATCTGTTCATCGCAGTTGGTATCGCCCTGTTTCGGTGCGGGCGGCGCGGTTGGTGAGGCGGTGACGCCGCCCGACGGTGTCGGCGTCGGCGTGGGTGTTGGCGTTGGGGTTGGTGTCGCCGTGGGCGTCGGTGTCGGAGCATGCGTCGGCGTCGGGGTTGGAGTCGGCGCCGGCGAATCTGTGGGCAGAGGGGACGGTGTCACTGGGACGTTGGTATCCAGCGCGTAGCAGGGCGAGAACTCCGAGCTGCTCTCCGGGTCGGAAGCGGACATCACCAGGTAGACGGTGCCGGCCAGCGGCTTCGTGATCTCCTGATTGAACTGGTAAGGCATGGTGGCGTCCCCGTTCACGCCCAGGCTGCCCAGGAAGTGCTGACCCTCGCCGTAGCCGCTCGGATCACAGTGAGAGTTCCAGAAGAAGAACATGTTGTAGTAGTGGCCCGGCACCGTGTCCAGAGTTGCGTTTACGGTGAGCGTCGTCGTCTGGATGTCGTAGCTCGCGCTGTCGATGACGGGGTAGTTCATCAGGTGGTTCGTGTGCGCAGAGCCGCCGTCGTTGCCGCCGTCACCGTCGCCCGCGTCGTTCGCGAGCGGGAGCCCGTCGTTCAGAAGGTCCGCGCCCAGTCCTACGTTGGAGTACAGGTCGTTCGGGTCGATGTAGTTGTCGACGCCGGCGGACACCGTGAGCGCTACGCCCGCGCCGCCGTTGTAGGCGATGACGTTATGCTCGCCGGCGTTGAACTCGCCTCCGATCGTGTTATCGAACGCCCCCTGCTCTAGCAGGACGCCTGCGCCGCCGTTGGGGAGGGGCGTCGTGCCATCGCCCTGGACGCCGATGCGGTTGCCCTTGATGTTCATGTGCGCCCCGTCCGGCGTCGAGAGGACGATGGCGTCGTGGTCGTTTCCGGAGATGAGGTTAGCTGGCCCGGTGCCGTTCCCGCCGATGGTGCTGAAGGGGCCACCGGCCATGCTGATGCCAACGTCGTTCGGGACGGCCGTTGTGCCGGAGGCGTCGGTTCCGATGAAGTTGGCGGCGATCGAGACGGGAGAGTTCTCATTGTCGTCTCCGCCCGTGACGAAAACGCCGGCGCCGCTGTTTCCAGAAATGACGTTTCGCTGCGCCGGCAGGTTCCCGCCCACGAGGTTCCCGCCTGTGCTGCTGCGAATGTGGACTCCGATCCCGTTCGGACCTGTCGTATGCCCGTCGGGCATGACGCCGATGTAGTTTCCCTGGATCGAGGCACTCGTCGAGAAGGTAGATACGAAGATGCCGTCATCGTGGAAGTTGACGATCGACAGGCCTTCAACGAGCACGTTGTTGCCCTTTACCCAGAGGCCGTAACTCAGCGCGTCCGAACCGTCGAGGACGATCCGTATGTCGGCGTTGCCGGGCTTTAGCTCCGTCGATGTATTTTGAGCAGTGTTTGCTTTAGCGCCGGGCTGCGAGTAGCCGTCAATCGTCACGCTGTTTGGGATGATCGTTAGCTCGCCCAACCCGGGGTTGAGTGTGATGATGTGCGGCCCGGACCCGGGAATCGAAAACTGGATCGTCTCGCCGTTATCGACAGAGCTGAGCGCATCTCGCAGCGTGCACTCGGAATCGCAGGCGTCGGGGGTATGGTCTGCGCTTGAGTTGACGCACACGGAGCCGGGATTACAGCCGATGGCCTGCGCAGACTCCCGCCGCGCGGTCCCCGCCAGGACGAGCGCGAGCACGACGAGCAGCAGAATGGCGGCGGAGCAAACGGTCTTGCGCATCAGCATCCTCCCGGCCGGCGTCTCAGAGGGGGCGCGCCGGCCCGCTATCGAGGATAACCGCCACGTCCGTCAGCGTCACGCGTGAGGTGCGGACGTTGGTTGTTCACGGTTCGTCAGGGTATACCTACCTCCACCTGGTCGCCCACTTTGGGACACGCAGTATCCGACGGGTAGCTGATGTTCACCACGCCTTGCAAGATGGCGAGGGCGTCGAGAATGTCGACGAGCCCGCTACAGTTGAAGTCGCCCCATGGTCTGTGCAGGAACCAACCTCCGACGTAAGTGTCATCGCCTACTCCGGGGCACGCCGCGCCCGCCGGGCCGGCTGCCGCGATGCCCGCACCCTGCGCGATCAGCACTAACGCATCATCGGGCCCAGCGCCGTTAGCACACAGGAGGTCGCCCCACTCGCGCGTGGTAGTGGCGAAGGAGCCAAACTCGAACGAGCCGATATCGCAGGCGCTTCCCTGCGGGCGTGGGACGACGCGTTGGTCGAGTATCACGGAGCCGCAGTCGCCGGCATTGAGCGCGGGAGGTCCGACGATGGCGTGCGTTGGGCTGAAGCCGCCGTGATCAGCCAGCGGGCTGAGGTTCGGGTTGATGTTCGAGTGGTCGGTAGCTGTGTTGAACCCGCAGGTGCTCCCGAAATCGATGTTGTGGCCAATCGACGTTAGTGCGCCGTTATCGTCATAGCAGTTTTCCGGCGCGGGGTTGTTCCCCACGATCGAGTTCTTGATATTCACGGTCCCGTAGTTGGTGATCCCGCCGACGCCGAGCTGGTTGCCGGCGGTGTTGTTGTTTATGGTCGTAAAGTCGATCGTCAGCGTGCCGCCATCCACGTACACTCCGGCGGTCGCGTCGTTGCCTGCAGAGTTACCGCTCACGGTAACGTTTCGCAAGGTCGCAGACGCTTGATAAGTTCCTATACCGCCCGTAGCGAGCTCGCCATCTGCCGAATTGTTCGTAATGGCGACGCGGTTCAGGTCGACCGTTGAGTTGCCAGTCACGTAGGCCCCGCCGGTTGCGTTCCCGCCCGTCGAGTTATTATCGATCCAGGAGTCCGTCACCGTGACGTGGGACCCGCCGCCGGCGAACAGGCCGCCGGTCGCGTCTGTCGTTGCGGAGTTGTTCGTGATCTGTACGCGATCCAATTGCACCGGACTCGCACCAAAGAACTTGAGACCGCCGGTTGCATTGTCGCGAGCGGAGTTGTGATCGATCGTTACCTCTCCCATAGTGACTGGCATGTCATCGATCGCCGCACCGCCTGTCGCCGGATCCCCCGATGACGTCTGACCCAGCGCGGTGTTGTTCGTGATCGTTACCCTGCGCAGGGTGATTGTGCTCGTCTTGTCGTCGTTTGCGATCCCAATGAGCCCACCGACGCCTCCCTTGCCGGCGTCGTTGCCATCGATCGTCGTATCCCATACTGTCAGCTGACCTCGGTTGAAGATCCCGCCGACGCCCAGGTCGCCAGTCGTGTCGTTGTTGAGGAACAGAGAACCGCGGATCGTTACAATGGCGAGCTTCCCGATGAACAGCCCGGCGAGCGGTTCCTTGCCGCTGGCGGTGTTGTCCTTGACGGTCACGTTGTGGAGGAGACCCTGGCCCTGCAAGACGACACCGCCGCTGGGAAAGTCGCCCGTCGCGCTATTGCGCTCGATCAGAGTATTCCGGACTGTGACGTTCGATGTATCCGTGCCAAACAGCCCACCCGTCGAATTGCCCGTCACGACGTTGTCAGAGATAACCGAGTCCACGATCAGCGCTGCGTGCCGTACGGTTACGCCGCCGGTCACGCCATCGTCGCTCGTTCCGTCTGCCGTGTTGTTCACCACGTGAACGTTCGTCATCACGAGCGGACCGTCCGCACGCAGTCCGGCCGTGCCCCCTGCATCCGCCTGTCCGTGCTGGATCGTCAGGCCGCTAATGTTGAGGGAGCCGGTATCGCGGACATCGATCAGCCGGTCGAGACTGTTCCCGTCGAGGAACGTGGCGTCCGGCCCGGCGCCGATGACGGTAAGGTTGCCGGTGACGTCGAAGTCGCCGGTGGCGGAGGCTTGCTCGTCGACGCCGGAGATCTCGATCTTGTAAGTGCCGGCCGGAATCTGGATGACGGGGCCGCTGGCGATGCCGGCAGGGCTCGCCGCGTTGGCGGCAACGAACGCCTCGCGGACGGAGCAGTCGGTTTCGTCGCAGGAGCCGTCGTTCGTGTCGGCCTCCTTGGTGACAACGAACGTGTTTGCTCCGGCAGCGGCATGATTCGCGTACAGTCCGCCCGTGCCAATGACCAGGGCCAGCGCCACGAGTACGAATATGCGAGCGAGTAGTTTGGAGCCAAGGAGATTCGTCGACATGTTGCCCCCATATATGTGCTATGGACTTGCGAAGGGATTGCCGATATTATCGCTCATCGACGATTTGAGATGAAGAGTTAGCGGCGGTCGGGTGGCGAAGAGCTATTCGGGCGGGCGGATCGGCTGCGGGCGCTCGCCGGCGGCGAAGCGGGTGAGCCACTGCGCCATCGCCGGGTCGGCGATCGATTCGCGGTGGACTTCGACTTCGTAGCGCAGGCCTTCGTTGATGGGCAGCGCTGGCGACGCGAGCGCTGCGAGCCGATCGTTGCGCATGGCGGGCTGTGGATAAGTCGAGACAACGCTCGCAATCTCAAGCGCGCGCTCGAGCGCTTTACCGGCGGGCGCGATCTCCTGGATGAAGCCCATGCGCAGCGCGGTCTCGGCGTTGATCTGCGCGCCGGTGATGATCAGGTACATAGCGTTTCCCATGCCGACGATGCGCGGCAGCCGCTGCGTGCCGCCGTCGGCGAGGGGGACGCCCCAGCGGCGGTTGAGGACGCCGAACTGCGCGGTCTTGTCGGCGATGCGGAAGTCGCACCAGCTGGCGAGCTCGAGGCCGCCCGCCGTGCAATAGCCGTTAATCGCGCCGATCACGGGCTTGCCGACGTCTGTGATGCGGGAGATGCCCATCGGGCCGGAAGCGCCGGCTCCTGGCCGTTCCATGAGCGTGTTGATTGCTTTGAGGTCTGCGCCGGCGCAGAAGGCGACCGTCCCGGCGCCGGTGAGGATCATCACGTCGAGGTCAGCGTCCGACTGGAAGGTGCGGACGGCCTGCTCGAGGAGGCCAGCGGTCTCGCCGTCCACGCAGTTGCGCTGCGATTCGCGGTTGATCGAGACGACCCAGGCGCGCCCACGCTTCTCGGTCAGGACTTTGGGCTCGGGCATCAGTACGTCCCGCCGAGCTTGCGGTGATCCCAGGAGACGACGCGCTCGACTTCGATCTTGACGATGACGCGCTTGTTCGCCATCCGCTGGACCTGAGGGAGCAGGGCTTCGGTCACCTTGATGCCCTGGTAGCGCTCGAACTCAGCGACGCCGAAGCGAATGACCTCGGCTTCGTCGTCCGTGATGTTCGCGCGGGCGATGAGCTCGACGCCGCGGAGCTGGTCGTAAGTATCGCCGGCTTCGACCATGCAGGTGATGCGCGGGTCGCGCCGGAGGTTGACGATTTTCTGTGACTTGGCAAACGTCCAGAAGCAGGGCACGCCGTCCAGGAAGGCGTACCACATCGCGATGAGGTGCGGGCGGCCGTCGTTGCCGATCGTGGCGATCGACATCGTCCGCTGCTCCTGGAGGAAGGCCTCGACCTCCTCCGGCGTCATCTTGATCTGATCGCGCCTGGACATCGGACGTATTCTACTGCGAAGCGCTCTGCACGATGTCGTTCACGTGGCCGGCGACGTGCATAACGGCGACAAGGTTGACGACGTGGCCCAGCGGGCCCTGGGTACCGCCGGCGGTCTTGATCGGCCGCGAGAGAAGGTCGTCGTCAGCACCTTCGAACGCGGCGATTGTGGCGGCACGGTTCGTGCGGAACACTTCGAGGAGCTCTTGCACGCTGGCGCCGGCGTAACGTTCGATCTGACGGTCGTTGTAAGAGTTGATGATGCCACCGCTTACGGTCGTTGTGGGCAGATTTGGCTTGTCGGGCGTCTTCTCCCGCGGCTGGCCGGCGCTCCGGGCGATATCGATGAGTTTGGGGTAAGTCCACTCGATGGCGGCAATGTGAGCGAGGACCTGGCGGCCGTTCCAACCGTTCTCGTAGCAGCCGCGCTCGAAAGCGCTGGCCGGGACGCTGGCCAGCTTGTTGAGCACTTCCTTCTCGCCGTTGCGTAACGCTTCCAGAAGCTGGGGCTTTGTAATCGTAGGGGTTGCCATATGTGCGCCTTCGGGTTGTATCCTACGCCGAAGCGCTCTGCACGATGTCGTTCACGTGGCCGGCGACGTGCATGACGGCGACGAGGTTGAGCACGTAGCCCAGCGGACCGGTGATGCCGCCGGCGCTCTTCACGTTCTGAAGGAAGAGCTCGTCGTCCGTGGCCTCGATCGCCTCGATCGTCGTCTTGCGGTTTTTGCGGAACTCTTCGATCAGCGCCTCGGGGCCGACGCCGTCATAGCGCGCGATCGAGCGGTCGTTGTAGGAGTTGATGCCACCGCTGGCCGCGCGCTGCGGGGGCTTCTCGTCCTTCGGCTTGTCAGGCGCGTTCTCTTGCGGCTGGCCAGCGCCTTTCGCGACGTCGATCAGCTTGGGATACGTCCATTCAATGGCGGTGATGTGAGCGAGGACCTGGCGGCCGTTCCAGCCATTCTCGTAGCAGCCGCGGTCGAAGGCGTTGGCGGGGACGCTGGCCAGCTTATCGAGGGTGTCTTTCTCGCCGTTCCGGAGGGCTTTCAGGAGGTCTGACTTCGTAACAGGTGCTGGCATCGGGATCTCCTCTCTGACTCTTACGCGAACGTGAGAGTAAGCGAGGCGCCGAAAGCTGTCAATCGATATCGAAATTACGAAACAAACTTCGGTTACGTCAGCTTCATTTCGCTGGAGTGGCCGGGGAACATGCGCGCGCCGGGGTCGATGTGCGCTTTGCAGGCGTTGGCGGCGATGGCTGCCTGGCCGAAACCCGTGACGATGAGGTTGAGGGGAACGGACCCTTCGATGGCGGCGATGTCGCCGGCTGCGAACACGCCGGGGAGGTTGGTGGCCATGAAGACGTTGGTCTTGACGTGGCGGTTGTCGAACATCTCGAGGCCCCAGGACTCGATGCCGCCGAGGGCGGCTTTGAAGCCGGTGCTGATCAGAATGACGTCGGTGGGGAGCGTCTCTTCCTCGCCGGTCTTGTTGTTGTAGATGATCGCTTGCTTCGGGCCGTTCGCATCGCCGTCGATGCGCTTCAACTCCCAGAAGGTCTTGACCGGGATGTCGGTGGTCGCCAGCGTCGCGAGGCTGCCCTCGTGGGCGCGGAACTGGTCGCGGCGGTGGATCAGCGTGATGCTCTTCGCCCAGTCCTTGAGGTTCAGGCACCAGTCGATCGCAGTGTCGCCGCCGCCGATGATCAGGATGTTCTTGTCGCGCATCAAGCGCTTGTCCTTCACGAAGTAGTAGACGCCGCGGTCGAGGTAGTCGGCGACGCCCGGCCTGTCGAGCTTGTTCGGCTCGAAGGCGCCGATGCCGGCGCTGATGACGACGGTTCGCGTGAGATGGCCTTCCGTCGTTGTGCCGACGCGCCAGACCTCGCCGCCCTCGACTTGTTTCTTCGTCAGCGTTTCGATGCGTTGACCGAGGACCATCGTCGGCTCGAAGAGGTGGATCTGCTCGATCAGGTTCTTCACGAGGTCCTTGGCGAGGATCTTGGGGAGGCCGGGAACGTCGAAGATGAACTTTTCGGGGTAAAGCACGGCGAGCTGGCCCCCGACTTCCGGCAGCGCCTCGATGATCTTTGTGCGCATGCCGCGGAGGCCCGCATAGAAGGCGGTAAACAGGCCGGTCGGGCCGCCGCCGATGATCGTCACATCGAAGATGTCAGTGGTTTCTTCTGGCATTCGTCACCTCTCTCCTATGGTAGACGCGCGAATCGCTGAGACGAAACTCAACTTGCCAGCTTATGCCGACTCGATTAGCCTCGAATCGTATGGAAACGCCATTCGCGACGGTATCCCGGCACGAGCTCTGGCCCAACGGCTGGGAGCGTGTCACGCGCCTGCCTCGCCCGCGCCTGCGCGCGTTCGTCGGCGAATACGAGGGTTACTCGCAGGGCACGTACTCGAATCTGAAGATGCTGGAGGTGCCGTTCGCCGGCGTGCCGCTGATCATTAGTTTCGGGACGGAGTACAACATCGTCGACTCGACCGGCGTCTCGGAACGGCGCCAAACGTTTGTCGCCGGGATGCAGGACTCGTGGGTCGTCGTCGAGTCGGGGCGGGAGTCGCGCGGGATGCAGGTCAACTTCACGCCGATCGGCGCACGGATGTTTCTCGGCATCTCGATGGCGTCGATCACGAACCGCACCATCGAGCTTGAGGACGTGTCCGGGCACTCCGCCCGCTACGTCGTCGAGCAACTGCAGTCGGCGGCGGACTGGGACGCGCGCTTCGATCTTCTTGATCGCCTGATCGCGGCGCGCCTGGACGCAGCAACGGAAACGCCGGCTCCGGTGCTCTGGGCGTGGAACAAGCTAAAGGCGAGCCGCGGCAACATCAGCATCGGTTCGATCGCCAGTGAACTGGGCTACAGCCACAAGCACCTGATCTCACGCTTCCGCGACGAGATCGGCCTGCCGCCGAAAACGATGGCTCGAGTCCTGCGATTCGACCGGGCCGTTAAGATCGTCCGGAAAGGCGAAAGCGTCAAGAACTGGCTCGATGTTGCCAACGACTGCGGATACTTCGATCAAGCCCACATGATCCGCGACTTTCACGAGTTCGCGGGTATGACGCCGGCGGAGTTCCTGGCGCGCCGCTTCCCATCCGGCGGGTTCGACGCATCGACCGGCTGAGTGAACTGGTAAATTCCGTACAATACGGCTCTCGGTTCGGGCGCTACGATCTCCTCAAGTCAAAGGAGGAATCGATCATGACAACGGCACCAACGGTCTACCCAGCACTTTGTTATCGGGATGCTTCCGCCGCCATCGAATGGCTGAAGGATGCGTTTGGATTGAAGGAGATGATGGTCGTCCCCGGCGAGAACGGCTCCGTCGCCCACGCCGAGATGAGCATTGGCGAAGGAGTCATTATGCTCGGTTCGGCGAGGAGTGAGCTCGGCTGGAGCAGTCCACTCGATCTGCCGGCGGTCAACCAGAGTGTGTACGTGGTTATCGGTGATCCGGACGGGCACTACGCGCGTGCGGAGGCCGCGGGCGCGGAGATCACGCGGGAGCTAGTGACGACGGACTACGGTTCGCGCGGGTACTCTGCCAAAGACATCGAAGGCCACCACTGGAGCTTCGGGACATATCAACCGGCGGCGAACGAGGCGTAGAGGAGGACCGATATGGCGAACTCAACCGCGACCAGGACGAAAGTCACCGCTTACCTGTGCGCAAAGGGCGCAGCCGAGGCGATCGAGTTCTACAAGCGGGCGTTCGGCGCAGAAGAGCTGTACCGCATGGAAGATGGCGGTCGCATCGGCCACGCGGAGATTACGATCGGCGACACGGTGCTCTATCTGTCGGACGAATGGCCGGAGATGCACGTTCTTTCGCCGGCGACGCTGGGCGGTTACTCTTGTTCGTTCGTAGTCAGCGTGCCTGACGCCGACGCTGCCTTCGCTCGCGCAATCAAGGCCGGATCTGAAGTTGAGCGTCCGCTAAAGGACGAGCCCTACGGTCGCGCAGGTTGGGTGGTCGATCCATTTGGGCACCGCTGGTGCATCTCGAAGTCGAACCCGGACTTCGATTCGAGCAAGATGTAGATGCCCCGAGCGAAGTCGAAGGAAAGCGAGGCGGTTGCCGGGATTCGGGCGATCTGTCTCGCGCTGCCGGAGGCGGAGGAGAAGCCGTTCGGCGGGCACACCGCGCCGTCGTTCCGGGTGCGGAACAAGCTTTTCTGTATGACTTCGGAGCCCGGCTATGGGCCGCTAACGATGCAATGCAAAGCCGGGCCGGGTGCGCAAGACGTTCTCGTGCGCTCCGACCCGGTTAGTTTTTTCGTGCCAGCTTATACCGGCCACAACGGCTGGGTGGGCGTCCGGCTCGACAAACCCATCGACTGGGGGATCGTCGAAGAGCTGGTTCGCGACTCGTACAGGATGATCGCGCCCAGGAAGCTGGCTTCTCTGGTTACGCCTGAAGCATGATCCCGAACGCCGTTTCGTAGCCGTCGCCGGAAGGTGTGGCCGTTAACAACGTCGCCCCGCCACTTTGACCGTAGATCCCGTCGCTGGAATTGCGCTGGTCGCGGGTACCGCGGGTGTTGTAGGGCGCTTGCTGGTAGACCTGGTCGGTCAGGTCGTCGTCGAAGAACCACTGGGAGGTGAAGCCGGCCGTGTTGGTGCCATCGTAGTTGCGGATCTTGAAGTGGATGTGCACGGACCGGCCCATGTACCAGCCGGGGTAGATCGTTGTGAACTTCGCTACGCCGTCGCTGTCGGTCTCCTGGTAGCCGCGGAGGAACTTCTGTCCTACCGTGTTGTTTTGGCTGACGTCCGAGTACGCCCCGTCCGCGTTGCAGTGCCAGATGTCGACGTGGGCGCCGGCGAGTGGCGAGCAGTTCGAATCGAAGACTCTGATGGTCATGACTAGCGGGACGCCTGCCGACACGGCGCCGCTGGCCGGGTCGGAGCGGACGTCGGAGCGGTTCAGCATTTCGTCGACGAAATAGGGGCCTTCGGTCAGCTCCGGAACAGCTACGCAGTTGACGGCGATGGCACCGGGCGTGGCCGTCGCCGCTTGAGTCGCGGTGGAGGCCGCCGTGGCTGTGGCCGCGCCGGTTGCCGAAGCGCCGGCAGTCGCAGTAGCTGATCGAGACGCGGTGGCGGTCGACTTGTCGTCAGAAGAGTTGCAGCCTACGGCAGCGGCGAGCCCGGCGACGCCCGCAGCGCCGAAGAGGCTCAGCGTGCGGCGGCGGGTCAGCAATCGTGGCGGCGTGTTCGCTTCAGTCATGAGGCTTCCTTTCGACTGTTGGCCTACGAATAGTAGATGACGGCACCGATGGCGGTCAGCGCCCAGACGGCCAGCCCCGGTGCAAGTCCTGCGATGAAGAAGGGGCTTGCGAGCGCTACAACGATGCGGTTCATGATCGGCCTCCTCAGGTGTTCTTGAGGCAAGCCTATGCGGCACGCGTTAACGCTTGATGGGAGGAAGGTTAGAATTTGCTAAGAGCGGCTAATAGTGGGGCCGACTGTATACTGAGATCGATGGGCACCTTTAGCGTATCCGTAAAGATCAGCGACCAGAGCCAGCAGAGCTTCGAAGAGGTCGAGGCGCTCGTGGACACCGGCGCCACCAACACCGTCGTGCCGGCGGACGTTCTCGTGAGGCTTGGCATTCAGCCCTACCGTAAGTCGGTTTTCGAGTTGGCCGATGGCAGAGAGCTCGAACTCGACATTGGACGGGCGTGGATTCGCGTCGACGGTCAGCAGGAGTTCTCGCAAGTGGTCTTCGGTCCGCCGGGCAGCAGCCCGATTCTCGGTGCGATCACGCTGGAAGAGATGAACCTGGCCGTCGATCCCGTCGGGAAGCGACTCGTCCCGGTGCACCGCTACCTCGCGTGACAGACCGCCTATTTACAGCCCCTCCATGTACTCCGCGATGGCGTCCAGGTGGACCTTCTGCACGGCCACTTCGGGCGCGTAGACGATCTCGTCCGCGGCCCAGACGATGACCGGCTTGCCCTCTTTCGTGACGCCGATGATGTTGTTCATCACGTTGAGCACGTTCTCGGTGATGCGCAGCGTGTTCGGTCTAACGGGCTCGGCGAGCTCGCCGTTCTTGATGACGTAGGAGTCAGCGACGATCGTGCCCGTAAAGTCGCCTGCGCGCATGCCGTTGACCGGATACGTGTACCACAGACGCCCGATATAGACGCCGTTGCCGACGAGCCGGCAGATCGCTGCGGTGTCTTCGACTTCGCCGGGCAGGACGACGTTCGTCGGGTGGATGCCCGGCTGCGCGTCGAAGTGACGGCCGCCGCCGCGAGCGTACCGAAAGCCGTTGCGCGGCACGAGCGCGCTCTGCCACTCTGCCGGATTGACGCCGAGCTTTTCTTTGGCGTTGGGGTCGTTCTTGATGCGCTGCGACTCGTACCAGTTCGTGAGCAGGCCGACGAGAACGCCATCCTTGATCAGCTCCGTGCGCCCGGTCGGCAGGCCTTCGTCGGTGATCCCCTTGGAGCCGACGAGGCCGCGCGCCGCGCCGTCGTCGACGATCGTAAGCTTGTCTGATGCGACCTTCTGGCCGAGCTTGCCCATGAACGGCGATGCCTGGGCGTAGAACGTCGCTGTGTCGAGGCCGGGCATGAGGATGTAGTGCAGGATCTCCATGATCGCTTCGCGGCCGAAGACGACGTTGTAGTCGCCTGTCTTGAGCCGTACTCCACCAACGCCAGCGATCGCGTTGTGCGCCGCCTCGCGCCCGGCTTCGTCGTTGAGCTCGGAGAGGCGTGTCGTCGCCGCGTAACCGGAACCCTTCGAGCCTTCGCGCTCGACCATCGAGGTGATGAACGACATCACGAGCGTCGATTCGTCGGACTGTACCGCCGGCATCGCGGTCGAGGCGATCGCCATGCGCTCCTGGATGATCGTGACGTCACCGCCGATGATCAGGCCGAGCTCGGGCAGCTTCTCCGGCCGTTCGACGAGCGTCGTCAGCGTCTCGGACGTCTCGAAGACGCGCAGCCCGCCAGCGAGGACGCGCCAGCCGGCCTCGGCGAGCGCCTCGTCCTTAATCTCCATGATGTTCGGGTCGGCGTAGTCGGTGAGCGTGCGCTTCTCGCCGGTGGGGCGGGCGAGCGACACGAACTCGGAGTCGTCGGATGCACCCTGGCGCGCCTTGTCGAGCGCCGAGCGGACGCCTTCCAGCGAAATGTCGGACGTCTCGGACCCGAAGCCGATGCGCTTGGCGTTGCCGACGCCGCCGAAGACTGCTTGGACTCCGATGCCGTGGTTGTTGACGGACTTCGGCTCTTCGACGCCGTTGCACGGAATGTGCGACGTGTAGTTCAGCCGGTTCAGCAGAATCCCGTTCGAGGACGCGTAAACCTCCGCCTCCTCGATATCGTCCTGCGATTTCAGGTAGGCGAGGCCTTCGTTAACGGCGCGCTTCAGGTCATTGGTCGTTGTCATGTGGGTTCTCCTACATCCAGAGGTTGGCAGGCATCTCGTTCTCGAGTTTCCACTTTAGCGGGTTGTCGGCGATATAGCGCTGGATTTGGTGAAGTGAATCGTCGTTGCGGATGATGTGTTCGTAGAAGCGCGTCTGCCACGAGAAGTCGCTTAAGGAGGATTGGCGGATACGTTTTGTGCAGACGGATTTGAACTGCCCGATGATCGCGCCGAGGGATCCGGCGGCGAGACGTGCTTTCGGAGCTTTGGTTCTGTTGGGTGCCGTGTCTTTCTGAGGCGACAAGTGGTTCGAGACGTCCTGGCGGGACGTCTCTACGTTTTCGTTTGCCTTGATCGCCAGGATGCCGTGGATGTGGTTAGGCATGATGACGTATTCGTCGAGGAGGATGTTGGCACGGACGACGGCGGTTTGGCGCCATTGTTCATCCGCGATCTCACCAGCAGGTGTAAGAACGACCTTGCCATTGACGATCGTTCCCAACATTGGCTCTCGGTTGAAGGTGCAGATCGTTACGAAATAGTAGGCCGATGCTGTGTAGTCCCAGCCGGGGAGGCGCGTCGATTGTATGCGGTAGCGTTCTTTGAAGAGAGTTGGTTTTTCAGGAGACGGTGCGTCGGTAGAGACGTTCCGGTGGAACGTCTCGTTAACGTTGCGAACTGCAGACTGAGCGACGCCATTCTGAAAGGCGCTGCGATTAGATCGAGAGATGTTCGTTGTGGGTAGGGCCGCGTCTCTGGTAAGTGGGCCGTGGTTAGAGACGTCCCACCGGGACGTCTCTACGAAGGCGTCGCGCTCGTTCCTCATCGCGGCATCCCCTCACTTCCGCCCCCAATCGTGATCACGCACCCGCTTGTATATGCCGACCGGTCGCTCGCCAGCCACAAAGCTGCTTCTGCCACCGCCGACGCCGGGACCGTGGCCGTGCGGAAGATGCTGCGTTCGGCGTAGCGGGCGAGAACGGCGTCTTCGGGCTGGCCGGACTGGAAGGCGTGCTCTTGGACGAGCGCGCGGAAGAGCGGCGTGTCGACGGCGTCGGCGTTGATGTAGTTGGCGGTGATGCCGTGGCGCGATAGCTCGTTCGCGGCGTTGCGGACGTAGTGGACGAGCGCGGCCTTGGAGGCGCCGTAAGCCGCGGCGCCCTCGCCGGGCGCGAACGCCGCCTTCGAGGCGTTGTAGATCAGCCGCCCGCCGTTCCCCTGCGCGAGCATGATCTGCGATGCGACGCGCGTTGCGGCGACGGCGCCCTCGTAGTGGACGCGGAGCTGCGCTTGCACCTCGGCGTCCGGCATCTCGGCCACCGGGTGCAGTTCCGGCGCCACGCCGGGCGAGTAGAACAGCACATCGACGCCGCCGAAGTGCACGGTTGTCTCACGGAAGGCGTGCTCGATGGCGCTCGGGTCCGCGGCGTTGGCGGCGTGGGCGTGGGCGTGGTCCGGCGTCGCGGAGTTGATCTCGTCCACCACTGTTTGTGCGCGGCCGAGATCGAGGTCGACGACGGTGACATGCGCACCTTCTTCGGCGAAGCGTTTGGCGGTCGCGGCGCCGATGCCGCTGGCGCCACCAGTGACGATTGCGATCTTGCCTTCGAGGTTGCGGCGGGACCTGGCGCTTTCGTCGATCTTGCGGCGTTCGAGCGGCCAGTACTCCATCTCGCAGGCGTCGGCTTCGGGCAGCGATTCGAAGCGTTCGACAGCCTCAGCGCCGGCTATCGATTCCATCGTCGCGCGGTAGCATTCGCCGGCGATGAGTGCGTTGCGGCGGTCTTTGCCGGCGTAGAACGCGCCGACGCCGGGAATCGCGACCACCTTCAGCCAGTCAGCGATCGGGGTTGGCTGGCTGTTGGCGGCGGCGTAGCGGACGTAGTCCTCGTGGGCGGCGCGGATGGCTGCACGAGTCTCGTCCGCCGTTGGCGATGCGACCAGAGGCCGGCGGCCGGCGCGCATGATGTGCTCGGGTGTCATGACACCGCGCGAGGCGATTTCGACGAAGCGCTCGCCGGCGATGTGTTCGAGCGTCTGCGGCGAGTCGTCGAAGGCCAGGATGGCGCGCCAGCCCAGCGCGGCAAGCTCACCTCGGATGACTGGCGCGATGCTCGCTGCGACGGCGCGGCGTTCCGGCTCGGCAAAAGCGTTGACCGTCGGCGCGCCAAACACTTGCTTACCCCGCCGCTTATCCGCGACGAACGCGTCGGCGCGTTCGATGATCGAGCTGAGGTTCAAGTAGCACTCTTTCGCTGTGGCGCCCCAGGCAGCGAGGCCGTGCTTCGCCATCAACAGCGCGTTCGTGCCGTTGGGCGGGCCGTGCGGGAACTTCTCCGCGAGTCTCCTGGCGAGCGGGAAGCCGGGGCGTACGTATTCGAGTAACGCGGCGTTTTTGCCAAACAAACTCCTGATGTGCTGTCGGGCCGAGGGGGTGTTGGTGAGGGAGAGCGTCGCCACGTCGTGGGTGTGAGCGACGAACTTGTGCGGGATGAGCGAGTGAAGCGGCGTCTCGACGCTGGGGAGTGGGTCGCCGTCGCGCAGCATGCAGGCGCGCATCAGGCGCATCATCTCTTCGTCGGACATCGCGTCCCGCTCGCGCAGAGTGGCCAGCCGGTCGAGGTAAAGGTGTGTGAAGCCGCTCGCCGTGATCGTGCGGAGGTCGGTGCCGCTGCCTTTGACGGCGAGCGACTGTACTCGGCAGCCGAAGATGTCCTCTTCGTCGAGCTTGACGGAGGTGTTGCCGCCACCCGGTTGTACGAGCGAGAGGTCTGCGCCGATGAGGTTCGAGAGATAGACGAGCTGCGAGATGTCGTCCTTGCCGGCGTCGGCGTCGTTCCAGGGGAGCGTCATTTTCCCGTCAGGCGGGCGCGGGAGCGCATGGTGGGGCCCCCGTTGCCCATGCGCTTCGTCTGCATCGGCTGGCCCTTGCCGCAGTTCGGGATAGAGAAGAGGCGGAAGTCGTTGCCGACGGCGTCGACGTTCATGAAGTAGTCGCGGCTGTCGCTGGTCAGGCCGCCGTCGCGGAACATCTCGCCGATCTCGCCCTGCTTGATCTCATACACCTTCATCGCCGTGATGCGCCAGTTCTCCCGCGACTCCGCGATAGAGGGGATGCGGTGGCCGACGACGTAGTAGCCGTTGTCGACTTCGCGGATGATGTCGGAGGGATCGCGGTCGCCGGGCGCGAAGGCGGTGTTCGACATGCGGATCAGGGGCACGAAGGAGGCGTCGGTCGCCTTGTAGTGGCCGTTCGGCTCGGCGTTGGTGATCGCGGCGGTCTGGCGGCTGTTCGAGAAGCCGTTGAAGATGCCCTTGTCGAAGTGGTAGACGCGGCGCGCAGGCGTGCCTTCGTCGTCGTATATGTAGTGGCCGAAGCCATCGATCGTCGGATCGCTGAACGCCGTCACCAGGTCTGAGCCAACGCGCTTGCCGAGCTGGTTGTCCTTGAGGTCGCGCAGGAACCAGGAGCGGCCCGCGTACCCGGTCTCGAACTTGAGCGCGCGGTCGAGCTCCGTCGGGTGGCCGACAATCTCGTGGCTGACCAGCGCGTTGTAGTGCGGATCCGTGACAACGACGACATCCTTGTCCGTGGCTTTCAGCGGCTTGCAAGCACAGAGAGCGACCGTATCGCGCGCCAGCGCCATGGAAAAGTCCATCAGGTTCTCGATATGGATGTACTCTTCCTCGGCGCCGTGGGTGATCAGCTCCCAGCCGCGCTGGTGCCCCGTGAAGTCGTACAACTCCTGGTAACCGTCGCCCGCCTGTGCGATGACGAAGCAGGTGCCCTGAGTTATGGCCCGCGTCTGCTGGATGTTCGCGCCCTCGGAGCTTACGAAGAGCTGGCGCTCCAGTTGTGTGGACGCTGAGATGTAGTTATAGACGACGCCGGAGTCGAGGCCTTTCACGCGCGCGCCTACATCGCGGACGTAGTGGGAGACGTCCTCGAGCGGCACCTCGCGCGGATCACCTTCGTACTTTGCGTCGATTGTGTCCTGCCGCACGTCTATCGGGGCGAGTGTCGGATCGTAGAGTGCGCTGCCCAGCACGCCGAAGCGCGAATGGATGCCGTCTTTCGATCGGCCGCTGGCGACTGCGCGGTCGTAGGCGTGGTCGAGGCCTTCGCGGAGGCGTTCGCTCAGGCGCGGGAGGTCGGAGGAGCCCACCAACTCGCCGAAGTAGCCGGGGGCCGCCATATGCTCGCCAGCGAGGACGCGCACGCCGAAGGCGAAGCCGTAGTCCTCGCCGCTGTACTTGTCCATGCCGTTTTCGGCGACGGCGCCCTTGCCCTCGCTGATCTCGATGCGGATGTCGGCGTAGCGGCAGAACCGCTTACCTTTGGCGTACTTCGTCACGAGGTCGAAGACGGCGTCGCGAATCTCCGGGATAACGTCGATGCTTACCTTTTGGGGCACGTGCTTCCTCCGGTCGGGCAGGGAGTTAGGAGCGGGTGGCAGATGAGGCGATTGTACCGGGGGCGAGGGTTGAGGGTCGAGGGTTGAGGGTCGAGGGTTGAGGGTCGACGGTTGAGGGTTGAGGGTCACAGCGGATTCGAGCTGATGAACGGATTTGCGTGATTGCGCGGAAGAAGCACGCTGTTCTCTTTGGCGGAGGTCTTCTTGGACGATGCTTGGACCGACACGCCCCGCCGGGGCGTCTAGACGTACAGCGCGCCTTGACCGCTGAGGCCCGAGCGTTGACCCTGAATACGTGAGTGTTCTCAGCGACCGAACGATTAAGCAGGCATTGGCATCCGGCCGCCTTCGCATCGACCCGCTGGATGAGGCGGCGATTCAGCCGGCGTCGGTGGACCTGCGGCTGGACAGAGCGTTTCGGGTGTTCAAGACGACGAGCAGGCCGTACGTGGACGTGGCGCAGGAGGTGGACGACCTGACGGAGCTGGTCGAGATCTCGCCGGAGGAGCCGTTCGTGATCCAGCCGGGGACGTTCGTGCTCGGCTCAACGGTGGAGACGATCACCCTTTCCGATGACATCGTGGCGCGGGTGGATGGGAAGTCGTCGCTCGGGCGGCTGGGGCTGCTTGTGCACGCGACGGCGGGCTACGTGGACCCGGGCTGGACGGGGAAGCTCACGCTGGAACTATCGAACCAGTCGCAGATGCCGATCGCGCTCTACTACGGGATGCGCATCGCCCAGATAAGCTTTATAGAGATGACGACGCCGGTCGACCGGCCGTACGGACACGAGGGGCTCGGCTCGAAGTACCAGGGGCAGACGGGGCCGACGCCATCGCGCATCTCGCGGGAGTTCTTCCGCAAAGACGCACAATAACGCTGGACAAGCGCGGTGGGCGGCGCTACTATCCCCGCACACAGGAGGTGCTGTCATGGCCTATCCCGTCACGTTCGATATCTCAAGGCCGGCGACGTTTCAGAAGCCGGCGGTGTTCATCCGCATCCTCGGGTATTTCATCCTGGGGATCGTGAACTGGCTGGTGATCGTGCTGCTGCCGATCTACGCGGCGGTACAGATCTCGTCCAAGAAGGAAGGGTACCTTCAGAACGAGACTGTTAAGGGCTGGCTCCGTTCTTACATCGGGCTTTACGCGTACGTGATGGTGCTGACGGACGAGTTCGATGGCTCGAAAGACCCGTCGTTCAAGTTCGACGTGCAGCCCGCGGGGACTCCGAGTGTGGGCAGCGCGCTGCTGCGCTGGATCTTCGGCATCCCGCACCTGCTGATCATCAGCGCGCTGGTGTCAGTGGGGTCGATCATCTGGCTGATCGCCTCAGTCATGATCCTGATCCAGGGGACGTACCCGGAGGGACTGAGCGACATCAACCGCGGGATCGTGCGCTGGGTAGCGCGATACGCCGCGTACCACGCCTCTTTGGTGCAGGAATACCCGCCGTTTGCGTTCGACACGGGCTCGGAGGGCGCGGCAGCGGCTACGGGATAACCTCAGCGCCCGAGTTTGTTTGGCAAAAACGCTGGTTAGGGCGGACGCAGGGGTGAGTGACATTTACCCCTTGACTAGCGTTGGGGCGGGTCGTTCGCGAACGACCCCTACGACCGCCGCACGGCCAGTGTGACCTCTTCGCTTTCGACCTTCGCCGTCTCGGTCGTGGCGCCGTCCGGGGCGGCGCCTTCGACGATGTCGTCGGCCAGTGTCTCCGCCCGCACGTAGTCACTCTGCGAGGCAAGAACCGAGCGGACGCGGCCGCTGCCGGAGTGGTGTATGACGATGCGGTCTTCGATTTCGAGGCCGGCGGACTTGCGCAGGTTCTGGATGCGGTGCACCAGCTCGCGGGCGAGGCCCTCGTCGGCGAGTGCGGGGGTGATGCGCCTGTCGACGGCGACGGCGTAACCGTTATCGTCTTCGGCGATGACGTGGCCTTCACCGACAAGCTTGAGCAGGTCGTCGGGACGCGTGTAGGTCTCCTTGAACTCTTCAGCGAGCGCTTTGACGCGCAGCTCTTTGACGTTCGACTCTTCGACCACCTGGTCGGCGAGGGCTTCGAGCGCCGCCTTCTGGGCGGACGTTTGGACGAATGCCGTCGCTGAGGCCAGGGGCTGGCGCACCTTCATCTGGGCCTTTTGCCGTGCCGCTCGCGCAAGGCTCGCGACGCGCATAACGAGGCGCGTGTCGTCCATCAGACCCTGGTCGACGGCGCTGGTGTCCGACTCTGGCCACTCTGCGAGGTGCACGCTCTCCGGCGCTTCGCGGTCAACGGAACAGACGAGGTTCTGGTAGATGGCCTCGGAGATAAAGGGGGTGAAGGGCGCCATGAGCTTGGTGACCGTTGTTAGCGCTATGTATAGCGTCTGGTAAGCGGCGGTCTTGTCGTCGTCGACGTCGCCTTTCCAGAAGCGGCGCCGGCTGCGGCGGACGTACCAGTTGGAGAGGTCGTCGACGAAGTCCTGGATGAGGCGGCCCGATGTCGTCGGGTCGTACTCATCGAGGTGTGACGTGACGCGGCGGACGAGGTCGTTTAGCTCGGAGAGGAGCCAGCGGTCGAGGTCCGTTGGTGTACGTGGGCCGGCGCGCGTCGGATCGAAGTCATCGAGGTTGGCGTAGGTGACGAAGAAGCTGTACGTGTTCCAGTAGGTGAGCAGGAAGCGGCGCAGAGACTCCTGGACGAGCTTGCCGGAGAAGCGGCGCGGGTCGCCGGGGCGCGTGGCGGTGAACATGTACCAGCGCAGCGCGTCAGCGCCGGACTCGTCGATCACGGACCACGGGTCGACGGTGTTGCCGACGGTCTTGCTCATCTTCCGGCCCTTCTCGTCGAGGATGTGGCCGACGCAGATGACGTTCTTGTAAGCGTAGGGCGTCTTGAACGTGGCCGGGTCGATCGAGTTGAGGAGGACGGCCTCGGCGTGGAGGGTGTAGAACCAGCCTCGCGTCTGGTCGACAGCTTCGCAGATGTAGTCGGCGGGGAAGCGCTTCTCGAACGTCTCCTTGTTCTCGAACGGGTAGTGCCACTGGGCGTAGGGCATCGCCCCGGAGTCGAACCAGACGTCCATCAGCTCCGGCGTGCGCTTCATCGCGCCGCCGCAGGACTCACACTTGAGCTCGATGCGGTCGATGTACGGGCGGTGGAAGTCTTCCAACGCATCGACGGCGGCGGGATCGACGGAGCGCTCACGCAGCATTGCACGGGAGCCGATGCATTCGATCGCGTCGCAGCCCGTGCAGCGCCAGATCGGGAGCGGGGTGCCCCAGTAGCGCTCGCGTGAGAGGCCCCAGTCGATGTTGTTGCGCAGCCAGTCGCCGAAGCGTCCGTCCCGGATGTGCTCCGGGTACCAGTTGATCTGCTGGTTGCCGTCGATCAGGCGGTCTTTGACGGCAGTCGTGCGGACGTACCACGTGGGCTTGGCGTAGTAGAGGAGGGGCGTTTCGCAGCGCCAGCAGAACGGGTAGGTGTGCTTGATCGTCTCGCTCTTGAGCATCAGGCCGCGTCCCGTAAGGTCTTCGGTTATCCCCTTGTCGGCGTCCTTCACGAACTGTCCCGCCCAGAATGAGCGCTCCGGCATCAGGCCGCGCAGGTCGACCGTTTGCACGAAGAGCAGGCCGTTCTCCTTGCCGAGCTGAAAGTCCTCGCCGCCGAAGGCGGGTGCGATGTGCACGGTGCCGGTGCCGTCTTCCATCGAAACGAAGTCCGCGGAGAGGACCGTGTACGCCGCTTGGACTTCAGCGAGGGGCTTTGGGACGAGGCGGCCCTCGTTCGAGCGGTCGAACGTCAGCGTCGGCACGCCCCAGGCGTTGATGTCGTAGAGCGGTTCGTATTTCAGGCCGACGAGACCGGAGCCCATTCCCCAGCGCACCTCGACAGCCTCGTCGCCGAGCACGCGCGAGCCCAGATCCCGCGCGACGACCAGCAGTTCTCCCTCGTGCCGGTAGATCCCGTACGCAGCGTCGGGCTTGACGGCGAGCGCAGTGTTCGCCGGCAGCGTCCAGGGCGTCGTCGTCCAGGCGACGAGGCTGATCGGCTCGTCGCCTTCGAACTGCGCGGTGTTTCGCAGTTTCGCCGCCGACTCCGCGGTCAGGCGGAACTTCACGTAGACGCTGGGGTCGGGCGTGTTCTCTTTATAGCCGAGCACAACCTCGGCGTCCGAGAGCGTCGTAACGCAGCGGGGGCAGTGCGGCGTCGAGCGGTAGTCCAGGTAGAGGAGATCGTTCTCCCAGAACTGGCGGACGAT
>JBGPBZ010000010.1:0-35671 GCA_041481535.1 Dehalococcoidia bacterium | reverse complement strand
TCGACCTATGCCACGTGGTGGATCCGGCAGGCGATCACCCGCGCCATCGCCGACCAGGCTCGCACGATCCGTATCCCCGTCCACATGGTCGAGACTATCAACAAGCTCGTGCGGATCAGCCGCCGTCTCGTCCAGGAATACGGTCGCGAGCCGACGAGCGAGGAGATCGGCAAAGGAATGGAGATCGCCCCAGAGAAGGTGCGCGAGATCATCAAGGTCTCGCAGGAGCCTGTCTCGCTGGAGACACCGATCGGTGAGGAAGAAGATTCGCACCTCGGCGACTTCATCGAGGACCAGGGCACGATGGCGCCGGCGGAAGCGGCCTCGCACCAGCTGCTCAAGGAGCAGGTGCAGGAAGTCGTCTCCACGCTGACACCGCGCGAGCAAAAGGTGCTGATCCTGCGCTTTGGGTTGGAGGACGGTCGCAGCCGCACGCTGGAAGAGGTGGGCCGCGAGTTCAACGTGACCCGAGAGCGCATCCGCCAGATAGAGGCGAAGGCGCTCCGCAAGCTCCGCCACCCCAGCCGCAGCAAGAAGCTGAAGGACTACCTGGAGTAGGGCGTGAAGTTCCTGGTGACCCTTGAACGTGACGAAGACGGCTACTACGTCGTTGAGTGTCCGTCTCTTCCTGGCTGCTTGAGCCAGGGAAAGACCCCGGAAGAGGCTATGATCAACATAAGGGAAGCCATTGAGGGTATCGTCGACCTCCGACGCCGTAAGGGGTTACCTCTCCCCGACGTCGACATAGCGGAGATCGAAGTCGCCGTCTGACGTGCTTCCCCTGCTGTCAGGCCGAGAAGCGGCGCGCGTTTTCGAAAGAGCTGGCTTCCTCTTCGATCGGCAACGAGGCAGCCATATGATCTATTTCCGGGAGTCGGACGGCCGTCATCTCTCAATTCCAGATCATCGCGAGCCGAGGATTACTACGCAAGCTCGTGAAGCAGTCGAGTCTGACTACCGACGACTTCCTGCGTCTGTATCGCGGTTAGTCGCCCAGGTTCCGTGAGTACTGGAGCACGTTCTCGTTCAGAACGTAGCCCATCGCCCGCCAGAACGGCTCTGCGGGCGGGCTGAGCCGGTCGACCAGGGCGTAGATTCGCACAGCGCCCTTAGCATTTAATTTTGACTCGATTTCGCGCACCAGCGCCTTCGCGATGCCGGATCGGCGCAGCGTCGGATCAGTGGCGAGCCGGGCGATGTGTCCGCGCCACCCATCCCAGCCGCCGATGATTGTGCCGGCAATGCGGCCGTCAACTTCAGCGACGAGAAAGAGTTCCGGCGCGAAGTCGAGGAACTGTTGGAGGTACTCTGGCTTATCGGGCAGCGCCGTGTGCCGGTCGATCGAATACCACAGCGCGAGTATCTCGTCGATGTCAGCGGACGTAGCGGCGCGGATGGTGAAATCGGTCACGTTGCACATTGTACCGTCAGGATAATTTGCCATTTTGTGCTGAAGGAAGCGCTGGATGTGAAGGGAAATTCTGACATTCTTGACAAACCTTTGTTTCCGAGGGACGATGCCAGTGAGGCCGCTCGCAACTGAAACAGCGAGGGTAAAGTGAAGCTCTGGCTATCGCTCACAGGTTCTCTGGTCGTGGCTGTTATGCTGGTGGCTGGCGTGATCGCTTTGAGTGGCGAAGCTCCTGCTCCCGCGGTTCGCGGACCTACACCTAACTTCACCCCACCGCCGCCACCGCCGCCACCGCCGCCAGCGCCGGGATCGACCGTCCCACCAGAACTCATTTCATCTCCGTCGGTGTCCGGTCCTGCTCTTACCGTCAACGGCGTGCCTATTTACCTGCCGGATGGCGCACAGATGACTGGCCCGCCTATTGGGGCAGCCCGCCGTATACGCTTGAGGTTCAAGTCGGCGATTCCTGGGTGCGGTACAGCATGCCCAATGGGATTCTTCTGGAACGGGGCGTGAAGGCCACCGACGAGGCGACCTTCCGGACGCTCATTGATGCGCTTAAGAAGCCGGTCGCCGATGACATCGACGGCGCGCTGCAGATATTCGCACCGTATCTTCCTACGCTTGCGCTACCCCAGTCTGTCAATTACGTCGAAACGACGGTTGAGCAAGCAAACGTGCTGTTCGAGCCCGCCCGAGTTTGGGGTGTGCCCGCGGACGCGCCTGTCTGGGCCATACTGGCGCGCGGGAAGTTGAAAGAGGTTGATGAACGAATTCCCCCACCAGTGCCGACGGTGTGGGTTATAGTGACGAAAGGTGTGGCAGGGGGAATTTTTGTTGGTACTGATGATCGTGTTCCGTTCGGGGGGATCGACATGACCAAACTGGGGACGGTGGTGAGCATCTCCCCGTCGAGCGTCCCCAAGCCGTAGGCCTGTCGTGCGTATCATAAGCGCCTCCATGCGCGCGGGAATGCTTGGGCGAGCACTGGCCTTGGCAGTTCCACGTGGGCGGTCACGTGGTATAGAGTCTGTATGTACTTAAACAACGCTGTGATCGCCGATAGATACTGGAAATGTTTCCCTGCCCAGCCGTTAGGAAGCTGAAGGATCACCATTTGACATGCCACTCTATGAGTACGTCTGCGACCGCTGCGAAACAAAGTTCGAGATGCTGCGTCCGACCACGCGCATGGACGACCCTGCGGCCTGCCCCCGAGGCCACGGCTCAAGTAAGCGCGTGCTGTCCAGCTTCGCGGCGCTGACGAAAGATGCGTACGGGGAGTCGGCGCCGGTTGGCGGTGGCGGTTGTGGCGGCTGCGCAGGTGGCTGCACCTGCGGCGCGAACTAGCGAATGTAGTGCCGCGGGTTCGGCGGCATGAGCTGCGGCCGCCGCGGATAGCCGTCTCGCTCCGGTTGTTCGAGGCGAACCCGAGCGTCGATCGCGTCGACCGTGTTGCGCGTCACGAGAAGGTACGTTGCCGAGAGAGCCATCAGTCCGAGCGATTGCACAAGCAGGAACATCCCGATCGCCGTGGAGATGTCTTGCCAGAACGCCTCCGGGTACATCTGGATCAGGTGATCGGTCAGCGGGTTGAGCTGCCAGAGGTTGTTTGAGAAAGCGATCTCGTGGAACTGTGACCACGCTCCGTCAAAGCCGGTCATCGCCAGGCCGCCAACAACCGCCAGCACGCTTGTCATAAGCAGGCCACCCCAGAGCATCGCCGCGGCGAGCACGCGCGCCGGCCACAGCACGATCATCGCCACAGTGAGCGTTAACACGAGCGCCACCGTGAACATTTGCACCTGAAACATCAGCTGTACCAGTGACCGGACGTCCGCCATGTGCGAGATCTCCTTCGCTGAGAAGAGGGAGACGGTCTCGCCGGCGCTGTTCGTTACCTGCGGGGCCAGGGGCGGCGTGTCGGAATTCACCAGGTAGCTGTGAATTTCGCCGTTGGCGCGGAGGAGTTCAGACTGGGGGATATCGGACGCGCGCTCGGCGCCGTAGTTACGGACGGCGTAGTCGTAGACGGCTTGCTCGGAGATGGCGACCCGAAGTGTGATGGTAATCAGGGCGATGGGAAGAGCGAGAACGAAGATGCTGATTACGATCGTTCTCAGGAGGCCGCGCTCTGGCCGGGGCTTGTCGTCGAGCATTTGATCACTTGACATCGTAGATATGAACGCATAAAGGTGTCAACGAGTTTCTGTACACGTTATGATTCGGATTGTATGAGCCCGTCCGCGCCTCCAGACCGCGACCTGAAGACGTTCGCCGGTCTGCGACGCGTGATCGCGGTGCTCCGTGGCCCTGATGGATGTCCCTGGGACCGCGTCCAGACCCACGAATCGCTGCGCCCGTTCCTGATCGAGGAGACGGCGGAAGCGATCGCCGCGCTCGACGAAGGCGACCCCAAGGCCCTCTCCGAAGAGCTGGGGGACGTTCTCTTCCACGTGCTCCTGCACACCCAGCTGGCTGAGGAGACTGGCGATTTCAAGATGGCCGACGTCATCTACTCCGTGGCCGAGAAGCTCGTCCGGCGGCATCCGCACGTCTTTGCCGACGCCGTCGCGGACACCCCCGCCGCCGTCATTGAGCAATGGGACGACCTCAAGACGAAGGAAAGGGGCGTCCGCCCGACGCTCGCGAACATCCCGGAAGCACTGCCGGCGCTGGCTTACGCGCAGGCCGTCCAGCGGCGGGTTGCCCGCGCCGGTTTCGCGTGGGAGTCCGACGCTCAGGCCTGGGAGGCGCTGGAGGAGGAGCTGGAGGAGCTGCGCCGGGCCTCAACGTCGGACGAGCAGCGGCAGGAGCTCGGCGATGCGGTCTTCGCGCTGGCCAACCTGGCCCGGCGCCTTGATATCGATGCGGAAGATGCGCTTCGTTCCGCGTGCCGGGGCTTCTCGCGGCGCTACAATGCGATGGAAACGATGCTCGACCAGCGTGGCATCGACCTGAAGACAGCGGACATCGACACCAAGCTCGCCCTCTGGGAAGAAGCGAAAGCGGGAGGAAGGCCATGACCCAGCAAAAGGAAAGCGTCGTCACGCCGGAGCGATTTGCGGCCGGGATGACGTACGACCAGTGGATGAAGCACATCCAGCGCAACATCCCGAAGTTCGAATTCAACTACGCCGAGACGACGGTGCCAGCCGAATACGCGAAGCGTCTGAAGGCACTCGCCGCGAAGCCGAACGGCCCAGCGAAGATGCTCGTGCTGGGCGAGGACTGGTGCCCTGACGTCTTTCGCGGCCTGCCTGTGCTGGTGAAGATCGCGGACGCAGCGGGTATCGAGGCACGGCTGTTCACGCGCGACGACAATCTCGACATCATGGGCGAGTTTCTCAACCACGGCGAGCACCAGTCGATCCCGACGGCCGTCTGGTACACCGCGGACCACGAGTACATCACGCACTGGATCGAGCGCCCGAAGAAGGCGCAGGACGAGTTGGGCGAGATGGCAAAGCTGTTCGAAGGGTTGGACCGGGAGAAGGACGTGCAGGAGATGCGCCGCCGGAGCAACGAGTTCCAGCAGGGCCCGATCTGGGGCAGCTGGCGCGACGCGACGATCGTAGAGGTTACGGAGCTACTCGAATCGACGGTCGGCTGACGCTACCAGGACCCTCCGCCGCCACCGCCGCCGCCACCGCCTGACCCACCGCCGCCACCGAAGCCGCTGCCGCCGGATCCGCCCGGCGTCGACGCCATCGTCGAGCCGATGCTGCTGGAGAAGCTGCTCATGTTGCTTGCGAAGTCCGCGGCGATGAATGGGCCAACGCCCACGTAGTAGCCGGGCTGGCCGACCTCGATGCCGAGCTCTTTGAACGCGTTCGCCCATCGATCCACGCATCCGTAGACGATCGCGTAAGGCAGGTACTCGTGGAAGATGTTGGCGCGCTCGGCGAACTTCTGGCGCTCCTTGTCCGATTCCACCATGAAGCGCCGAAAGCCGAGCGAGCGACGGTAGAGCACTCGGCCCGTCGCCGTGCGCCGGGGGAAGGCCCCGGCAAAGATGAGGAGCAGAACGCCGGCGACCGCCAGGGGGATGCCGAGGTATGCTCCCCCACTGATCAGGGCGCCGAGCCCCCACATGAACACGATGCCGAGGACGACGCCGACGATTCCGGCGACGCGGACGATGTTGCGGATCGTCTCCGGGTTGTACGGGAAGAACTTGTCTGCGAGCGCCTGCTTGTAGAGCGTCGACTTCACCTTCGTGAGGTCGTCGTGGAACTTGTTCTTGAGGTCGCTGAGTTTCACCGTCTCGCCCGACTCGAAGAACGCATCCTTCAGCTCCTGTTCGTACGGTAGAAGATCGTTCGTCTCCGGCTCCAGCCTGTCGAGCTCATAGTCCTTGTGCTTGAACAGTCCGAAGACGCCTCCCGAGCTCTCTTCCTTGATGACGAGATGCTTGCGCACGGCCAGGTCGACGATCGTGGCGGTGACGTCGAGCGTGTCGGCGCGTTCGTCCAGCAGGACGCCGATTTCGGCGGGGCGCAGCGGACGTTTCGAGGCGGCATCCAGCTCCGGCGGCGCGAACTCGACGACGATGCTTTCGTGGGCCATCAGCGGCTTCACGGACTCCGCAGAGGGCGTGGATGGCGCCTCGTTGAGGTAGAACATGTCGCCGAGCCAGCGGTCGCGGCCCTGCACCCACCAGAAGCGCAGGACGGCGATGATGGCGGCGAAGATGCCGGCGAGCATGAGGCCGATGGTCATTGGACTGATCGCGAAGGCGTGCACCCAGGCGTTCTCCGGCTTATCGACTAGGTTGGGCGCGCCGACGCTGACGGCGCCTTTCTTGATGCCGACGACGATGGTCATGCCCTCGCCCTGGAGGAGGATGCCGCGCGACTGGAAAGTGGCGCTTGCGGGTCCCGTTGGGTCGGAATTGTTGTCGAAGTCACTTCGTTGACAGCGGGCCGTGGACCCTGACTCGCCCTGGAAGCAATCAACTCGCTGAATCGGGTTTTCGCTCGAAGCGAGGAGAGTGACTGTTGCGGTCGCGCTCTCAATCGGCGCTTCCCAGTCGTTGCCGGTGACGTTCCAGTAGAACTCGTCGTGGTCGGAAAATGGGTTGAGCGCGTTGTTCAGCGTATAGCTGATCTTGTACTCGTGGACTCCGGTGATCAGGACGTCCGGGTCGCCGATCTTCATCGCCAGGTTGGGATCCGTGTCGGTGATCTCGTACGGTTGGGCGACGCCAGCGCCGTCGGTCACCGTAATGTCCTTAACATCGATGTAGCGATCGTGGTCGCTGTCGTAGTCGTAGCGGACGGGCGTGTAACGGTAGATGCCGTGATGATCCCCGCTCCCGAAGCTGTACTTGATGTCCTCGATGACGTTCACCGTCCCGTCCGGCGCGATGTTGTAAGTCGCCGCAAACGACGTCACCTCTTCGCTCGATTGGGCGTGAGCTGGGAGGGCGACCAGTAGAGCGATAAGCCCGAAGGCCGCGAGGAAGGCGAGTCGGCGCATTTAGCGCTGGTCGATCGGCACGTAGCGGCGCCGCGGTGCGCCCGTGTAGATCTGTCGCGGCCGTGAGATCTTCTGTTCGGGATCGACGATCATCTCCCGCCACTGGGCCAGCCAGCCTGCTGTGCGCGGTATCGCGAAGAGAACCGGGAAGATGTCGACGGGGAAGCCGAGCGCCTGGTAGATGAGGCCCGAGTAGAAGTCCACGTTTGGGTACAGCTTGCGCTCGACGAAGTAGTCGTCTTCCAGCGCGATGCGTTCGAGTTCGAGGGCGATTTCGAGTAGTGGGTGCGGCTCCGTGAGATCGAGCACTTCGTCGGCTGCGCGCTTGATGATCTTGGCGCGCGGATCGTAGCTCTTGTAGATGCGGTGCCCAAAGCCCATCGCCAGCTCCTCACCGGCGCGCACCCGCTTCACGAAGGCCGGCACGTTCTTCTTGTCGCCGATGCGCTCCAGCATGTGGATCACGGCTTCGTTCGCCCCGCCGTGAAGCGGCCCGTAGAGCGCTGCCGCCGCCGCTGCCGTCGAAGAGTAGGGGTCGGACTCGGAACTGCCGACGGAGCGCATGGCGTTGGTACTGCAGTTCTGCTCGTGGTCGGCGTGGAGGATGAAGAGCACCTCCATCGCCCGCTCCAGGCGCGGGTGGGGCATGTAGCGCGGCTCCGACATCTTGAACAGCATCGAGAGGAAGTTGCCGGTGTAGCTCAGGTCGTTGTCGGGGTAGACGTAGGGGAGGCCGCGGTTGTGACGGTACGTGAAGGCGGCGATCGTCGGCATCTTGGCGATCAATCGCGTCGTCTGGATGTCGCGCGAGACGGGATCAGCGACGTGCTTGGCGTCCGGGTAGAAAGTGGAGAGAGCGCCAACGGTGCCGATGAGCATGCCCATCGGGTGGGCGTCGTACTGGAAGCCTTCCATGAACTTCTTGACGTTCTCGTGAATGTACGTGTGGAACGTGATGTCGTGTACCCATTGCTCGAGCTCCGAGCGTGCTGGGAGCTCGCCATTGATCAACAGGTACGCCACCTCGAGGAACGTCGCCCGCTCAGCGAGGTCTTCGATCGGATAGCCACGATACTCGAGGATGCCGTTCTCGCCGTCGATGTGGGTGATCGCACTGCGGCAGGCGGCTGTGTTGGTAAAGGCGGGGTCGTAGACCATCAACCCGAAGTCATCCTCGCTGGTCTTGATGTTGCGGAAGTCATGCGCGGGCACGGCGCCGTCGACGATGGGGAGCTCGTAGGCGGAGCCGGTGCGGTTGTCGATGACGGTGAGCGTTTCGTTCTGGGACGGCGTCTGCGCGCGGTTGTCCTTCGGATCTGTGGCTGGCCTGGCAGTCTGCTTTTGCATACGCAACATTGTACGGCACCTCGCTGTATCTGTGTTGACGTACATAGGACGCGCCAAGCATGCTTACTGCTACAGAAGGAGGACGATGATGGCTGCAAAGACGCCCCAGGAGGTAGTGACGCTTTTCCAGAAGGCTATGAACGCGGGAGATGTTGACGCTGTCTTGAAGCTCTACGAGCCGACGGCTACGCTGGTGCCGCCGGGATCTGAGCCGGCCACCGGCCACGCCGCAATCGCCGCGGGGTTGAAGCCTTTCCTGGCCGCGAAGGCTGAGCTGAACCTCAATGTCGTGAAGACGGTCATGTGCGGCGATATCGCTGTGCTCTACGACGATTGGACGGCGACGATGGACGGCCCCGACGGCGGCAGGGTGCCCTTGGCTGGCAAGGCGACCGAAGTCTGCCGAAAGCAGACGGACGGCACATGGCTGTTCGTCTTCGATGACGCAACCGCGCGGGGGTGACGTTAGCTCGCTGACCCCGGCTGTCCCCGCGATATAATCGACTCGTGGCCCCCGAATCGCCCCCGCGGAGGCTCGTCCTTATCGACGGGCACTCGATCATCCACCGCTCCTTTCACGCCATGAAGCAGTTGGCGGAACCCCTGCGCCTTCGCTCCACGGGCGAGCTGGTCGGCGCGCCGTTCGGGTTCGCGAATACGTTCCTGCACATGTTTGGCGAGCTGAAGCCAACGCACGTGATCGTCACGATGGACAAGGGCGCGATCACGTTCCGAAACAAGATCGCGGAATCGTACAAGGCGACCCGCGTCGGCATGCCGAAGGATGAGCGAGAAGAGTTCAATCGCCAGATGCACCGCACGCGCCAGCTAATCGAGACGTTCGGCATGCCGATCTACGAACTGGAGGGCTTTGAGGCGGACGACCTCATGGGCACACTCGCCACGCAGGCCGCGAAGGAGGGCATCGACACGTACCTCGTGAGCATGGACAGCGACATCGCCCAGCTCGTCGGCGATGGAGTGCACATGTGGATGTACCGGCCCTACCAGCGTGATTCGATCACGTTCAAGGACGCCGACGACGTGAAGGTGCGCTACGGCGTGCTGCCGCCGCAGATACGCGATCTGAAGGCGCTGAAGGGCGACACCTCGGACAACATCGCGGGCATTCCCGGTGTCGGTGAGAAGACCGCGATCAAGCTCGTCGACCAGTTCGAGACTGTGGAGAACCTGCTCGAACACGTGGATGACGTCAAGCCCGCGAAGCTCCAGGGACTGGTGCGCGACAACGCCGAACAGTTGCGCCAATCGAAGTTGCTGGCGACGATCGTCTGTGACGCGCCGGTGCAGCTTGATCTGGAAGCGGCTGACTTCTACGCGCACTACGACCCGGCGAAAGCGCAGGAGCTGTTCCGGGAGATGGAGTTCCGGACGCTCGTCCCGCGCCTGCCGGAGAAGGCGGCCGCGCCAGTAAACGTCAAACAGGGCAAGCCTCCCACAAAGCAGAAATTTGCGACGATACGAGACGAGCACGCGCTCGACGCAATCATCGCCTCAATCAAGAAGCAAGGGCACTTCGTATTCGATCTCGAAACCGTAAGCCGCGAGCCGATGCGCGCCGACATCACCGGCGTCTCGCTGGCGCTGAGCGAGTCGGAGGCGTACTACGTCCCGATTGGCCATATCCCGCGCCTCGGAGACGCAGCGCAGCTTCCGGCGGCAGTGGTGCTCGAAAAGCTGACGCCAGCCATCACGTCACCGGAGGTCAAGATCACCGGCCACAACCTCAAGTTCGACATCGTCGTCCTGGCCAACCACGGCATCGAGGTGCAAGGAGTCGAGTTCGACACGATGATCGCAGCGTTCCTGCTGGGCGAGGGTGGTGGCGCCGGCCGGCCCGAGGAGGGCAACCTCGCGCTCGGCTGGCTCTACGCGCGTCGCTTTGGCGCTGAGCTGCCGGACCGCGCGCCGCTGACCAACACAACAGGCAAGAAATCGGGGCAGATCACGATCGACCAGGCAGACGCGGATGCTGTTGGCGCCTGCGCTGCTGCCTGCGTGGCCGGTGTCGCTCAGCTTCGCGCTGTCCTCGAGCCGGAGCTGGCCGAGAAGGAGATGGCGCCGCTCTTCCACGACATCGAGATGCCGCTCGTCTCCGTGCTCGCTCACATGGAGGTGCACGGCATCGCCATCGACACGAGCGTCCTTCACGAGATGGGCGAATCGATGTCGGAGACGATTCACCGCCTGGAGGCCGAGATCTACGCCTCCGTCGGTCACGACTTCAACATCGGCTCGCCGATCCAGCTTTCGCAGGTGCTCTTCGACGAGATTGGCCTGCCGCGAACGCGCCGCCTGAAGACGGGCGCCTACGCGACGGACAAGGACACGCTCGAAAACTTGCGTGGCGTGCACCCCGTGATCGATTTGATCTTCGAATACCGCGAACTGACGAAGCTGAAGTCGACGTACCTTGACCCCCTGCCGTTTCTCGTGAACCCGAAGACGAACCGCATCCACACCGAGTACAACCAGAGCGGCGCCGCCACCGGCCGCCTCTCCTCCAGCAACCCGAACGTGCAGAACATCCCTGTCCGCGGCGAGACCGGCGCACAGGTCCGCCGCGCCTTCATCGCCCGCGACGTCGGCAAGGACCCAATGTTGATCTCCGCCGACTACTCGCAGGTGGAGCTGCGGATCATGGCGCACATGACAGATGATCCGGGCCTGGTCCAGGCGTTTCTCAACGACGAGGACATCCACACAGCGACGGCGTCGCAGGTGTTTGGCGTCGGGATGGACGAGGTGACGACGGAGATGCGGCGCCGCGCGAAGGTGTTCAACTTCGGCGTTCTGTACGGGCTCAGCGAGTACGGACTCTCCGTGCGAGAGCGGATCCCACGCGAGGACGCCGCCAACTTCATCCGCACCTATTTTGAGAAGTACCCCGGCATCCAGGACTACGTGCGGGATACAGTCTCGAAAGTGCGCTCGAACGGGTACGCGGAGACGCTGTTCGGGCGGCGGCGGTACATCCCGGAGATCAACTCCGGGAACTTCAACGTGCGCAACGCCGCCGAGCGCGCCGCGATCAACATGCCGGTGCAGGGCACGGCCGCGGACATCATCAAGATCGCGATGAACCGCCTCGATGATGAGATGACCCGCCGCAAGCTGCGTAGCTGGATGATCCTGCAGGTGCACGACGAGCTCATCTTCGAGTGTCCCGCCGACGAGCTCGAAGAAGTGCGTGCGCTCTGCCTCGATATCATGCCGCGCTCGCTGGAGATGCGCGTCCCGCTGAAGGTGGACACCAAGGTCGGCCGCAGCTGGGGCGAGATGCAGTACGGCGAGGCGGTGGACGTGGCGGCTTACGGGTAGCCGCCGGAACAATCGCGGAATGACTACGCTCTTTGAACTGCCGCCCGAGAGAACTGAATTTGCCGACGAAGCCTACGGGGTTCTCGGACGTGCCCTCACTTACGGGGCCAAGTTTGAACGCGACTCAAAAGCGTTGAGTGAGTTGACTGGTATTAAGTCCGGTCGTATGGAGACGAAGGAAGACTCCGAATTGTTCGGTCGGGAGCTAACTAGACACTTCAAGATTGCGCTTAAATCGCATCATACGAACATCCAGAAAGCTCTAGATTCCCCCACAGTGGGCCTTCTACTTCCGAACTTCGGAAACACACTCGATCGAGCAAGACAGGCGCGAAATTGGATCGCGCATGAAGCAACTCTGGGACTAGAAAGTCGCCTTGAGTCGGATGCCGAAAGAGCACAATTGATTCGTGATGTTCGCGCACGGGTGGAAGACATCGTTCGGGCGCATCTCCCAGTCCTCGTAGCCATGGCAGTCCTAACGCACGAGGAGATACCGTTAGCGTCAATGGATTTCTTCACTCACCGAATAGGCGACTGGGTCTGCGATGTGGAGGACTAGCGCTTGCCCTAATATTCGTTATCGTCCCATACTCTGACGCTATGTGGGACCTCCTCATCACCGTTGGCAATCTCATCATCATTCCGGCTCTGCTCACGACCGTGCTGGACAAGCGGGCGTACATCCCGCGGCTCTCGTCTGGGATCAGCCTGGTCGGGCTGGTGGCGGTGGTGGCCGGGATGATCGGTACGGGCCTCGTGTTCAGTCCGATCGTCGTCAGCATTATCGGGTTGTTCTGGGTGTTCATCTTCTTCTTCCGCCATCAACCGTCGGCGCCTGAGACGACCGTCGTCATCCCGGAGATCGGCGTTGAAGTACACACCGAGGCGGCGGAAGAGTCAACGGTCTAGGGATCGTGCGTGCGCTCTTGGTTGCGGTTCCGCTGATACTCGTGATTGGGGCGGCGTGCGGAGGCGATGACGCTGCCACGGTAACGCCGAGCGCTTCCCCGGCGGCGGCGACTCCGGCCGGGACGATCGTCGACGATCTGTGCCAGCTGCTCCCAGCGGCTGACGTCTTGCGCACGACGGGCTACGAGCTGCTGGAAGCGCAGGGACACAACGCGGACCCGTTCCACTTCTGTACGTTGTACCTGGACATTCCGGACTGCGAGATGACGTGCGCGCTGTCTCTTGAGTACCTCGGGCCAGAGGACCCCAACAAGTTCAATTCGCCGGACGCGTTCCGAGAGTCACTGAAGGGCGCGAATCCGGACGCGGCGTTCACGTTCCGCGAGAACGCGTTCGGGCCGAAGTCGTGGCTGGCGACGGCGCAGGCGGGAGAGCTGCCGCAGTGGAAAGTCGACTACTTTCAGGTGAACGGCGTCGCGTACGACCTCCACAGCCCGCTCGTCGCGGACTACGTTCTCAGCGAGCAGCAGGTGATCGACGTTACGAACGCCGTCATCGGCCACCTCAACCAGTAGCGACGCTCGTGTAGCACCGCTACGATGGTGGCGTGCCCGAGCTTCCCGAAGTCGAGACGATCCGCCGCGATCTGCTGCCCGCGCTCAAGGGACGCACGATAAAAAGCGCCTGGATCTCTGAGAACGCCCCGCGCCTTGTGCAACTGATGCCGCCGGACGAGTTCGCGCGGCTGTTGCCCGGCCACTGCATCGAAGACGTCTCGCGGCGGGGAAAGTACCTCATACTCAATCTGGACCGCGGGATGCTGTGGGCGGTTCACCTGCGAATGACGGGCCGTCTGCAGCACAAAGAGACGGAGTGCGAACCGGATACCTACCTCCGCGCGAAGTTTGCGCTGGACGACGGGACGTGGCTCTGCTTCAACGACCTGCGCAAGTTCGGGATGATGTGGCTGGTCGATGACTGGGCATTCGTCAACTCGGACATCGGCCCGGAGCCGCTGAGCGAAGCGTTTGCGCTCGCCGCGTTCGCTACGCTGCTCAAGCGGCGCGCAGCGCCGATCAAGTCAGTGCTGCTCGATCAGACCGTCGTCGCGGGCATCGGAAACATATACGCAGACGAAGCGCTCTTCGCCGCCGGCATCGACCCACGCAAGCCGGCGAACAAGATAACGAAACCGAAAGCCACCAAACTTCACGCCGCGATCATCGCCGTGTTGCACGAAGCGCTCGGCGACCGCGGCTCCAGCTTCCGCGACTACGTTGACGGCAAGGGCAACGAGGGAATGCACCAGCTGAAGGTGAAGGTCTATCGCCGCACCGATGACCCCTGCTACGTCTGCGGTACGCCGATCCGCCGAGTCGTTGTGGGCGGGCGCAGCACCCACTTCTGCCCGAAGTGCCAGCGGTAGCGCGAAACAACAACAGAGGCGGACCAAGCGGCCCGCCTCTGCGGCAGTAAAGCGATCTCTAAGATTAGAAGCGGCCCGGCGGCGACTTGAAGCCGTTGAACGGCTCTTCGCTCGGCTTCCAGCGGCTGGCGTCGTGGCTCCGCCAGAGGCCGGGGAACAGCGGCGCCTTCTTCGTCTCAACTGTCTTCTCTTTGTCGTCGTCCGTCGGCGCGTCGTCCTCAAACATCTTGATGGACGCGGAGTCGTCTTCCGTTGTGACCAGGTCTGACAGATCGTCGAGCTCGTCATCGAAGTCGTCCGGCAGAAACTCTTCGGGAAGTGTTACGTGTCTCATCGCGAGCGCAGGAACGAACGGCTCGGGCGCGACCTCCGGTTCGCCGAAGGCGTCGTCAGCACGGCTCTTGCGGCTGCGCGGCGCCCTTGCTGTCGCTGCCTTCACGAGCTTGTCGACAGCGGCCATCTGCTTGCGGTCAAGCCTGGCGGCGGCGATGCGCAGCTTGGCTTCGGCCACAACGACCTGCCTGAAGGCGAGAGACGCCGTCTGCCAGCCGGCGATCGACTGCTCCTTGAACAGATGTGCTGGAACGGCCTCAGCGATCGCGAGCCCGGCGTTCCCCCAGAAGCGGATCAGCATGCGCTGCACGACGAATGCGTGCACCATCTCGCCGATGCCGAGCATTGCGTTCGACCATGCCGCGATCGACTGGTCGCGGAAGATCATCGCTTGCACAGCGTCCTCGAATGCGAAGGTCAGAGCTTCCCACGCCGACTCGAGGCCGGCCTTCCAGGCGAGATACGCCTCGACGGCCTCGCGCATCGCGTCGCCGGCGTTCTCCCACGCGTCGACGAAGGCCCAGTAGCGGGCGCAGGCGACGGTGGCTTCTTCCAGCGCGATGCTAGCGTTCGTCCAGGCCAGGACCGCTGCTTCGTAGGACTTGCGGGCGACCACGGCCTCCGCGACTACGGCGCTCGCCGACGTCCAGGCGAAGACCAGACCGCGGTACTTGCGGCGCGCGCTGTCTGACAGGACGGCGCTCCCGGTTCGCCACGCGGAAACCAGGCCAAGGTGACGGCGCTTGGCGTAGACGGCGTCTTCCAGCGCGAACGAGATGTTCAACCACGCCTCGATCGCCGCGTCTTGTTTCACTTTTGCGTCGAATGCGGAGCCGAACGCCTTCGCGAGGCGGCCCCAGGCGCGGATGGCGCGCTTCTGCTTGCGGACGTAGGCCCGGCACACGCCTTCCAGCGCGAAGGCAACGTTGCCCCACGCCGCGCTCATCATTTCGCAGTATTCCCTGGCATCAGCGGCAGAGAGAAGACCGTCGATCGCGGCGTCCCAGACCTCCATCATCTCGTCGCGGTAGGCTTTCGCTTCGATCGCCTCTTCGAGCGCGATCGAGAAGTTGTTGAGTCCGGTCCGCACTCGGATCATGCGCTGTCGCGTGAGAACGGCGATACGGATCTGCTTGGAGCCGGTCGCCCAGGAGCGCTCCAGCATGTGCAGATGAGTGACGTGCGCGCGGTGAGCCTGCCCGATCGCGTTGCCGGCGTTTGACCACACAGTGCGCATCGAGGTCTCGTACGCGATGCGAGCCGTGGCGGCTTCGGCGATTGCGACGCTGCCGGCGCGCCAGGCACGGATCGCGCGCGACTTTTGTTCGAGTACGTAAGCGTAGCCGGCTTCTTCCAGCGTCCACGCTGCGTTCAGCCAGGCCTTCCGCATAGCCTTCCTCTTGCCAACGACCTTCGCGGCGCGCGCCAGCTCGACGGTGCCTGTGGCCCACGACCGGCGGACCATTGCGTTGTGCTGTACGATCTGAACGGAGTTGGCCAGCGCGTAGGAGCCGTTCTGCCAGCCGAAGACAAGACCGCGAAGCTTTGCGGCCTTCACCGCAGCGGCGACGCGAGCGGCTTCAGCGGCTGCGGCCCTGGCGGCGGCAAGTCTTTCTTCTTCGAGTCGAGCTGCTTCGACAGCGGTTGCCCGGGCCGCTTCCTGACGAGCTGCTTCGGCGCGCATCGCGGCCTCTTGAGCCTTGCGCACGCCTTCTTCAAGATCGAACTGTTGCTTAGCCTCCATTGCATGACCGAGGGCGCGGCTGATGCGGTTCCAGGCGAGCTTTGTCGCGACCTGGCGGGCGACGTATACGTCGAGAGCTTCGTCGACGGCCTGCGTGAAGTTCGACCAGGCGTTGATCGCGGCGCGGGTGGCGCGCGACTCACCGACTTTCTGCGAGGCGCTCGCGAAGTCGATCGGGTCAGCCTCAACGGGTGCAGGATGGTTCTTCGACTTGCGGGACGACGGAGCCGGTGCCGGCATCGTGACGATGTTGCCGTTGGTCTCGGGTAGCTCCGGCGCCGTGTGTGTCGCGATGTGGTTCGCCTGGCGGACGGCGTCGGCGATGTCATCGTCCTGCAGGAAGCGCTCGCTGTCATCGTCGCTCGCGGGCGCTTCGATCTGCGGCATTTGCGGCGCGGCGGCGACGACACTGACGCTACCGTTGGCTGCTTCGCCTTTTGCTGACGGTTGCACGACCGACATCCCGCGGCGAGGTGCTTCCGAGGGTACGATCGTCGAGCGGCCCCAGAAGTCTGCTTCAACGCGCGCCGGGACGGCCCAGTAGATCATCACCTGGAACAGGTGCAGGCCACGGTGCATCTCGTGGCGTACAAACTCGAACGCTGACTCGAGGTCAGAGAACGAGAACGGATAGACGACGTTCTCGCCATCCCGTATGAGCACAAGCGGTTCGGCTTCGGCCATGCCACGCGGCTCCCAGTTGAGAGCCCAGAACATTACCGCGCCTTCCGGCATCTTTCCGCGAAGCGAAGAGTCGATGAAGAACTCGGCCGCTTTCGGCGAGTGGAAATCGTTCAGCTGGTAAGCGGCGATGCCGGCTGCGTCCGGCAGCATCATCATTAGCGGCGCTGACGGCTCCGGCAATTTGCGTTGCGCTCTCGCTGCGCTGGTCGCCGCACCCCCATGAGAGTTGCCCCTCTCCTTCTTGCGTAGGCCTTGCATAATGCCCATCGCTCAAACCCTCCCTTTTGGTGCTCGCCAGGGGCTTCGATTACTGGTCGTTCCGGCTTGGCCAGTCCCCTGTGATGCTGCCCCAAGTGTCCGTGACGCGGGTGAATAGGCCGGTCAACGCAAGAGCAACGAAGGTGAAGGTTGGGTAAAGACGAACGGAGGGTAGAGGGTGAAGGGTTGAGGGTCCGGAGGTTTAGTGAAGCCACTCGCGGGCGGAGGGAATGCCGGCCAGCCCCGTCGCGGCCTGCACGGCACGGACGCAGGCGCGTTCTACGGCCAGCGCCGCCAGTGCGCCGAGCTGCAGGACGTCGGTGAGCGCATCGTTGTGGCAAGTCGCGAGCGCGAAGATCGCGTCGCCATCGACCGGCGTGTGCACGGGCCGGATGGCGCGCGCCAGCCCCGTCTGGGCGATGACGGCGAGCCGGTACGCACCTTCTTTCGTTAGCACTGCGTCGGTGGCAACGACTCCTATCGTGCTGTTCTCCGCCGCGAACGGAGACAGCGGTGGTTGCTCCCGCAAGACATCGATCGACGAAACGTACGTCCCCGGCCTCTCGCCGCGCGGACCGGCGACGACCTGCGCGGTCTGCGGATCGACCACCTCGCCCCAGCAGTTGACGACGACGAGCGCCCCGATTGTTATGCCCGAGGCTGTCATCTCCGCCGCCGTGCCGACGCCGCCCTTGATCGCGCGCTCGATTCCGAGCGCTTTGCCAATGGTTGCGCCCGCCCCGGCGCCGACGCTGCCTTCGGCGACTGTGCCGGTCGTTGCGGCTTCACACGCTGCGTATCCCGAATCGGCGTCGGGTCGTGCGTTACCCCTACCGATGCCGAGGTCGTAGATGCACGCCGCCGGGACAATCGGGACGACGCCCGTCGTCACCGGATAGCCGTGCCCTCGCTCCTCCAGCCAGCGCATGACTCCGCTGGCCGCGTCGAGGCCGTACGCGCTGCCGCCTGATAGAGAGATGGCGTGCACGCGGTCGACGAGGTTACCCATGCGCAGGAGGTCCGTCTCACGCGTGGCGGGTGCGCCGCCCCGCTGATCGACGGACGCGATCGCGCCATCGGGGCAGAGGACAACAGTGCAGCCTTTAGCGGCGTCCGCGTTCGTCCAGTGGCCCACGGAAACTCCGTAAACCTGCGCGATTGAAACTTTTTTCGAATCCATTCGTTGAATCAATATAGGGGGTTGGCGCGTCTACGCTTCTAGAGTACGGCGTACGGCCGTTCTACAATAGATGCAGATGAAGTTCGGAGGGGCGACGCAACCGTGCTGAATAACATAACGAAGAACCGCAAGTTGATGCTTGGAGGTGGCGCCGTCGCTGCCTTCCTCGGCATCGCGCTCATCGCGATAGCTGCTGTCACGATGCTTGGCGGCGGTGGCGATAGCCGCCCTGTCGAGCAGGTCATCCATCTCACGGACACGCCTTCACCGACGCCCAGGCCGATCGTTACGGCAGCCCCGACGGCATCACCAGTTCCAACCCCGCCGCTGGGCGACAATGCATACGTGATGGTCATCCCAAAGCTGGGGATCGACGCGCCGGTGCAGGCTTTTGGACTGGACGAGAACCAGGTCCCCGAAGTGCCGACCGGCCCCGGGCAAGCCCCAGGCGAAATCGTAGCCTGGTACAACTTCACAGCGAAGCCTGGCACAGGCAGCAACGCTGTCTTCGCCGGCCACGTGACCTGGAACGGGAACGCCGTTTTCTACAACCTCACAAGCATCGCGAAGGATGATGAGATCCGGCTTAAGGGCGATGACGGTACGGAGCTCACCTACAAAGTCGCAGACGTCTTCGACGTCAACGCCAGCGATCCGAACTCCGTGCAAGTAATGAGTCCAACCCCAACCGACACGCTTACCATCATCACCTGCGACGGAACGACGACTTACGTCGGCGGTCCGTTCGGTGTCGAGTACAACAATCGTCTCGTCGTGCAGGCCAAGCTGCAGAGCGTAACGCCGGGCGCGGCCGTTGCGGCGGCCGGGAGTAATACAGGCGGCTAGAGGTTGAGCGCCCCCTAAATGCAAAGACGCAGGCTCTTCTTCGGCGTAGGCGGCGTCGCCTTCGTCGCCGGTATCGGACTTCTCGTGTTCGGCGCTTACAACGTTCTCTTTGGCGATGATGGACCGCCCGTATCCGATGCACCGATTGTTGCCGTCAGCGACTTCATAACGCCCACTCCGGTCACGACGCCATCGCCGCTCAGCCCAACGCCCACCCCCCTGCCACCGTTGGGGGACGAGCCCTACGATCTGATCATCGACAAGATCGGCGTGGATGCGCCCGTGTCGGCGTTTGGTCTTGATGACCAGGCGGTGCCCGAGATCCCGACCGGGCCTGATGCCGCGAGCGTGGTCGCCTGGTACGAATTCACCGCCAAACCGGGCGTCGGCAGCAACGCCGTTTTCGCTGGGCATGTCACGTGGTTTGGTGAGGCGGTTTTCTATCACCTTCCAGATGTCACCATCGGCGACGACATCAAGCTTCGGGGCCAGGACGGCACCGAGCTCCGTTACCGTGTGTCTAACGTCTTTCGGGTGCTCGCGACTGATCCCGATGCGAGGCTGCTGATGTCCGGAACCTCCACCGACATGCTGACGATTCTGACATGCGATGGCGTCTTCACGGTTGATCCGAACGACCACATCGCCCACGGCAACTACGACCACCGTCTCGTGATCCGCGCAGACCTTGTTTCGGTCACGCACGGCACTTCTGCCGGAGCGGGCTAGCGCGCCTTCGAGGCCAGTCTGTCGAGCGCCGTCCGCAGGCGCTCCATCGTCGTCTCGCGGCCCAGGATGTCCATCGTCTCGAAGAGCGGCGGTGTCGCCGTCTTCCCGGTGACCGCCACCCGCGCCAGCCCGAAGAGATCGCCCGCCTTCATCCCGAGCGTCTCCGCCAGTGGCCTTATGGATGCTTCCAGCGCTTCGTGCGTCCAGTCAGATACACCCTCTGCCGTCGCAATCGCCGCCTCCAGCGCTTCCGCGGCCCTCCCTGGCTCACCGGCGAACTTCTTGCCCAGGAGAGTCTCGACTTCGTAAGCGAGAGGGCCGTCTTTGAAAAAGAAGTCCGCGATATCGACGATCTCAGAGAGCAGGCGGATCCGCTCCTGGATGATCGGGACGATCCGCATCAGCAGGTGCATGTCGACGCGCGAACTCAGCGCGTCCTCAAGCCACGGCCACACAACCTCGGCGAGATCTTGCGTCGACATCTGGCGGATGTACATGCCGTTGAACCAGAGGAGCTTGTCCGCGTTGAAGATGGCCGGGTTGGGCAGCACCCGGTCGAGGTCGAAGTGCTTGATCAGAGTCTCGCGGCTCATGATCTCGGTGTGGTCGTCCAGTGACCAGCCGAGCAGCGCCAGGAAGTTGACGACGGCGTCTGGCAAATACCCCTGGTCGCGGTACTCGAGCACAGAGTGCGCCCCGTGACGTTTCGAGAGCTTCGATTTGTCCGGGCCAAGGACCCTCGACACGTGCGCGATCAGCGGCGGCTCCCAGCCAAACGCCTGGTACACGAGGAAGTGGCGCGGTGCGCTCGGCAGCCACTCGTCGCTGCGAATGACGTGCGATATCTCCATCAAATGGTCATCGACGATGCTGGCGAGATGATATGTGGGGTAGCCGTCTGACTTCAGCAGCACGAAGTCGTCCAGCGTCTCGTTCTTGAAGACAACGCTGCCGCGCAGGACGTCGTGCGCTACCGTATCGCCGGTCAGGGGCGTCTTGAAGCGCACGACGGGCGTCACGCCGCCGGCCTCTGTCTTGTCCCGCTCTTCCGGGGAGAGATCGCGGCAACGGCGGTCGTAGCGCGGCGGCTCCTTGCGTGCCTGCTGCGCCTTTCGCATCTCGTCCAGGCGCTCGGTCGAGCAGTAGCAGTAGTACGCCTTGTCTTCAGCGATCAGGCGGTCCGTGTACGTCTGGTAGATCTGCAGCCGCTCGGACTGCACGTACGGCCCGTAGTCGCCTCGTGTGCTGCCGATGTCCGGGCCTTCGTCCCAGTCCAACCCCAGCCAGTGAAGCGCCGCGAACAACGCCTCGACACCGCCCTCCTCGTAGCGCTCCTGGTCTGTGTCCTCGATGCGGAGGATGAACTGCCCGCCGTAGTGCCTGGCGAGCAGCCAGTCGTATAGCGCAGTGCGGATGTTTCCGAGGTGCGGCTCGCCCGTTGGGGAGGGCGCGTAGCGTGTCCGGACGACGGTGCTCATACGTCGATTGTACGGGGTGAGTCGCCCTTCATGCTCCCATGCCCCATGCTCTCTTGCTCTCGCTCACGGCACATCGCTTGCCCAACGGGCAGAAGGCCCGTTATCGTGGCGTTCATGCAGGGCGTGATCGAAGTACGGCCGGACAACGTTGAGACTCTGAGCACCGACGGCCTCGACCTGCCGTACATCGAGTACGGAGACATCGACCCGGCGGTGAAGCTCCTCTATGACGGCGGAGAGTACTGGTACTACAAGACCCTCCCGCTCAAAGGATACGGGGCGGTCCTCTCCAGGTACATCCGCGCTCTGCAGAAGGACGGCCACCAGGCCGTGCTTGCCCGCTTCCAGATGCGCATTTATATCTACGCCACGGGCATCACGCCCATCGGCGCTGGAAAGCCCCCAGGCGCCGGCTAAATTTCAGCCCCATGCGCTGGCTTCTGCCGCTGCTAGTGCTGACGATTGTGGCCGCGGGATGTGGCTCAGGTGACTCGACGCCGACGCCCATAGGCGCGGTGCCTTCCCCGCAGTTGACGGCCCCGACTCAAACGTCGGGTCCGCGCATCGCCTCGCCGACGCCCGCAGAGTTCCCGTTCTCGACTCCGCCAGACACAACACCACGCGCTGGCGTGCCGACGGGGATCCACGCGCCGGACGGACAGGGAGCGGTCGACATTCCGGCTGATGCGGCGGTCTATCTATCGCTGGGAGACTCGATCAACTTTGGTTGCTGCGCGGATCCGAACCTTTCATCCCACCCCTTATTCGCGCAGTACCTCTCGCAGCAACTGAACAGACCCGTAGTCTGGGTGAGCCTGGCCGGAGGCGGCACTCTGCAGGACTTTCTCCACGCAGGCTCGCCGACGCAACTGGAGCGCGCCGAGGAGCTGCTCGGGCAGTGGCGCACCGAAGGGCGAGGCGTCGTGGCGATCGCGCTCAGCATCGGCGGGAATGATCTGCTGGTCCTGCGCACCAACGGCTGCACGGGAGGTGGCGGGAATTGCGAAACGCTGTTCCAGCAAATGCTCGACACCTATCAGCACGACATGCTGGGCGTCTACGAGCGTCTGAACGCAGCGAAGGATCCGAGCACGCCAATCTTGCAGAACAATATCTACGATGCGATGAACTGCGGTCGGCCGGGAGACGAAATATCCAGCTCGTCCGTGGCCGTGCGGGTCTTCAACGAGCGGGTGAAGTCGGCGACGATCGCCGGAGGGTCATTCCTGATGGACTTCTACGAGCCGTTCCACGCACGAGCCTGCGAGCTCGTATCGGGCGTCGACCCCACATACCAGGGTTACGACGAGATCTACAAGGTGGACGTTCAAACGTACCAATCGCTGCCGGCGCAGTACACCGACCCGTGGCGAAAGTAGCGATGCCCGCGCGCAAGACGCAAGCAATGCGTCTCCTCGACGCAAAGCGCATCCCGTACACCGCCACCGTCTACGACGGCGCCGGCGACTTTCACACCGCCGAAGAAGCCGCCGATATGCTCGGCGTTCCGCTCATCTCGATGTACAAGACGCTCGTCGTTCTGCGAGAGACGACAGCGAAGGCTCGGCCGCTCATCGTGATGGTGCCGTCGGACACTGAGCTCGACCTCAAGCTGCTGGCGTCCTCCCTCGGCGAGAAGAAGCTGCGCATGGCGACGCAGAAGGAGGCGGAGCGCCTCACCGGCATGCAGGCCGGCGGCATCTCCGTGCTCGGCCTCCGCGGCGCCGCCTTCGAGGTGCTGATCGACGAGCGCGCCCGCGATCTTGAGACGATCCACATCTCCGCCGGCGAGCGCGGCATCGAGATCGCCTTGCGGACGGCGGATCTTGTGACAGTGAGCGGCGCGCGATACGTCTCGGCGACGCGATAGCTCTCATCCTTTCTTAATCTGTGAACGATAGCGTTGTCGTCAACAAGCGCGACGTATTTGGAGGACTTCAATGCATTGGGAGTGGGATAACGCTCGGCACCTGGTCATGCGCCTGGGCCTCGGATTTGTTCTCGGCTGGTTTGGCGTGCAAGAGTTGCATAGCCCGTCGCAGTGGGGCGTGTTCGTGCCGTCATTCGTTGCGAACATTTCCCCCGTGAACGTAGACGATCTCATCCTGCTGCACGGCTTCCTGCTTGTTGTCGCCTGCGCCGCCGTTGTTCTCGGGTTTCTGTACCGGCCCGGATGCATCCTCGCGATGGCGTTGCTGGGCGAGATCATCTTCGGGTTGTGGTGGGACGGCGGTGGCATCAGTGACCTCGTCGTCCGGGACATCGGGCTGCTCGGGCTGGCGGCGGGGATGGCGCTCGATCAATCGCGTTTCCTTCACGCTGACAACGTTCTGCCCAGGCTACAACCCCGGCGGTCTGAAAGCGCGCCCGCGTGGCCGGCGATGGCCTTCGCAGCGACGGCGCTGATGTGTGCAGTGGCCGTCCTCGGAGTCGCGCTGTACGAGACTGGGAGCGGGACGGGCCTTGCTGGTGGCTCGGATCTCACGCTGGCGGCGCCGACGGCGGCACCTGCCTCGCAACCGGTGTCATCAGCGACTGCCGGGGACACGGCGCAGCCAGCGCCTTCGACGGCCGTCACTTCGACACTCTTCGACACCTGGCGCTACAAGTCGTACGCCTTCGAAATCTACCCGAGCTCTCCGAGTGGGGACACGCAGAAGGCGTTGTCTGGCTTCGCGCTGAACGTTCAAGACCAGGGCGACAGTGTCCTCGTGTCATTGAAGGCGCAGAGTAGCAGGTACCACGACGCCCAGTACACCGTGGCGAAGGGCAACACTGCGTACTTCATCGAAACGACCCTGCGCGACGATCCGAACGAACAGGAGAACGACCTTGGCGACGACGGCGTCGTGGTCGTCGATCCGCAGGGTTACATACTGCACTCCTAGCCTGACCTTACTGGCGTACAATTTCTCCGATGGACGCATTGGTCGAGGTACGCATCTCGCCATGTCCGGAATGCGGCCAGAATCGCTGGCTCATGGAAGTGCCGGAAGAAGTCGCGCGTGAAAAGCACGCAAAGCGAGCGGAAGACACGCCGCATAAGGCTTACCGCCGAGGTCTCGCCATCGGCGCGATCCTTTCGATGGGCGGTGTTCTCGGGAGAATCGCGTTCTGGCGGACGCTGACTCAGCCGGAAGGGCCCGGTGACCAGGGTTCGCCCGCCGAAGGTGACGTCCTCTGCGCCAACTGCGGCCACCAGATGAGCATGACGCAAGGAGAGTCGCGTCATCGCGACTGGCCGATCGCTTAGCCTGATCGAACGCGCTCCAACGCCTCCCGCAAGTCGGCCGGTAACGGCGACTCGAACTCCACCTCTCGCTCGCTCAGCGGCATCCGGAACGCGAGCTTCCAGGCGTGTAAGAACTGCCGCGGGAGAATCGATGACGCTTTCCCGTACAGCGGGTCGCCGAAGACCGGGTGGCCGATGGCGGCCAGGTGCACGCGGATCTGGTGCGTGCGGCCGGTGACCGGCTCCACCTCCAGCAGCGCGTGGCCGGGCAACTCCTCCCGCACACGGTAGCGCGTCGTGGCCTCGCGGCCGTTGTCGACGACGGCCATCTTTTTGCGGTTCCGCGGGCTGCGGCCGATCGGCGCTTCGATCTGGCCTTCGCGCGGCTTCGGCACGCCGGTGACGAGCGCGAGGTACGTCTTGTGCACCGTCCGCGCGGTCAGTTGCGATTGCAACGCCCTCATCGCGCGGTCGTTCTTGGCGACGACCAGCAGGCCCGATGTGTCCTTGTCCAGCCGGTGGACGATGCCCGGCCTCAGCGTCCCGGAGATGCCCTGCAGGTCCGGGCAGGCGGCCAGCAGCGCGTTTACCAGCGTCCCGCTCGGGTGGCCGGGCGCCGGGTGCACGGTCAACCCCGGCGGCTTGTCTACGACGAGCAGATCGTTGTCCTGGTAAACGATCGTTAGCGGGATGTCCTGTGCTTCGAGGCTGAGCACCTCGGGCGGCGGCACCTGGACGTCTATCTCCAGGCCAATTCGAGTCTTTTCTGCCGCTTTCGGCACCCGGCCCCCAATCGTCACGAAGCCCGAGTCGATCAGGCGCTTGAGGTGCGTGCGCGAAAGCTCGGGCAGCGTGCGCGCGAGGAACGAGTCGAGTCGCTCGCCGTCACGCTCAGCCGTCAGCCGGTGCGTCTTCATCCGTGTCGTGGGGTGGTGGCTTCTTCTCGCCAAATAGCAGGTAGCCGACGACGAGAATTGCGACGCCGATGTTGATCGAAGAGTCGGCCACGTTGAAGTTCGGAAAGTGAGGAAAGTGGATGAAGTCGGTGACTCGGCCCACGCGTACGCGGTCGATCAGGTTGCCGAGCGCGCCACCGAGCATCATTCCGATCGCGACCGAAGCGATCCAGTGCTGGAACGGCGGATTGCGGTAGTACAGGTAGATCGCCGCCAGGCCGATGAACGTCATCCCGATTAGCAACGTCGTCGCGTTTTGCAGGCTCCCGAAGGCGGCGCCCGTGTTCGTCACGTAGCGGAAGTACACGGGCCAATCGTCCGACGGCCAGGCCCCGCCGACCTCCATCGTCGAACGGATAACCGCCTTCGTCGCCTGGTCCAGCCCGACGACGGCCGCGGCCGACAGCCAGAAGGCGAACCGCCCGAAGCCGAAATGGCGCCGGGGCCGGGCAGGCGCCTCGGCCGCATCAATCGTTTGCATCTACTCGATGATACGGGATGCCCGCATTTGAGGCCCGAATACGCGAACCGCTCGTATCTGGCTATAACGCCCGCAAACCGCGTGCTATTCTCGATTGAAGGAGCCCCCAACTGATGGTTTTCGAGATCCTCTCCCGGCGCGACAAAGACCGCGAACAGTGGGGAGACCGCCTGCCTCCCGGGCAGAAGGTCGCCAAGGACTGGCCTGTCCTCACTTACGGCGGCGCTCCTCGCGTGAAGCTCGAGGACTGGCGGTTCCGCGTCTTCGGCCTCGTCGAGCAAGAGCTGGAGTGGAACTGGGAGCAGTTCACGGTCCTTCCACGCACGAAGGTGCATACGGACATCCACTGCGTGACGACGTGGAGCAAGATGGACACGAACTTCGAGGGCCTTTCGATCAAGAACCTGATGTCGCACATCAAGCCGAAGCCGGAAGCTCACGCGGTCATGGCTCACTGCTACGGCGGCTACACGACAAACCTGACGCTTGAAGACTTCCTGCACGAAGGCAACCTGATCGCCTACATCTACGAAGGCCAGCCGCTTCCGCCGGAGCACGGCGGTCCCTGCCGGCTCTTTGTGCCTCATCTCTACTTCTGGAAGAGCGCGAAGTGGCTCAACGGCATCGAATTCCTGCCCAGGGACGAGGCTGGTTTCTGGGAGCGCTACGGCTACCACATGCGCGGCGACCCGTTCAAAGAAGAGCGCTACTCTTAATTATGACCACAGACGCCGCCGTCCCGCTGGAGCTGACCGACCCGACGAACGTCGCGATCCTCGAGGTCTCGGAGGACAAGCTCGAAGGCTTTCAGCGCGACCCGTTCGGCGAGATCGCTCGCCGCTCCGGCGTTCCGCTGGACACCGTGATTGAGCGCATCCGTGCGCTTCTCGCCGCGGGCACGATCCGCCGCGTGCGCCAGACGCTGCTGTCGACAAACCTGGCGGACGGCGCGCTCGTTGCCTGGCAGGTGCCGCCGGACCGTCTCAATGAGGCGTTCGATTTCATGTTCCAGAAGGACCCGTTCAGCGGGCACGTTGTCATCCGTACGACGGACAGCGCGAACCCCGGCTCGAACTACCGGCTCTGGACGACGCTGAAAGTGCCGCAGGGCTTCGATATCCGCAAGCACTGCGAGTACCTGCTGTCGAAGGTTGGTGCGGAGGCGTACCGGCTGATGCCTGCGAAGGCGCTGTTCGTGCTCGGCGTTGGGCACACGCGGCGCAAGGGCATGGAGCCGGGCAGCCGCTCCGACGAGCCGGCCGAGGTGATGTACCCGCAGGTCGTCGAGCTGACAGACCTCGAATGGCGCGTCCTCTCCGCCCTGAAGCGCGAGTTCAAGCCGGCGGAGATCGTCCCGCACACCTGGTCGGCCCGCGCCGCGGAAGCTCGCGTCGATCTGCAGACGTTCTACCAGATCGCCGAGTCGCTGCAGGAGCGCAAACTCCTCGGCCGCTTCTCCACCTTCCTCGAACACGTGAAGCCCACGGCCAGCGGCGAGCGTGTGACCCGCTACAACGCGCTCTTCCACTGGGCGGTGCCACGGGATCGCATCGCCGAGGCGGGCCGGGAAGTCGGCCGTCACGACATCCTGACGCACGCTTACTGGCGCGAGGGCGGATCCGAGTTCCGCGACGTCAACGTGATGGCCGTCGCGCACGGCACGGACAAAGACCTCGTCCTCGCCCATAAAGCGGCGATCGATGAGCACCTGGCGGAGCTGGGCATCCCGGTGGCGTACACGAACGTCTTCTGGGGCGGCCGCTCCGAGATCAAGCCTTCGGAGATTTCGCCGCTCGCCTACGTTGACTGGTGCCGCCGAATGGGTATCGACCCGGCGAAAATGCGGGGGGCTTGACAATTATGGCGTTCATGCCATAATTACGGCAGAGGTGCCATAATGACAGAAGAAAGAGAACAATACAAGACAACCGTCGTAATGCCGGGCGGGCTCTACAAGCGCATCAAGCGGATTGCCGCCGAGCGCGGCGAGTCGATGGGTCACGTCATCCGCGAATCTCTGGAGAAGGCGGCTGACCAGTACCAGCCGAAGTTGCGCATTCTGGGGATTGGGGACTCCGGTCGCTCGGACATCTCGATGCGCATCGACGAGTTGTACGACCCTGAGCTCTAGGCGTCCCCTTGTCGCTTATCGTCGACACGAACGCCCTCTACGCGTCTATGGATCGCAGGGACGATCACCACACGGCGTGTCGCATGCTCCTTGAGGAGACGTCCGAGGCGATCGTCGTGCCGGCGCCGGTGCTCCCTGAACTCGACTACTTCGTGCGCACTCGGCTGGGTCAAGTTGCGCACCTCGCGCTTCTCCGGGAGATGACGGAAGGCGGCCTCACGGTTGTCGATCTTCGAAGAGAGGACTACCTTCGCGTCCGCCAGATCTGCGCGACGTATTCTGATGCGGACATCGGTCTCGTCGACGCGTCTATTGTGGCCATCGCTGAGCGGCTGAACGAGAAGAAGGTCGCCACACTCGACCACCGCCACTTCCGCATGATCCGCCCCCGCCACGTCAAGTCCCTGCTGTTACTCCCCGAGGCTTCGTTGACGCCCTCGCGCGCTCGCCGCAAACTCAAATCGTGACGGCGTACCGAGACTCCGGATCTGCAGATCCCTCCTCGTCTCCTTTCGAGCGGATGCGGGCGCACCTGCGGGCAATTGGGCAGGGGCCGCGCGCCGGCCGCAACCTCACGCGCGACGAAGCGCGAGATGCGATGGAGCTGATCCTGACCGGCGGTGCGACACGCGCCCAGATCGGCGGTTTCCTGCTGGTGCAGCGGTACAAAGGAGAGTCGGTGGACGAGCTCCTCGGCTTCGCTGATGCTGTGCGGGCGCACGCGACTACCATCCGTCCGAAAGTGAGCGGGCTGCTCGATATCGGCAGTCCGTACGACGGACGGAAGAAGAGCATCGTCGTCTCGCCGGCGTCGTCGATTGTGGCGGCTGCCGCGGGGGTTCCGGTGGTGATGCACGGAGAGAAGGACCTTGGCCCGAAGCACGGCGTGCCGATCGGAGACGTCCTGGAGGTGCTCGGAGTGGACATCGACGCGGAGCCTACGGACGTCGAGCGCCGAATCGAAGCGACCGGCCTCGGGTACATGCACCAGGCCCGGTTCGCGCCGGACGTGGCTGCGATGCGAGAGATACGAGAAGAAGTAGCGTTGCGCACGGTCTTCGCGACCGTCGAGAAGATCTGGAACCTGGCCTCGGCCGACTACAGCATCGTCGGGCTGGCGCACCTGCCATACATGGAGAAGATGCTGGCGGCTGCGTCGAACCTCGGTTTCAAGCGGGTGCTGATCGTGCAGGGGATCGAGGGGAACGAGGACGCTCCGACCTCGCGATCCTGCCGGGCGTTCCTCTGGGAGGGTTCCGAAACGCAAGAGCTTCGCATCGACGCGTCCGAGTTCGGGCTGCAGCCTGCGACGAAGGAAGAGATGGCCGGTGGCGATGCGGCCACGAACGCGGCCATTGCCGAGCGAATCTTCGCCGGAGAATCGGGCGCCCACCGCGATCTCGTGCTGCTGAACGCCGGGATGCGCATATGGCTGGCCGAGCGGGCGCCGTCGATCGGCGAGGGGATCGAGCTGGCGCGGAAGGCGATCGACTCGGGAGCCGCCCGGGCGAAGTTGGACGCGCTGCGTTCGGCACCCAGCGCTTCGAAATAGCCAGCTACAACTCCCGCACGTCCGCCGAGCCGATGCCCAGCACTGCTGCCAGGGCACAGGCCGTCAGCGCGAAGCTCGCGACTGCCGCCTGCACGCTGAACACGCTGGCCGTGGCGCCCATTCCGAGGTTGCCGAACGGCGTCGCACCTGAGGCCATCGTGTAGAGGGAGAGCACGCGCCCGCGGTACTCGTCCGCTACGTTCATCTGGAGGAGCGTCTGGTTTAGCGTGACCATCATCGACCAGCCGACGCCGGCGACGCAGAGGATCGCAAATGATAAGAGAAAGACGTTGGACAGCGCGAAGAGCGTGACCATCGCCATGTACGTGCAGGCGGCGATACCCATCAACCGCCCCTTCCAGCGCGAGTCGTGCATTCCGGCGACGATCAGCCCGCCCGGGATCGAGCCGACACCAACGCCTGTGAGGAGAATTCCGTAGCCCGTCGACCCCACGCTGAGAATGTCCTCGGCGAAGATCGGCAGCAGCGCGACGTACGGATAGATCAGCAGGCAAGGGATCACGTTCAGCAGGATGAGTCGCGCGACTGTCGGGTCCATGCGGGTGTAGCGAAGACCTCCGCGAATACTCCGAAGGTAGGGCTCGCGGACGGTGTCGGCGTGGATGATTGGGTGCAGCGTAAGCGTCGCCAGCGTCGCCAGCCCGAAGAACACCCCTTGCGTGTAGTACGACGCACCGATGCCGATGAGAGCGATCGTCGCGCCGCCGGCGATCGGCGCCATGATCCTCGCCCCGTTCGAGACGACCGCATTGAGCGCAATCGCGTTCGTGATGTAGTCCGGCCCGACGACGTCGTAGACGAGCACCTGGCGCACGGGCATGTTGATTGCGACGGCAACCCCACCGATTGCTACGAGAGGGTAGAGCATCCACAACTCGATCTGGCCGGTGGAAACGAGCACCGCGATGAAAATCGAATTCGCCCCCGGCAACACCTGCGTGAGAACGGCGAGGCGCCGCCGGTCGAGGCGGTCGATCAGCACGCCGGCAAACGGCGAAACGAGCAGCTGGCTGAAGCCGCGAATACAGGCGAAGACGGCGAGCTGCAAGGCTGAGTGCGTAAACGAGAGGATCAACCAACCACGGGCGACCTCTTCCATCCAGCTGGCGATCTGCGCGAAGGCTGTGCCGGCCATCAGCCAGCGGAACTGTGGCAGCGCCATCGAAGCCCAGCGCTCGCCCCCGAATAGGCGGGCCAGGAGCGGGCGGTTGGCCGTGGAAACGGGCTGTTGTGCTTCTTCGCTGGTCATCGGGCGGCACGGCTCAGCATATGTGAGCGGCGCGGTTTACGTCAGCGGATCGCGACCGTCCGCGGGCGGGTCGTTGGCGACCAAACGGCCGATACTTCATAATCGAACAGCGATGGACCTCGAACTCGTACGTGCGCTTGCCCAGGAGAGCGACTCCAAAATCGTGCTTTTCGTGATGGATGGGCTGGGAGGGCTGCCGCACCCGGAGACCGGCCGTACGGAGCTTGAGGCTGCGTATACGCCGCATCTGGACCGCCTCGCGCGGGGGAGTTCGTGCGGGTTCACCGTGCCGGTCGCGACGGGCATCACTCCCGGCAGCGGGCCCGGGCATCTGGCGCTCTTCGGCTACGATCCGCTCGAATACTCGATCGGCCGCGGCGTGCTGGAGGCGACCGGCATCGACTTCGACCTGCAGCCGTCCGACGTGGCGGCTCGCGGAAACTTCTGCACAGTAGACGCTGAGGGCCGGATCACCGACCGACGTGCGGGCCGTATCTCGACCGACGAGAGCACGAAGATTGTCGAAGAGCTACGGGGAATCTCGATCGATGGTGTGCAGGCGTTCGTCGAACCGGTGCGCGAGCATCGGTTCGTGCTAATCCTCCGGGGCAAGGGCCTGTCCGAAGACGTCTCGGATACGGACCCTGAGAAGCTCGGCGAGAAGCCGCTCGCTGCACGCGCAACCGCTCCTCCCGGAGAATCGACAGCAACAGTGGTGAACCGCTGGATCAGCGAGGCGGGGAAGCGGCTCGCAGACAAGGCGCCCGCTAACATGCTGCTGCTGCGCGGGTTTGCGAAGCGCCCGGACTGGCCTTCGATGCCGGAGGCGTTTCGCCTGCGCGCGGCCGCCGTTGCGCACTACCCGATGTACCGCGGGCTCGCCAAGCTCGTCGGCATGGAGGCGCTCGCGGTGGGCCCGACGCTGGACGATAGTATCGTTACGGTGAGCGAGAACTGGGGCCGCTTCGACTTCTTCTTCGTCCACTATAAGTACACGGATACCGCCGGCGAGGACGGCGATTACGATCGCAAGGTGCAGAAGATCGCGGAGGTGGACGAAGCCCTCCCTGCCCTCGTGAACCTGAACCCGGACGTGCTGATTGTCACGGGCGATCACTCCACTCCGGCGACCATGGGCGGCCACTCCTGGCACCCCGTGCCGTTCATGCTGCGCTCAAAGTGGGCGCGTGCGGACGCCTGCGAGTCGTTTAACGAGCACGACCTCGACCGCGGATCGCTCGGCACGTTCCCCGCGAAAGAAGCGATGACGCTGGCCCTGGCGCACGCCGGGCGCCTGCGAAAGTTCGGAGCATAGCAAATGCTTGAAGATAACGAGACGGTGTTACTCGACGGCCGGGTGGGCTACCAGACGCCGATCAACCGCGGCTGGCTTACGCTAACGGACCGGCGGTTGCTCTGGGAGCGCTCTCTGAGCATGGATCCGTTCGCTGAGAACGAAGTCGCGCTGCCGCTGACGCAGATTCGCGCCTGCCGGGCCAACGGCGACGCCATCGTCCTGGACACCGACGACGGCGAGGTGCTGATCTTCCCGCAGTGGTTCATGCTCTCGATCCTCACCGGCAACCGGCGGACGAAAGAGTGGCTGCGCGAGATCAGCCGCGCGATCAAGCAGCCCGCCGCCGAGAAGTCGTCTTAGGCGAGAGTCACCGATGCGAACGCCGCTAATCGCCGGCAACTGGAAGTGCAACATGCGGCTCGACTCCGCGTTCCAGCTGGCGGAGGGGATATACCAGCGCCTGCATGACGTCGAGGGCGTGGAAATTGTGCTGTGCCCGCCCTTCGTCTACCTGGCGACGGTTGAGTCGGTGCTGACGATGAGCAACATCGGCCTCGGGGCGCAGAACGTGCACTGGCAGGACGATATAGCGGCGACGGGGGAGATCGGCCCGCGCCAGTTGGAAGAATTGTGCGACTACGTGATCATCGGCCACTCGGAGCGACGCGCGATGTTCGGTGAGACCGACGAGACGGTGAACCGCAAAGTGAAGGCCGCGCTGGAAGTCGAACTGAAACCGATCATGTGCGTCGGCGAGACACTCGACGAACGCGAGGCCGGACAGATGGAGGCGGCCCTCGTCCGCCAGACACGCGGGGGGCTAGGCAGCGCTGAGATCCCAGACGGCTTCATCATCGCTTACGAGCCGGTCTGGGCGATCGGCACTGGCCGCGCGGCGAACGCTGACGACGCCGAGCAGGCGATCGACATCATCCGCCGCGAAGTCGCGGACATGTTCGGTGCGGCGCAAGCAGAGACAGTGCGTATCCTTTACGGCGGCAGCGTGACGGCGGAGAACATCGCCGGCTTCCTCGAGCGCGAGACGATTGACGGCGGCCTCGTCGGCGGCGCGAGTCTCAAGGTCGACGCGTTCTGCGGCATCGTCGAAGAGGCGCTGCGCGTGCGCGCGTAGCCCAATGTCGCGCAAGCTCATCGCAATCGTCGGCCCCACCGCCTCGGGCAAGACGGCGCTGGCCATCGATCTCGCCACGAAGCTGCCCGGTGACTTCGAAGCGGTCAACGCAGACTCACGGCAGGTGTACCGCCACATGGACATCGGCACCGCCAAGCCAACCGCCGAGGAACGCCGGGCGCTGTCGCACCACCTCATCGACATCGTCGACCCAAACGAGCCGTTCGGCCTCGCTACCTGGCTTGAGCTGGCCAACGAAGCGCTGGAGTCATGCTGGGCGCGCGGTGTCACGCCGATCGTCGTCGGCGGCACCGGCCAGTACAGTTGGGCTCTGCTCGAAGGCTGGCGCGTGCCGCAGGTGCCGGCGCAAGACGAGCTTCGGCGGGAGTTGGAAGCGCGGCCACCGGAGGAGTTGCTCGCCGAGTTGCGGCGGATCGATCCGCAGTCGGACGAGTACATCCAGCCGCAAAACGTCCGCCGCGTCATCCGCGCCCTCGAGGTGTATCACGCCACCGGCAAGCCGTTCTCGCACTGGCGCACGAAGGAGCCACCCCAGTTCGACTGGCTGGCGATCGGCCGGCGCCTCTCGCGCGAAGAGCTGTATCGGCGCATCGATGCGCGTGTAGATGGGATGATCGAGAGCGGCTTCATCGAAGAAGTTCGGCGCCTGCGTGAGATGGGTTACATCCGCGAACTTCCAGCGATGTCGGGCATCGGTTACAGCGATATCGCGGCACACCTGGACGGCGAGATGACGTTGGACGAAGCCGTCCATCGCACGAAGGTTGGGACGCATCGCCTCGCGCGACACCAGAACGCCTGGTTTAAGTTGGCAGACACGCGTATCCGCTGGATCGACGAGCCGCGCGAGGCGTGCGAGATCGTAAAGTCGTTCCTGGAGGCCGGAGATGTCTGACGAGGCGAAGATCATCATAGTTACGGGCGTCCAGGGCGCCGGCAAGTCAACGGTCGGGCGGCTTCTGGCCGAACGCTTCGAACGCGGTGCGCACATCGACGCGGACACGGTACAGTCGATGATCGTATCGGGTGAGGCCTGGGTGACGGATACCAGCGGCCCCGGCGAGAAGATCGGTGACGAGGCAGCCCGACAGTTGCGGCTGCGTCTGCACAACTCCTGTCTGCTCGCGCGGTCCTTTCGGGAAGCCGGCTTCACCGCTGTCGTCGGCGACATCGTCCTGGGCGAGCGCTGGCAGCACCTTCGTGAAGATCTGCGCGGCGTGCCGTTCTACCTCGTCGTGCTCGCCCCGAATGTCGAGACCGTTATCGCGCGAGACGCAGCACGCAGTTACACGGTCGGTGCTGAGTGGGGACGCCATCTCGACGGCGAATTGCGTGAGACCATGGCCGGCGTCGGCCTCTGGATCGATACGTCCAACCAAACGCCAGACCAGACCGTCGACGAGATCATGCGAAGGCTCGACGAAGGGCTGATAGAATCGTAGTCACCATGGACCCCGAGATCGATTGCTACAGGCGCTATCTCAACGAGAAGATCGCCCAGCTCCACGCAGCGCTCGGCGACCTCACGGCAGACGAGCTGAACCGCGCGCCGCCCGGCATTCCCGGCGCGAACAGCGGCTTCGTCATCGCGACGCACACCTATGGCAACATGCGAGCGTGGATTCTCGGGATCGTCTGCGGTCAGGCCCTGCGCCGCGACCGGCCGGGTGAGTTCGTCTCGCGCGGAACATATGACCAGTTGGGCGACGCTGCGCGCGACCTTACCGGTGAGATCGACGGGGCGCTGCTGACGCTCGACCCGAAGACGCTAGGGGATCACTTCGTACCATCGAAGGAGCACTGGGGCGAAGGTCAGCCCGTGGAGACCGAGCGCCGTGCCGCCTTCGTACACGCCCTCGAGCACGCCGGCATCCACCTCGGCCACATCCACATGACCGTCGATCTCCTGAAGGCGCAGCGATGAAGTTCGCCAAGATGCACGGCGCCGGCAACGATTTCCTGATCGTTGAATCGGCAGGCGAAGAGCGCGATTGGCCGGCGCTCGCAATCGCCATGTGTGAGCGCAACCTTGGCGTCGGCGCCGATGGCCTGATGCTGATCCTGCCGTCGGACAAGGCCGACTTCCGGATGCGGCTGTTCAACGCCGACGGCTCCGAGGCCGAGGTGAGCGGCAACGGCGTCCGCTGCCTCGTGAAGTACGCCGTCGAGCGCGGGATCGCGCCGGCGAAGAACGATCGCGTGACGATCGAAGCGATTCACGATGTCCTTGAGGCGCAGATCTTCCGCGAGGGTGGCAAGGTTGCGCGGTCGCGCCTCTCGATGGGAGTGCCGCGCTTCCAGCCGAAGGACATCCCGCTCCGCGCCGACGTGAAAGCGCCGGTGCTGGACTACGAGATCGACGTTGATGGCGAGAAGATCACCGTAAGCTGCATGTCGATCGGCAACCCGCACGCCGTGCACTTCATCG
>JBGPBZ010000009.1:0-37015 GCA_041481535.1 Dehalococcoidia bacterium | reverse complement strand
GCCGTCGCGGTCGTGGCGTTGACGTTTATCGTGTGTCCGGTCTTTCGTCCGTTGTAAGCCGTCGCATTCTCATCCACGCGGGAGATCGCGCCTCCCAGTTGGAAGATCGGGAACGCCGTCAGCGGCGAGGTCATCTTCATCGCATTGTCGGCGACCATGTCGATTACATCGTCGTTCAGCGTCGCGATGTCGCAGGACCGGAAGTAGTACCAGCACCCGCTCGGGAACGACGGATCGAACATCGACTGGTGCGTGACAAACGGCTTCGGCGCGCAGAGGTCGAGTATCGGTGATCCGAACTGCTTCATCGGCCGCACAACCTTCGCGCCCTCCTCCGGATCGCCCGCGTAGCAACAGATCACGGTAACGATCGGCTTGCCGTGCAGATCGGCCGGGATGACAGGCAGCGGTGGCGCCATCCGGTGCACAACAATTGTCGTAAGCTCGTCCGGCGCCTCGGTGATCCAGTCCCGATAGAATCGCAGGACCTCCGGCGACTTGTCCATCGGCCAGAAGATCGGCCCCGCCAGGACGGTCGGTCCTACCGGATTGAGGCGGAACTCAAACTCCGTGACGATGCCGAAGTTTCCGCCTGCACCGCGTACTCCCCAGAAGAGATCCGCGTTCTCTCCCTCGCTGGCCTTCACGAACGACCCGTCCGCCGTCACCATGTCCACCGACAGGAGCTGGTCGATCGTGAGCCCGAACTTCCGCATGAGCCAGCCAATCCCGCCGCCGAGCGTGAGTCCTGCAACTCCGGTGTGCGTGACGATTCCCGCCGGCACGGCCAGCCCGAACTGTTGTGTCTCGCGGTCCAGCTCTCCCAGAAGCACACCTGCCTGGACTCGCGCCGTCCGGCTCTCTGGATCAACGCGAACGCCCTTCATCAGAGAGAGGTCGATGACAAGCCCGTCGTCGCAAACTGATTGCCCCGGAAAACTGTGCCCGCCGCTCCGGATCGCCACCCGGAGGCCCGTCTCCCGCGCGCACTTCACGGCCGCGATGACGTCGGCCACGCCCGCGCACATTGCTATGACCGCCGGATAGCGGTCGATCGAGCCGTTCCAAATTTTGCGCGCGTCGTCGTACGTCGGGGAGTCCGGGCGGACGATTTCCCCGCGAAACTGGTTGCCCAGCTCCTGCAATGCAGTAGCGTCGACGTCTGTGCGTTCGGTTGTGCGGACCATCGTATCCTCCTATTCGTCCCAGGTGGCGCCAGTGTAGATTGCGTCGCCGGAGGATACAATCCGGCGAAGGTTGATTTCGCGCGAATCGCCCGGTGCGGGCAAGGCAAAGGCCGGGCTTATCACCCGGCCTCTCACCATTCACCATTCACCCTTCACCATTCAGCGAAGCGCCTACACCTCCCGGTACTCCCCCTCCACCGTGCCCTCTTCCGCCGGCGCTTCGCCCTCAGGCGCCGCCGACGCTCCGTTCGTGCCGTCTGCGCCCTGCTCGCCGTAGACCGCCGCGCCCGCCTTCTGCAGCGCTGCGGACAGCCGTTCGATGCTCCCGCGGATCGATTCCGTGGACGCCGCCTCGGAGGCGAGGTTGTCGCGCACGTCCTTGATCCCGCTCTCGATCTCCGTGCGCACGTCGGACGGGATCTTCTCACCGGACTCGCGCACCGTCTTCTCCGCCGTGTAGGCCAGCGAGTCCGCCGTGTTGCGGATCTGCACTTCCTCCTGGCGCTTGCGGTCTTCGTCGGCGTGCGCCTCAGCGTCGCGCTTCATCTTCTCGATCTCATCCTGCGAGAGGCCGGTGCCCGCCTGGATCGTGATCTTCTGCTCGCGGCCCGTCCCCTTGTCTCGCGCCGAGACGTGGAGGATGCCGTTCGCGTCGATGTCAAACGCCACCTCGATCTGCGGGAGGCCGCGCGGCGCCGGCAGTATCCCGTCGAGGATGAACCGACCCAGCGACTTGTTGTCCGTCGCCATGCCGCGCTCGCCCTGCAGCACGTGTATCTCCACCGACGTCTGGCTGTCCGCCGCCGTCGAGAACGTCTGCGACTTCGAGGTCGGGATCGTTGTGTTGCGCGGGATGATCGCCGTGCTCACGCCGCCCAGCGTCTCGATGCCGAGCGATAGCGGCGTCACGTCCAGCAGCAGCACTTCGCGCACGTCGCCCTTGAGGACGCCCGCCTGGATCGCCGCACCGATCGCGACGACCTCGTCCGGGTTCACGCCCTTGTGCGGCTCGCGGCCAAAGAACTTCTTGACCGCCTCCTGCACCATCGGCATGCGCATCTGCCCGCCGACGAGGATCACCTCGCCGACCTGATCCGTCGTCACCTTCGCGTCTTCCATCGCCTTGCGCACCGGCTCGATCGTCCGCTCAACGAGATCGCCGACGAGCTGCTCGAGTTTGGCGCGCGTGAGCGTGATCGCCAGGTGCTTCGGTCCCGAGGCGTCGGCCGTGATGAACGGCAGGTTGACTTCGGTCTGCTGCGTCGTCGACAGCTCGACCTTCGCCTTCTCGGCCTCGTCCTTCAGGCGCTGCAACGCCGTGCGGTCCGACCGCAGGTCGATGCCCTGGTCTTTCTTGAACTCCTCGATCAGCCATTCGATGATCTTCTGGTCGAAGTCGTCGCCGCCGAGGTGCGTGTCGCCGTTCGTCGACTTCACGTGGAACGTCCCCTCGCCGATCTCCAGGATCGAGATGTCGAACGTCCCGCCGCCGAGGTCGTACACGGCGATCAGTTTCTCTTCCGTCTTGTCCAGCCCGTAGGCCAGCGCGGCCGCCGTCGGCTCGTTGATGATGCGCAGGACGTTCAGCCCCGCGATCTCGCCCGCCGCCTTCGTCGCCTGCCGTTGCGAGTCGTTGAAGTACGCCGGGACGGTGATCACCGCCTCCGACACCGTGTCGCCGAGGTACGCCTCCGCGTCGGCCTTCAGCTTCTGCAGGATCATCGCGCTGATCTCCGGCGGGCTGTAGGCGCGGCCGCCCATCCAGACCTGCGCGTCGCCGTTCCCCGCGGCGTCCACCTTGTACGGCAGGTGCGTCATATCGCGCTTCGCCTCCGGGTCGTCCGCCCGTCGTCCCATCAACCGCTTGATCGAGTAGATCGTCTGCTCCGGGTTCGTCACGCCCTGCCGTTTCGCCACCTGCCCAACCAGCCGCTCGCCCGTCTTCGAGATCGCGACGACAGACGGCGTCGTCCGCCCGCCTTCCGCGTTCGGGATCACAACCGGCTCGCCGCCTTCCATTACGGCCATCGCCGAGTTCGTCGTCCCCAGGTCAATTCCAATCGCTTTAGGCATTTCTTGCCTCCTCCAGTCCCAAAGTTGCCGAAATCTGGGATTTCGTTTTGTAATTTCGATGTTTGGATTGCATGTGTTTCTAGAGTTGAGATTCGCCTTTCGTCGTGGGCTGGCGTGCCCCGACCAACCGGGCAATCGCCCCGCGCACCATGTCGAGCTCAGCCTGCTGGCCAGCCTCATCCTTCTTCTCAATCGCCTCGCTCAACTGCTTCAGCGAAATCATCTCGAGTCTTTCAAGCCACGGGATCAGGTACGCTGAGCGTTCTGTGATTGGGTCGGAGTGTTGATCCGATTCGAGGTCAGTGTCAGTTGTTTTAGGCATTTCGTTTCTCCTCAATTGTTGAGCAGCGCCAGGTTCAAATTCGCGTTCTTCAAGTAATCTTCTGCAAGTTCAGACCTGAATTTGTCCTCTTCGACGCCAAGCAGAATCTTCGCTTGCCCCGCTTCGTCTCTCATGTAGCGAATGCGGTCGCCGAAGTGTGCGATTACGAAGTCGCGCCGGACGTCAGGCCTCATTGCTCGGCACAATTTGGCAACCAATATCCAGCAAATTAGACTCACCTTCTCAAGCATCTCAAATGTGAAATCCGAAGGGTCAGCCGAAATTCCGTACCTAGTGGTCGATTGACCTGTCGAGACGAAGAAAGGATACCGATTCTGTTCTACTACTAGCGCCTGGGTCATGGCGGGCAAGAGTTTGGCGTGTGCCAGATTCTTGCGTATATCGGCCAGGTGGCAGAAGGCCTTAAACACCTCGTCATTCCTTGAAATTGGAGGATCTGCGAAGCAATCGCAGAAAACTCCGATCAATCTTAGCTTGACGTCGAGTTCCTGCCGTTCGAGTCTGTCGCGCATTCGTTCGTCTGCGAGATCTGGTCGCAAATACAGGTAGTACACAAGATTCAGGAAGCCTTCCAAACTAACTATGTGCGCAAAGATTGCTGACGTGACGATAGCTTGCCTTGCCTGCTTGTTCTCTTCAGTATCAGATGCTCCTGGTGAGTGAGAAACGGCTTGTTGATTGGGCCAGTCACCTGGTGATTCGGGATGAGTTGCGACCGGTGACTCGTAGGATTTCGCCAGTTCCGTGAGTGTGTTCGCCAAATGCGCGTACGTACGGTATGTGTTTAGGATCAACTCTCCGACGGGTTTGCCAGTTTGAGGCCGCGCACTTGCCTTTTGGAACTCGGCGACTAGTTGCCGGGCAGTTTCGTCCAGGCTATTCTTGGCCACCGCCAGCTCTGGGCCTAAGAAAATAAACCCATACATGCTCCAGATGCCGATTTTGCCGAGCTTTGATTGCAGTATCCAGCCCCAATCAACTCCCTCATTCTGAGGGGAATTCGGCGCACCGAATGACCCGTGCAACACGCGAAAGACTGCTATGGGGGAAATCTTGCCGGGTGGAGGCGGGAAGACTCCGAAGCCCGACATTTCGAGGATTCCGGTAGCGGCCTCCAGACCAAGGCGTGAGCCTAACTCTTTTGAAGGATTGTTGGCTTTGACAGCGGCTTGTTTCATGGCTGCTAGCTGGCTTCCTTCCCACTTCCATCTTCCTTCTTCCCGTCCGTCCCCTTACCCACCACCACCATCGCCGGCCGCAGCACGCGGTCGTGCAGCATGTAGCCGCGCTGCACCTCGGAGAGCACCTTCCCCTCCTCGCCCGCAATGTGCGCCACCGCCTCGTGGTACCGCGGGTCGAACGGCTTACCCTCCGACTCGATCGCCTTCACGCCGGCGCTGTCCAGCAGAGCCACCATCTTGCGATAGATCAGCCGCAGCCCATCGAGCCACGTCAGCCCCGCCAGCCCGCCGTCCAGCGAGCCAAACGCCCGCTCAAAGTCGTCCACAATCGGCAGCATGTTCATAATCAGCGAAATCCCCGCGAACCGGCGGTTCTCATCGCGGTCCTGCTCCGTGCGCCGCTTGTAGTTCTGGAAGTCCGCCTCCGCCCGCCGCCAGTTGTCCAGGTACTTCTGCGCGTCCGCCTCAGCCTTCGCCAGCCGCTCCTCGAGCGTCAGCTCCGGCGCAGGCGCAGCAGAGCCGCCGTTCGTCGCAGCGGCTTCGTTCTCCGAGGCGTCAGCGGGTTTAGTCTCGTCCATCATCTCTTACTCTCTGAAAAAATCTGCGTCCAATCTGCGCTAATCTGCGGCCATTAATCCGCGAAGAATCCGCGCAAATCCGCGGCTACTGTCTCAAGCGAAGTAGACGCGGAGCAACTCCTCCATCAGCGTCGACATGTAGCGCACCATCGCCACCGAGCGCGGGTACTGCATCCGCGTCGGCCCTACCACACTCAGCGTGCCGTGCAGCCCCGACGGTCCCGTGTATCGAGTCGATATCACCGTGCAGCCGCGCATCTCGTCCAACGGGTGCTCCCCGCCGATCGTGATCGCGACGTTTCCTTCGCCGGGCGCCGGGATCGCGCGGCCAAGGTTGCGCTCCTCCATCGCTTCGAGCAGGCCGAGCAGGCGCTGTCCCTCGGCGAACTCCGGCTGTCGCAGCAGATCGCGCAGCCCTTCCACGTACGAAGGCTCGTTCGACGGCACATCGGCGCCCTCTAGCATTCCGGCTGCCATCTGCACCACGGCTGATTCTGCCGAGTCGAGGCGCATCTCTTGGGCGCGGATCTCGGCGGCGGACTTGCCGTCCAGCGCTTCGTTCAGCGTCCGCGCGATCGTTGTCAGCTCTTCCTGTGTGAACGGCCGCTCCAGCGAAAGCGTCTGCTGCAGCACCCGCGCTTCCTGCAGGACAACGACAACCAGCGCCAGGTAGTCGTGCACGCCCACCAGCTCCAGCCAGCGCATCCGCGGCTCCGGGGAGTGCGGCGTCGTCACGATGGCGGCGTTCCGCACGCGTGAGGCGAGGATGGCGGCTGCCAGTCGGGCCCACTCTTCCAGCTCGCGGGCGGCCTGGTGGAACTGGTGGCGGATCGTCTGCTGGAGCTCGTCCGGCAGGCTCTCCTCCCGCATCAGCGCCTCCACGTAGTACCGATACCCGGCGTCCGTGGGAATACGCCCAGCCGACGTGTGCGGCTGGACGACGTACCCCTCGTCCTCGAGCGCGGCCATCTCGTTGCGGATGGTGGCCGAGGAGACGGGCAGGTGGTACTTCTCAACGAGCATGTTCGAGCCCACCGGCTGAGCCGAGAGCACGTACTCGTCGACGATGTACTGGAGGAGGCGCTGGCGGCGTTCTGTAAGCATCTCTCTTCCGTAGCCGAGGCGTTCCAGCCCCGAAAGCAGTTAGCACTCTCAATGCGAGAGTGCTAACTCGTACCCAAATCCTACCACCGCACCCCCACCCTGTCAACGTAACTCGCCGACCGAAACGTTCGTAGCCGCCCGTCCGTAGGGACGGTTCGTAGGGACAAAGCTTCAGCGGGAATGATCGGCTTGACACACTAACAACTGGGGTGGATGATTGCGGGGCGATGTCAACGCTGAAGTGCTACCCTGCACGTATGGAACCACCGGGCGAGGAGCCGCTGGACGAGTGGATTACGAACCGCATGGAGGGGCTAGCGAACCGCTTGGAGGGATTGGCGCGGGCGGTGAACACCGGGCGGGCCTGGCTGTTCGTGGGACTCCTGGTCACGTTCGTGATAGGCGTCCCGCTCATCTTGATCGCCAGCCTGTTCGGCTACTGAATCCCCGCGCTCTTGTTTGGCATTCGATTTCCGCTAACATTGAAGTTAGAGGTGGAAGCCCGCGCCAAAATAGAACGGCTGTACGATGAGAGAAAACCCGCTTTAACCAGAGAACAGACGAGAACTCACTCTTAGAGCCAGAGAATAAACGCTCTCATTCTGCATTAGCCCGATTTGGCCCAGATTTGTGCGAGACAAACTTTGCTGACGCGCCTGACCCGTGTGTTAACATGATCGCGAATCGATATATATTGCAACGCGGCCTTAGCAATTGTAGACCAAGCGGTGCAAGCAAAACACCCGGCTCTGAAATGCACAACGCCGACGCGGGAAACGTCGGCGAAGGCGGTCAGAAGGCCGGACGAAGGGTCAAGGCTTCGTCTCTGTAGGTAAGAATAGCACAGACGTACAGGTTCTAAAAGCCCACCCTTCGGCCCACAGGGTGGGCTTTAATGTTGCCAATCGAACCCCATTCCCGGGGGGATTGGAGCGCTTGCCGGGAGCAAGAACCGGGAGGCGCTAGGCTTGGCTCTGGGGAGGGTACTTTCGATGGTCGCTCTCCCCAGAGCCGTAGGAAACGAGGTGCAGACGATGATTTGCGCGCAACGGATATGAGGTTGGCGGTCTTCCCGGGCCGTCCGAAGGGGCTTTCAGCATACACCCGCTTGTCAACCTCAATAGGCACCCCCTATAGGTTACGGCTAAGTGTATTAGCCAGATGCCCGATAAACAAGACTACTAGCGGAAAGACGAGGTTACAACGTTATGGCACATACGGGCCACAAATGCGAGCGCTCCGGTATCTACCAAGGGCAGGATTCCTGCAAGGTTCAGATCGCCCTCAGCAAGGGCGACACGTTCCCGCCATGCGGACAGTGCGGTAAGGGCGTGGACTGGACGCTTATCCGGGCGACCCAAAACTAAATACGCGACCGCTCGCCTGCTCTTCAAACTCGCGGATCGCATCTGCGCTGTAGCCGAGTAGCAGGCCCAGGACGCGGTGCCGCTGTACGAGCGGCACCGCGTCGCTGTTTGTCCACCGCAGTAGGTCAATCGCCCAGCGCATCGCGCTGAATCCGTAGTCGGCGCGACCATCGCCCCTATCGATCACGAACGCGATGGCCCCGGGCACCGAGAGTCCTTCTAGCTTCGTGGCCGTCCTGAGCATTGTCACCTCATCACCTTCGCATGAGTTAATCAGCGCCAACGTCCTCACGCCACGCGCCACTAGATACGCCTGCTCTCGAATCAAATCTTCGCATTCCATACCAGCATCAACTCCCGTAAAACCCCGCCGTTACGCCCCTGTTAGAATGACCTCATGGCAACCCGTAAGCAGTTGGACACTTCGACCTCGCCGCCCGGCAAGTCGAGACCGCTAGACCTCACCGGCAGAGACTTCAACCAGGTCCTACAGCGACTGATACACGCGGGGCCGATGCCCAAGCCTAAGAAGCCTTCCCCACGTACCAATCCAGCCGCCCGCCGACGTTCTCCAAAAGCTCGCTGAACCGCTCGGAGTCGCTTATGTGGCGGGTGTTGTGCCGAAAGGCGAATTCCTGCACGTACTGGTTCAGGTACCCCGCGTCTACGTGGTGGTACGTCCCGATCAGCCCGCGCTTCAAGATCGCCCAGAACGACTCGATACCCTGAGTGTGAACCTCGCCCCTCACATACTCGCTGTCATGGCGGATAACGTCGTGGGGGAGCATCCGGTGTATGTTGCCGTAGACCGCGTGCTGGTCGGTTATCAGGCGAGAATTGGCCCGATCGATACCGTAGAACATCGTGCGCTCAACCTCGCGCTGGTTGACCTTGGGGACTACGTGAGCGCGGACGCGGCCACCGCGTTCTCTTATCCCGAAAACGGGTGTCTTCTTGGCCCACGATTCCTTTATCGCGTCGCTCATTGTGCGGGTCTCTATGCGGTGCTTGCGGTGACCGCGCGGCTTCCCGCCGACGTACGTCTCATCAGCCTCAATCGTGCCGCTCAAAGGTTCAGGATTCTTGTCCGTCATAGCCCAGCGGATGCGGTGGCACATGAACCAAGCGGATTCGTAGGTTACGCCAAACTCGCGCTCTATCTGGCGGGCACTAACGGCCTTCTTGGAGACGCACATTCGCTGCGCGACTATGAGCCATGTTCGCAGGGGAATCTTGGAGTCCTCAAAGATCGTGCCCTTCGTGACACTGAACTGGCGCTTGCACGTCCGGCACTTGAACAGAGAGCGCGCGGGGATTGGCCGACCCACTTCCTGCCCCTTTGCAGGCTTGCGCACGGACGCCTTGACCTCAAACCGCGTGATCTCTTTCCCGCCGCAATCATCGAACGCGCAGACGACCCCTTTGGGCCATCGCTTGCGTTCAAGGAACGCGCGGGCGTCGGCCTCTGTGCGGAGTAGATCGGTGAGGTTCGGAGTGTGGCCTTTTCGCTTTGGTTCACTGTTCATGCTACGATTTTAACAAGGACAGAGCGTTGTGTCAAGCCGATCATTCCCGCTTCAGCTCTGTCAAACGGGGCGGGGCATGGGTGGCCAAGCGTGCCTACCAGTCACAGACGCTCCCTAACCACAATGGCTCGAAGGGCGATCCGTAGGGACAAAGCTTCAAGCTTTGTCCAACCGGGGTGGCGCGGGGGGCGGCCAGGCAGGCCTACCAGCCACAGACCCTCCTACCCGCAGGCGAAAGCCCAAACTCCCGGCCCAACACCAATCCCTCCCTCTTCTCATCCTGCCTGCCCGCCCCAGGAGGGAGGCTCTCGCAGGACGAGCGGAGATGTTGTCTCAGACGGGACCGCCTTCAGCCACCCTTCATCCGCGGTTCACAGCCAATTCACCGCCATCCCCTAACGTCGAGTGAGACGCAGATTTAGAGCACAGGAGGGAATGTATGAGAATCGCATTCAGGACGATGACCCGGCTGCTCGCCGCCGCCATCCCGGTTGTCGTCGTAGGGCTGTTATTGGTGGCGCCCGCTGCCGCCAAAGGCAAGGCGCCGCCGCACGGCATCAATCCAGCCAACTTCACGGTCGTCATCGACAACGAATACATGCCGCTCGTCCCCGTCACCACCTTCTACTACGAAGGGGAGAAGGACGGCACGCCGGCCAGCGACGTCTTCGAGGTCACACACACTACGAAGGTGATCATGGGCGTGACCACGCTCGAGGTGCACGACAACGCCTACGACGACGGTGTACTGGCCGAAAAGACCATCGACTGGTTCGCGCAGGACAAGCGAGGCAACGTCTGGTACTTCGGCGAGGATACGAAGGAGCTCGACGCGAACGGCAACGTCATCAGCACCGAGGGCACCTGGCTGGCCGGCGTCGATGGCGCCCGGCCCGGAATCGTCATGAAGGCCGAGCCGAGGAAGGGCCAGCAGTACGACCAGGAGTTCGCACCCGGCGTGGCCGAGGACAAGGCGCGCATCCTCAATGAGGACTTCTCGGCCTGCGTGAAGTATGGCTGCTTCCATGAGATGCTCCTCACGGGTGAGTGGACCCCACTCAACCCGGGCGTCGTCGAGCACAAGTTCTACGTTGAGGGGATTGGCCTTGTGAAGGCGAAGAAGGTGAAGGGCGGCGACGAGGTCAGCGAGCTGGTGAAGATAACGCACGATTAGCGTCGAGTGGCGAATCGAAGACGGAGCGGTGGAGCGATCCCCGCTCCGCTTTCGTTTGCCGCAGCCAATTGTCGTACAGTACCCCCATGGACCGCACCGAGATTGAGGTCAAGCTGAACACGGGCCGAGTCTGGACACTCGAGACCTGGCTCGCTCTCCCCGAGGCGGATCTCCTTCGCGCCGCCACCCGCAGCGAGCACGACCCGGAAACGTTCTGGAGCGCGAAGGACCACCTCGCCCACCTCGCCGGCATCGAGCACCACTTCATCGACATGATCCGCCGCCACGTCGAAGGCGACCCTCACTCGCTAGGCTTCACGAACAAAGACGGCACCTTCATGACCCGCGACGAGATCATGGCCAGAGTCCACACTATGACCGAGGCCTGGGTGCGCGAACACCGTCTCAAGTCCGTCAGCGAAGTCATCGCTCTCGGCCAGAGCGCCCGCGCCGCAACTCTCGCCCTCCTCGGCGAACTGACGGACGAGCAACTCGCTCAGCGCGTGAAGGGCGCTCCCTGGGCCGACGGCACCATCGGCGGCATCCTCTCCGTCAACGCAGATCACGCCCACATACACTGGGCCTGGGTCACCGAGGGGCTGGCCGCGAAGCTGTCATCCTGAGGTCGCAACCGAAGGATCTAGTCCACCGGAAGACCGTCTCGCCTTGCGTCAGCGGTAATCCGTTTATCCGCTCGAATCCGCTGTGAGCTAGTCCTCAATCGCCGCGTACACGATGTCCTTGAGCTGCCCTCGGAAATCGAACGTCGTCGACGGCATCAGCTGCGTCATGAAAATCGCCAGAAGGTCTTCTTTCGGGTCCACCCAGAAGTAAGTCGACGCCGCGCCGCCCCAGAAGAACTCGCCCTCGCAGGGCAGACCGGCCGCCACTTTGTCGATCGTCATCGCAAACCCCAGCCCGAAGCCCGTCCCCTCGTACTTCGCCTCCGAGAACAGCCCGATCGCCAGGCCCGCGAGGCTTGCGCCGCCGGGCAGGTGGTTCTGCGTCATCATCCGCAGCGTCCGCGAGCCGATCATGCGCTCGCCGTCGAGCTCGCCTCCCCGGCGCAACATCTCGGCGAAGCGCAGATAGTCGGCCGTCGTGCTCGTCAGCCCGCCGCCGCCGGAGATGAACGTCGGTTCGCGCAAGTACGTGCTGGTCGCCGGCGCATCGATCAGCGCCATCGTCTTGTCCGGTTGCCGCATGTAGTTCGCCGCGAGTCGGTGCGCCTTCTCCGGCGCAACCTTGAACGCCGTGTCGGCCATTCCCAGCGGCGCGAAGATCTCCTCCTGCAAGTACTGGTCGAACGGCTTGCCGGAGATCGCCTCCACCAGGTATCCGCAAACATCCGTCGAGTACGAGTACATCCAGCGGTCCCCTGGGTCGTACATCAGCGGCAGGTCCGCCAGCCGCTCGACGAACGTCCGCAGTGTCTCGCCCCGTCCGCGGATCACGTCCGCGCCGCCGTATGCGCGGTCCACCGGGTGGTCCGTGAACCCGTACGACAGTCCGCTCCTGTGGCTGAGAAGATGGGCGAAAGTCATCGGCCGCGCTGCGGGACGCGTCACCATCGCCTCGCCTTCGCCCGACACGTAGACCTTCATGTCGCGCCACTCCGGGATCACCTTCTCGACCGGATCGTTCAGCTGGAAGCGGCCCTGCTCCCACAACTGCATCAGCGCCACCGACGTGATCGGCTTCGTCATCGAGTAGATGCGGAAGATCGTGTCGTCCGCCATCGGCGTCCCGTTCTCACGGTCGGAAAGGCCGATCGACTTGAAGTACGCAACGTGCCCGTGCCGCGCGACCAGCGTCTGGCAGCCCGTGATCTTGCCCGCCGAAACGTAGTTCCGGTCAAGGTGCTCCGTGATGCGCTCCAGCCTCTTCCCCGAAAGGCCCGTCGGTTTCGTATCGACTTGCATGTGTCCCTCCCGTCGCCCATAGCGGCCGCGACGACGCCAGTCTACAACGCCGTGCATCCGTAGGGGCGGTTCGCGAACCGCCCGCCGGTCGCTCCGACTACCAGTTGCAACGCCTCCCCCTTTCATCCTGAGCGCTCGACCACCCCTGTCGGCAGCCACCACACCCGAAGCTGGGGGAGGTGACCAACGCTTCCGATCAATCGAAGCAGCTGCCCCCAGGCTCCCCTCTCCCTCGCAAAGGAGAGGGGCCGGGGGTGAGGGCCGTGTCGTAGAATGCTGCCCGTGACTACCCTAACCTCCCTCGACTCCACCCTCCGCCGCATCGCCGCCGCCTACAGCGGCAAGTCCACTTACGCCCTCACCCACCTCGACACCGGCGAACACATCGGACACGCCGAGGAGGACGTCATGCCGACAGCCTCCCTTATTAAGGTGCCGATCCTCGTCGCCCTCTACCAGGCGGTCCACGACGGCGCCGTCGGTGGTTTGGAGGACCGCATCACCCTCAGTGACGACCATCGCTGCCTTGGTTCCGGCGTGCTCAATCACCTCGCCTCCGGCGTCGAGATGTCCGTCCGCGACGCAGCCGTTCTCATGATCATCATCTCCGACAACACCGCCACCAACATGTGCATCGATCACGTTGGCCTCGATCGCATCAACGAAACGATGCGGAGCCTCGGCCTCAAGCAAACCACGATCTTCCAGCGCCTCGGCGACACGAAAGCCGGCCTCGATGCCCGCAAGATGTCGGTCAGCACCGCCGGCGAGATGGCCCGCCTGCTGGAACTGATCGCGCGACACGAAGCCGTCTCACCTGAAGCTTCCGAGGATATGCTGCGCATCATGCGCCGCCAGGACTACCGCCACGAACTCTCCAGCCTTCTCCCCTGGAACGAGATGAACATGCTCGACAACCACAAGAAGAACTGGGTCGCCGAAAAGGGCGGTTCGTTCCTCAACGGAATCCGCACGTCGGCCGGAGTCTTCCACGGCGAACGCGGCGCCTTCGTCCTCGCCGCGTTTTGCGAAGGCGGCACCGGGCCGGGCTCCGGGCGAAACTCCGAAGGCAACCGCTTGGCCGGCGAGTTAGGTTACGCGGCCTGGCGCGAACTGGCCGCCGACGAAGACTGAACGCTAGAAGGCGACGAGCTGCGCTCCGTCGGACGCAATCGTATGCGCCGTTCCAGGCTCCATCGCAATCGCCAGCGCCAGCAACACGAGCAGAATTCCCAGCAGCCAGATCAGCAGCAGCGGATGACGTGTAAGCATCTCTTCACCTCACACTCATCGTCCGCTCTGGCCGCCGTTCAGGGCACGGGCCATTGCGCCTCATTCGCAGGGCCACACGGCCCCTCAACCCTTGACCCTTCACCCTCCCCCCGCGCTATACTCCCAAAGGCTCCCAAACAACGTCCCATCTACCGTGATTCGCACCCCACAGGGAGGTCCCGCATGGCAGACAACGAAGAAGCCCAGGAAGAGAAGAAGAAGGGCGGCAAGGGCAAGCTAGTCCTCCTCCTCGCCGCCATCGGCGGCATCTTCGCCGCCCTCATGTTCTGGAAGCGCCGCGGCTCCAACGACGACCTCGACGACGAAGACGACGACTAGACCGCTGCTCTCCTTGAGTCGACTCTTCTACAACTTCCGTCACGCCTCGGCCAATCGATCCGCCGGTTTGCCGGTTTGCCGGTTTGCCGGTTTGTAGCGATGGACATCGTCTGGCTCGGCCACTCCTGCTTCCGCATTCGCGGCCGTGAGGCCACAGTCGTCATGGACCCTTGCCCTCCGACGACCGGCTACAACATCGGCAAGCCCACCGGCGACATCGTCACCATCTCCCATAGTCACGAAGCGCACAGCTTCCTCAAGGCCGTCGCCGGCAAGCCCACCGTCCTCATCAACGCCGGCGAGTACGAGATCCACGGCGCATTCATCACCGCCATCAGCACCTACCACGACGGCCAGAAGGGTGCTGAGCGCGGCAAGAACCTCGCCTTCGTCGTCGAGATGGAAGGCATCAAGCTCTGCCACCTCGGCGATCTCGGCCACGCACCATCCGCCGAACAGGTCGAGGACATGCTCGGCAGCGACGTCCTCCTCATCCCCGTCGGCGGCGGCACCACGATCGACGGCGCGCAGGCCGCCGAAATCGTCTCCCTCCTCGACGCCAAGATCGTCGTCCCGATGCACTACAAGACCGACGTCTCGAAAGAAAAGGACCTCGATCCCGCCGACCGCTTCCTCAAAGAGATGCAGGTGAAAGCCGCCGAGCCCCAGCAAAAGCTCTCCATCAACAAATCCAACATCCCCGGCGAGACGCAAGTCATCATGCTCGACTATCGCGGCAAGTGATCCGCCGCACCGGTCATCCTGAGGCACGAAGGATCTAGCCCCACAGAGCGCCGCTGCGCCCAGCGACAACGCTCAAGCGCTACCGCTTCCCGCGCACCACAAAGTACGCCGCGCTCAACACGGCCCCCGCCACGAACGCCGCCGGTATCCCGACCTCCGGCACCAGCTCATTCACGCCCCCATCGCCGTCCTCCGCCCGTGCTCCCGGCGCCAGTGTTGTGCTCGGCGGCGCCAGGTCTGACGGCAGCACCGCCGGTCGCTCCTCAATCGCCGCGGTCAACCCCTCAGCCAGCACCCGGTACCCGTCGTTGTTCGGATGGATCCCGTCCGAGGCGATCCACTGCTTCGCCCGCCCCTCGAACACGTCGTGTATCGACACTAACGTCACGTCCACCTCTGGGTCCCGCGCCGAAGCAGTGATCACCCCGTTTATCTGCTGCACCCCAACGTCTGCGATCAACTCGCGTGAGTCACCCGACCCCGAGTACGGGTTGTAAAGGTCGAGCGCGTATATCTTCGCCTGTGGCGCCGCCGCACGCAGCCTGTGCAGCGTCGTCGTGAGGTTCGTCTGCAGAGTCGCCAGCGTGTCACCCAGCGCGTCCTGGCAGGCCTGTCCGCTCGGCTTGTCGAGGCACGGCGAGCTGTTTCCCGCCAGCGCCAGCAGATCGTTTGCCCCTATGTCGATGCTGATGATCTCCGCCCCGCCGCGCGCGCCGATTTCTGCTATCGCCTGGTCCACCTGGTCGCCCTGCCGCAGAATGTCTGCGCTGGTCGCCCCCGGAACGCTCACGTTCTTGAGGTCGAGCCCTGTCCCTGAGTTTCGTTCTGCCCTGAGCGCATCCGCCGTCAGCGCCACATATCCCTGCGTCGAAGGGCTGTCCGCGCCCACCCCAAACGCCAGCGAATCCCCCAGCGCAATGTACTCGGGCGGTTCCTGCGCGCGTACCGTGTAGGGCAAGACGGCAGACGCCAGAAAAAGAAAAGCCGCCACCGGCGGCAACAACCAGGACTTCATGCGTCCATGCTAACAGCCGAGCGCATGAGGACGAACGCCAAACGCTGAGTGCTGAAAGCTGACGGCTGAGAGCTAACCCTACGGCAGGTACGCCAGCGGGTCCACCGGCACGCCGCCGATGTACATGTTGAACATCAGGTGCGGCCCCGTCGAGTACCCGGTGCTGCCCAGCGCGCCCACGGCCTCGCCCTGGCCAACGTACTGCCCCTGCGACACCCAGATGTCTGAAAGGTGCGCGTACTGCATCGTCGTCCCGTCGTCGTTCTGCACGATCACGTGGTAGCCGTAGCCATAGTCGTCCCACGCCGTGAGGACGACGGTACCGCTCGCCGCTGACAGAATCGGCGCGCCGTAGTTCCCGTAGCCGTCGATGTCGATGCCCGGGTGGTAGCCGCTGAAGTACGTCGAGATGTTGCCGCCCACCGGCCAGATGTACGAGCCGAAGCTCTGCACAGGCGGCGCCGACGAATCATCGTTTGGCGCCGGGTTGGAGTCTACCGCGGCCGGGATCGGCGCGTTAGCGGGCGCCGGCGCCGACGGCTCCGGCGGGGCCAGCTGCACCCCCGGAATGACCAGCACCATTCCCTCGACCACCGTGTCCGGCGAGGTCAGGCCGTTCGGTGCGTAGTTGATGATGCTGCCAACGTCGACGCCGTACGTGTCGGCGATGTTGTTCAGGTTGTCGCCCAGCGTGACGTTGTAGACCAGGCCGTCCGTGCTGGGGACGACGAGCGTGCCGCCCACGATCAGCAGGTCCGGGTCGGACGAGACGTGCGGGTTGTTCTCCAGGATCGACGTTTCCGTCACACCGTACCGCGATGCGATCGAGCCAACGCTGTCGCCCGCCTGGATCGTGTAGGTGAAGTAGGCCGGCTGCGCGAACGGAGTCGGCGCCGGCGTCAGCTCCGGCGTCGGGGCTTCCGTCGCGGCCGCGGACACGGCAGCAGCCGCCGCTGAAGGCGAAAGGGTAGCCGCCACCTCAGCCTGGTGTCGGGCCAGGACAGACGGCACTGTAGACAGGAGTACGGGCGGCCTCAAATACCCCGCGCTCGTCTCGGCAACTGGCCGGGCGAAGGCGCCGGTGCTTGATGGTGTCAAATCCACTGCCCGTCCCGCGATTGTCGTTACCACTGCGGTGACGGCCAGGGTAAGAAGGAAGCCGTGGAGGGCGTAGTGCCTGTATTCTGTTAGCGATTGCCCCGCTGCGCTCAAGCGAGACTTCCGCTGGTGCCGCTCCGAATCCTTTGCGGGGTTCCGGAGCGGGGCTTGCGGCTCTCGGATGATCGAACCTCCTATTATGGAGCCCCACCCACGTCCAGTTCCTGTTCCCCCGGGGCTCGTCCTAGTCCGGTTGCAGCTACGTTTTGCAGCTATCGCGACGGATTATATCCCGCTTGTCAAGACTTTCACAAATTGACAGTTTATGGAACTGTTACAACTTCGGGCGTATTCCCAACAAGAAACGGGCGTATCCGGGAGGTTTCGGGAGGGATTGGAAGGGATAGTTCGCTCAATCCGCGAGACGTAGCGAGACTCCCGAAGCACCTGGCGAGACGTAGCGAGAGCCAGATCGAGATTAGCCCGAAAATTTAATGTAAAACGCCCTAAACGGCGTCTTTTAGCGTCGCCAGGAACTCAGAGTTGTTCTTGGTGCGTGAGAGCCGCTCCAGGATCAGCTCCGTCGGCTCCGTCGGGTTGGAGGAGTTCTGCCCCACCAACGCGGTCATACGGCGTAGTAGGACCACCCTCTGGTACGTCTGCTCGTCCAGCAGCAGGTCGTCGCGCCGGGTGCCGCTGCGGGCGATGTCAATGGCCGGGAAGACGCGCTTTTCGGCCAGCCGGCGCTCCAGCCAGAGCTCCCAGTTGCCCGTCCCCTTGAACTCCTCGAAGATCACCTCGTCCATACGGCTCCCCGTATCTACGAGGCACGTCGCCAGGATCGTCAGCGAGCCGCCGCCTTCCACGTTTCGGGCGGTCCCAAACAGTCGTTTTGGCGGGTGCAGGGCCACGGGGTCGATACCGCCCGAGAGCGTGCGCCCGGAGGGGGGCAAAGCCAGGTTGTAGGCCCGTGTGAGTCGCGTGATGCCGTCCAGCAAGACCATAACGTGCCTGCCGGACTCCACGAGGCGCTTGGCCCGCTCGATCGCCATCTCGGCGACGCGGGTCTGCTCCTCCACCGGGTCGTCGAACGTGGCCGCAACCACTTCGGCGTCCTGTACGGAGCGGCGCCAGTCCGTGACCTCTTCTGGCCGCTCGCCGATCAGCGCCACGATGATGTAGATGTCCTCGTAGCGTTTGGCGGTGGCTGTCGCGATCGTCTTCAGGAGGATCGTCTTGCCAGCCTTTGGGGGAGAGACGATGAGGCCTCGCTGCCCGCGCCCAACGGGCGCCACGAGGTCAATTACGCGCGTCGAGAGGTTGTTGAGGCCCTCTTCCAGGTTGATCCGCTCGTCCGGGAAGATCGGCGTCAGCTGCTCGAAATAGGGGCGGCGCTTGGCCGTCTCCGGGTCGAGGCCGTTTACGGCGTCCACCCTCAGCAGCCCGTAGTACTTCTCGGACTCCTTGGGGGCCCGTACGGCGCCCATCACGTAGTCGCCGGTGCGTAGCGCGAAGCGCCTTACCTGCGTCTGCGAGACATAAACATCGCTCAGGCTCTGGCGCATGTCCTGCGTCCGCAGGAAGCCGTAGCCGTCGTTGGCCATCTCCATGATCCCGCCCGCGAAGTGGTTGCCTTCGCGTTCGGCCTTCGCCTGCATGATCCGGAACACCAGGTCCTGCTTACGGAGGGCGGAGGGCTTTTCCACGCCAAGGTCCTTGGCGACATCGAGTAGTTCGTCTTTAGTCTTGGTTTCGAGCTCTGCCAGATTCAAAAGGCAACCTCAGCTATAGCGAGATACGGATTTGACCGTTTGTGTGGGTAATTTTCACAGAGATTGAGGAAGATGCGAACCCGTCTAAGCGGGCAAAACTAACGATACCCTAATCCCCGTGCCTGTGCAATACCCCGTTGTCGATTGGGAAACGCTGGAAACGCATCCCAAGTTAACCCCAAAGCGCTCTTCTCCGCCAAACAAACCCTGTAGCCGAGGCCTTCCAGCCTCGGGCCCAACGCTTCCCCCAAGGCGATCGCTGGCCCACAACGGATATCGAGCGGATAAACGGATTACGGCTGAGCCAATCCGGGACATGATCCGCTGATCCGATGCAGCACAGGCTATCCGTTGCCAGCGAACCCACGCTTTCGAACCACCCAACTCATTTGGCACCAACGGAAACCTGGGGTGTGAAGAGGGGCGAAGCCCCTATACCGGGGCCTGGGGGTGTCCCCCAGATTCCTTTTTCTTTCCTTTGGGAGGTGGGGTGAGACGGGGATCCCATCCCCCTAAAACGGCATGAACACGCACAGCGCCGTCGCCACCGGCACCAGCAGCGTCGCGATCCCCGCGAAAAACAGCGACACGTTGTCCGACATGACCGCGTCAAGCTCCGGCGAGCTGCGTCCCTTCCGCCGAGCCTGCAGCGCCGCGATCCGGGCCCGGCGCAGGCCCATTCCTACAAACGGCAGGCAAACGAGCAAAGTGATGATGTACGTCAGTTCTGTCGCCGCAAGCCAGCCCGTCGTGAACATGTTGTAGCCCAGCTGCTGCGACCACAGGAACAGCCCCGTCGCCGCCACCGCGATCGCCCCCGGCACCAGCAGCATCCCCTGGTAGTGCGCCGCCTCCTCGAACGAAGTGCTGCGGTCGCCCATATTCTCCGACTGCATCGCTCGGATGAGGGAAATCTGTACGGATACAAGCCCTGCCACGTAGACGAAGCAAGACAGGATATGCGCGAACAGGAAGAGCTTATCGACGGTAGACATGCCGAACGTCAGCCTATCGGCTGGTCACCTCTGGGGGAAGCCGAGCAGCAGATTCCGGCGTTAGTGACAATTGCCCATTGGAGATGCACATAACACCGCGTATTCTGCTGCCCAACGGAGACGCCATCGCATCGGAGAGTGAAGTGTTCAAGTGAACACCCCCGTCTGATAACCGGTGGGTCCGCCGAGAGGCGGATGGGGTGCAAGTCCCCCGCTCTCCGCCTCTTTGATCTTGACAAGACACAACCCTGGAGCGATATTGAAGATCCGGTTATCAGGCGGGGCCGTCACTCGGCCGCGAGGAACAGGCGAAGGCCTGTTCCTTTTCTTTTGCCTATCGTGCCCGCGTCGTTCGAGCCGGCGCCGCCCGGCGCTTGTGTGGCTCGTACGAGACCGTTGGTGGCTTTCCCTTCGTCACCTGTTCCACGGTCGCTCGCATGAACCCGCTGAACAGCGGGTGCGGCCGGTTCGGGCGCGAGCGGAACTCCGGGTGGAACTGCGAGCCCAGCATCCAGGCGTGATCGCGGATTTCGAGGATTTCGACGAGCCCACCGTCCGGTGACGTCCCGCTGGCGATCAGGCCAGCCTCCGCGAACTGCTCACGATACTCGTTGTTGAACTCGTAGCGGTGGCGGTGGCGCTCCTGCACCTCGTCCACGCCGTAAGCCGCCTGCGCCATCGTCCCCGGCACCAGGCGGCAGGGGTAGCTGCCCAGCCTCATCGTCCCGCCTTTGTCGACGACGCGCAGCTGCTCGTCCAGCAGCGTAATCACCGGATAGGCCGTCTCCGGGTCGTTTTCGGTCGAGTTGCAGTCGTCCGTATCGAAGAACGCCCGCGCAAATTCCACCGTCATCACGTGCAGTCCGAAGCATAGGCCCAGATACGGCACGTTGTTCAGCCGGCAGTAGCGCGCCGCCTGCACCTTGCCCTCGAACCCGCGCTCTCCGAAGCCGCCCGGTACGACGATGCCATCGATGCTGGCGAACGTCTCCGCGGCGTTGGCGGCGGTCACGTCCTGCGAGTGGATCCAGTGCACGTTTACGGCGGCGTTGTTGGCGACGCCGGCGTGGATGAGGGACTCCTTCACGCTCAGGTAAGCATCTGGCAGCTCCACGTACTTGCCGACCACGCCGATGTTCACAGTGTGCTGCGGGTGCTGCAGCCGCTCAACCCACTCCCGCCAGTCTGTCAGGTCGCGGGAAGTCGGCTCGATGTTCATCTTCTCGCAGATCAAGTCGCCGAGGCCGTTCTCCTCCAGCACGAGCGGCACCTGGTAGATGCTCGGCATCGTGAGCAGGGGGATTACTGCTCTCGGCTCCACGTCGCAGAAGAGCGAGATCTTCTCCCGCAACTCGATCGAAATCGCCCGGTCAGCCCGGCAGGCGATGACGTCCGGCTGGATGCCGAGCGATCGCAGCTCGCGGACCGAGTGCTGGGTGGGCTTCGTCTTCAGTTCGCCCGTCGTCGAGATGTGGGGCAGCAGCGTCACGTGGATGGCCAGCGTGTCGTGCCGGTTCTCCTCGTTCCGCATCTGGCGGATCGCCTCGAGGAACGGCTGGCCCTCGATGTCGCCGACCGTGCCGCCCACCTCCACGATCACCACTTCGGCCCCCGAATCGCGCCCGGTGGCCCGGATGCGCTCCTTTATCTCGTTTGTGACGTGGGGGATCGGCTGGATCGTGCGGCCCAGGTAATCGCCCCGGCGCTCCTTGGCGATCACGGCCTGGTATATCTGGCCCGTGCTTACGGAAGAGCTTCGCGAGAGTTCTTGGTCGATAAAGCGCTCGTAGTGGCCCAGGTCCAGGTCTGTCTCCGCGCCGTCCGCCGTCACAAACACCTCGCCGTGCTGGTACGGCGACATCGTGCCCGGATCGACGTTCAGATACGGATCGAGCTTCTGGATGACGACGGAGACGTTGCGGGACTTGAGGAGGCGGCCGATGGCGGCGGTGGTGATGCCCTTGCCGACGCTGCTAACGACACCACCCGTTACGAATATGTACTTTGTAGCCACTCAACCCCCTTCATACGGGGGGCTTCACCACTCATAGCGAGTCCGCCTCGGGCGGACTCTTGGGCGCCCAAACTGAATGATACAGGAGCTACTCACTTGACTGTCAATAGATTCGCGACGCGCCCTTTGTTGGCGAACGTCACCAGTCCGCAACATGATACTGATCCGCGTGGCCGAGGCGTTCCACCCCCTGACCGGCTAGTGTAATTCGCCCGCAGCCCGCGTTACGCTTGCTTCGCCATGACAAAGCGAGGCCGTCCCCGTCACCCGGACGTCCTCACCCCGCGTGAGTGGGAGGTCCTCTCCCTGATCCGCGACGGCCTCACCAACGAGCAGATCGCTGAGCGCATGGGCGTCACGATCCACGCCGCCCGCTACCACGTCTCGCAGATCCTCTCCAAGCTTGGCGTGGCGACGCGGGAAGAGGCTGCAGCCTGGCAGCCGGAGGAGGTGCGCGCCGGCCCGCGATGGTCAGTCGCCTTTCAGGTCTGGCTGACCGCAGCGGCGGCCATCGCCGTCATCGCCGTCGGCGCGCTGGCCTGGGGCGTCACTCGCGGCTCGGGGGACGACGCCGACGCGAAGCCGAGCTCCACGGCATCGGCGTCCGCGTCCGCGAACCCGACCGCGACGCCTGTCCCCGACACCGCCTTGCCCGCTTCGAACGACCGCTCCATGCAGCTAATAGACCGCGGGACCGGCTGGGTGCTGACGGACGCCGGACTGTACTACCTCTCGCTCGTCCCGGAGGACTGCGTCAAGACACCTTGCAAGATCGAGCTGTCGGCGCCACGCGACATTACGCCCAACGGCCTGGCGCCCTTCCAGATCAAGGGAGTGCACTTCTTCGACACCGAACACGGCTGGATCGTCGCGAACATGCCCGCCCCGGTACTGACGCAGCTCGTCGTCTACCGCACGAGCGATGCCGGCGAGAACTGGGAGCAGTTCACGTTCAACTCGCAGGCTGACTATTCGCAGACACGCCCGCAACCGGCCTACCTCGATTTCATAGACGGTGACCACGGCTGGCTCGTCATCGACCTGCAGCAGACGGCGAACAGCCTTCCGGGCGAGCTCTGGCGCACGGCGGATGGTGGGGAGACCTGGCAGAAGCTGGACATCCCGGCCGGGCGCGAGGCGCGCTTCTTCAACGAAAACGACGGCTGGCTCGTCGGCGGTGTCGTCAACGATCGCCTCTACGTCACCCACGACGGCGGCGAGACCTGGGCGGACGCCAGCGACATCATGCCTGCCGCCGAGTGGGCGGGAACGCCTGCGTTCAGCCTGCCGACAAGCACATTCGAGGGGCAGTCGATCGTCCTGCCGGTGACGCTCGCCATCGATCCGGGTCCGTCGCTGTTCATGCTCTTCTTCTCGACGGACGGCGGGACCACCTGGCCAACACACGTCTCGACGGAGATCACGAGCAACTTCGGCGTCGGTGTCTTCGCGCCCTCGGTCGTGTTCGACCACTCGAACGCGATCGCTTTCGCGCCGGACGGGATTGGGCTGAGGTTCGATGGCGGCAAGCAGGACTTCACCACGTTCACGCCCGCCGACGTGACGCACATCAGCCAGATCGACTTCGCGGACTCGAGACGCGGGTGGGCGCTGGTCGAGACAAACTTTTGCCCGGAGGCGAAGGACGGCTGCTACTCGTCGCTCGATACGTACTTGGCGCAGACGGACGACGGCGGTCAGACATGGACTTCCGTCACGAGACCGGATACCCCGACGCCTGCGCCGACTCCCTAAGCGGGCCACTACCTCCCTTCTTCCCTCTTCCTCCTTCCAACGTGGTCCGCGCTATACTGCACCCTCAGTATGACCATCACCTGGGACATCGGCACGCTAGCGGACGGCATGCGCGTCGTTACCACGCCTGTGCCAGTCGCGCAGTCGGTTAGCGTCAACGTCTTCGTCGGCGCAGGCTCCCGCGGTGAGGTCGCGCAGACGATGGGCGTGGCGCACTTCCTGGAGCACATGGTGTTCAAGGGCACGCCGAAGCGCCCGAACGCCATCGCTCTCGCCGAGACGATTGAAGGAGCGGGGGGGACGCTCAACGCCTACACCTCCAAAGAACTCACCTGCTACTGGAACCACGTCCCCTTCGACGAGCTCGAGACCGCCATCGACGTGCTCGCCGACATGCTCCGCAACTCTTTCCTCGACCCCGAAGAGATTGACCGCGAGCGCTCCGTCGTCCAGCAGGAGATCAAGCGCACTCAGGACCAGCCCGGCGCCTACGCCGGCGAGCTGCTCGGCAAGGCCGTATACGGCGAGCACCAGATGGGCTGGCCCACCGCCGGCACTGAAGAGACCGTCGGCGGCATCCAGCGCCCCGACTTCCAGAGCTGGATCGACGTCTGGTACGGGGCGCCAAACATCGTCCTCAGCGTCGCCGGAAACACAACTCACGATGCAGTGATGAAGCTGGCCGAGAAGTACTTCCTCGACGGCCGCAACAACGTCGCGCCGAAGGTGCGGGCGATCACCAACGACATCCCTACGCAGCGTGTCATCGGCGACGTGCGGCCGATCTCGCAGGCGAACGTCGCCCTCGGCCTGCCCGCTGTCTCGCGCAGCGACCCGGACCGCTACATCCTGATGATCCTCAACGCAGTCCTCGGCCGCGGCATGAGCTCACGCCTCTTCAAGGAGGTGCGAGAGCGCCGAGGGTTGGCGTACTCCGTCGGCTCGTCCGTCAGCCGCTACTCCGACACCGGCATGCTGGGTGTCTCCGCCGGCGTCTCGCCGGAAAAGCTCGTCGAGGCGCTCAGCGTCATTCTGGACGAGTTGGAGAAGATGAAAGATGAGAAAGTCGGCCCCGAAGAACTGAAGAAGGCCCGCGATTACACGATCGGCAGCTTCCGTCTGAGCCTCGAATCGACCATGGCGCTCGGCCAGCGAGCCGGGGAAAGCTTGCTAACACTGGGCGAAATCGAGCCAATCGAGAGCGTCGTCGAGAAGCTACGCGCCGTCAGCTCTGACGACGTGCTGCGCGTCGCCCAGCGCCTGCTACGCCGCGAAAAGGCCGCCGTGGCGCTGGTTGGCCCAGAACTTCCGGAAGATTCCCTGACGGAGTTACTTGAGCGGGGCGGCTCTTAGGCACTTCACAACTGTAAGCGTCAAACTTATATAATGGCTCGTGGCAAAGGCTGGCAAGGGCGCTATCCTTTTGCCGGCCCCGTGCGGTGGCAGACGCACGGGGCCTCTTTCTTTCGCGCGCAGGCGTTGACATCCGCAGCGGCGCGCCTTCAGGCCGGTATCTACGCGACGCTCCACCACAACGCTCCCGTGATCAGTCGCAACCGCTGCGGTGCATGCTCCCATGCCCAATGCTCGCTTGCTCACGCCGTGTGACGTCGCGACAAATCAATAAGGGTCGCGTGCGCCGCACAAAAGGCGAGAGGCCCTTCTCCGCAAGAAGGGCCTCTCCTCAACCGCCGCACCCCCGTGGGAAAGTCGGTCAGAATTTCCCGGACAGCGCCAGGAAAAGCACCCAGGCCCAGAACACCGCGGCCAAACCGAAGTAAGCGATAGAGCGCAGGACACGATACGTCCAGTGCAGTCGTATCACCTCCGCCGCCGCGTCTGTTTCCTGCTGGGTCTGGTTCATTTGCAAATTCCGGAGGAGGCGGGCACGCACCCGGGTCTAAGAGACCGTTCCACCAGCCCCGCAACTGGTGATACTGGAGAACCACACCTCCTCCAGCGCATATAACAAAGGTTTTGGCGCGGTTATTACGCAAGATACTGCACGGAATCTTCTATTTGCCAGGGTAAGCGGCGCCAGCTCTGGATGAGTCAAGTGGCCGAAACCGCGCCTGGCATGCGAGCAAGGGAGCTTGAGAGCATCTGGCCGAGAAGTCCGTCCTGAACCAAACAGCCGCCCCCGCACGCATGCTCCTATGCCCAATGCTCCCTTGCTCCGCCCCCCTCGCATATACTGGCCCTCGTGGGGCCGCGTCCCTCGCAATCCCACACCTGACACCTCGCACCTTCAGGAGGCCCCGATGCCCGACTACAACAATATCCTCTACGAAAAGCGCGGCCACATCGCCTACGTCACGATCAACCGCCCCGACCGCCGCAACGCGATCGACCCGGCCACCAGCGGCGAGATGAAGACCGCCTTCGAAGCCTTCAAGGCCGATGACGACGCCTGGGTCGCGATCCTCACCGGCGCCGGCGAGCAGGCGTTCTCCGCGGGCGCGGATCTCGTCGCGATGTCCGCGATGCTTTCGGGAGGCAGCGGCGAGAGTGGCGTCATGACCGGCGCTCCCTTCGGCGGCATCACCCGCAACTTCGAGTGCTGGAAGCCGATCATCGCCGCGATCAACGGCTACTGCCTCGCCGGCGGCCTTGAGGTCGCGCTCTCCTGCGACATTCGCGTAGCCGCCGAGCACGCAACGTTCGGCCTCCCGGAACCCAAGCGAGCGATCATCCCCGGCGCCACCGGCACGCAGCGCATTCCGCGAGCCGTGCCGCTCGCCTTCGCGATGGAGTTGCTCCTCACCGGCGAACGCTACGACGCGAAGACCGCGCTGCAGTTCGGGCTCGTCTCGCGCGTCGTCCCGGCCTCGGAGCTGATGGCAACCGCGAACGATCTCGCCAACAAGATCCTCGAGTGCGGCCCCCTCGCCGTGCAGTACATCAAACAGGCCGCCTACCAGGGCCTTTCGATGACGTTTGCCGACGGTGTAAAGCTGGAAGCGCAACTCGCCGGCAAAATCTTCACCACGCAAGACGCCCGAGAAGGGCCCCTCGCTTTCGCGCAGAAGCGCAAGCCCGCGTACAAAGGTAAGTAATCGTGGCGAGTGTTATCGAAGACGTAAAGCACGGCGCGGACGTTTACACCTCCGACGGCGCAAAGGTTGGCACCGTCTATGCCATCGTCCTCGCGCCCGGCTTGAACGAAGTTACTCATATCGCCGTCGACACCGGCCCGCACTTCCCGGAGCCCGGCTTCGGCGCCCCCAAAGTCGTCAGCGTCGAGGTCGATCACCTGAAGTCGGCGGACGGCGACCGCGTGGATCTCGACCTGGCGAAGGACGCTTTCGCCAACCTCCCGCCGTACGAGCACACGCACTTCTTCCAGGTCCCCGACTCCACACCACCGTCCGACGAAGCGCTCGGCGGCCGCGTCTGGAACGCCGGCATCGCCATCGCCCGCGCGATCTCTACGCTCGGCAGCGGTATCGCCATCCCAGCCGAGCACTTCTCCGCCGCCACCTTCGAGCACTCGATCCTGAACGATGCCCCCGTGTGGCGGGTCGAGCCGAACACCCACATCGGCAACGTCGAAAGCGTCCTCGTCGATGACGCCAGCGACGAGCTCACCGGCCTCGTCATCCACCGTGGCGTCCTCTTCCCCGTCGAGGTCGTCCTCCCCATGAAATACGTCACCGAAATCCGCGACGGCGTCATCCACGCCCAGCTCTCAGACGAAGACATTCACGGCCTCCAAAAGCACGAAGGTTAGGCACCCGGACGCTCGAACGTAGCGGAGCGCGTTCAGGCCTCCACCGTTGCTGTCAACGGATAGAAACGAATAAACGAATCAGTGAGTCTGCTGCGAGGACGGTAATCCGTTTATCCGTTGCGGCGCAGGCAATTCGTTGTGAGTTATCGCCTCGGCTCCCAGCTAAAGAACCGCAACGCCACAATCGCCCCGAACAACCCCCACGCCGCCACGGCCGCCAGGTGTCCCCATTCGAACCCTGCACCCTGCACGTACGGGTTGTACGCGTGCTCCAGCGCCAGCGCAAACGGCTTCACCGGAAAGATATCGCCGGTCACGTCCAGCCACGTCGGAGGCTTGTCCAGGTGAATGAACACGTTCGATACAAACAGCAGCGGCAGGATCGTCGCGTTGACGATCGCCGGCGCCGAGTCCGCGTTCGGTATCACGGCCGTGACCGCCAGCCCGAGCGCGCAGAACGCCCCCGCGCCGATCGCCACCGTGATTATGAGCGCCGGCATCGTGTTCGTTGGTATATCCACGCCGTACGCGAGGTCACCGACAACCGCGACGATCACTACCAGCAGCGCCGCCACCGACATCGCCTGCAGGATTCGCCCGGTGATGTAGGCCCACGGTGGCAGCGGCGTTCCTCGGATGCGCTTCAGCACCCCGAGATCGCGCGCGATCGTCACCATCATCCCGATGTTTGTGTAGCAGGCGCTGATCACGCCGAGCGCCCCGATCGCCGGTACGAAGAAGTACGAGATGTCGACGCGCCCGCCCTCCACAGCGATCGTGTCGTCAAAGATCGAGTTGAACAGCACGAGGAAGAACAGCGGCAGCATGAACGTGAAGAACGCCGCCGCCGGGTTTCGCCAGAAAGCCCGGTTCTCGTAGAACAGCTGCCGGACCGCGAGCCGCAGGTCGTTCACTGCGGGCCGTCCGTTTCCGCGGCGAGCCGCAGGTACACGTCTTCCAGCGACAGCGGCGCCACCCGCAAGTCCTCCAGCTCGATGTCCTGCTGCGTCGCCCAGCTCGTCAGCTGGTACGTCGCCTCCGTCGGCCGCGGCGCGCGGATCACCACGCGCCCGTCCTCCAGCGTCGCGTTGAGCGACACAGGCAACCCCGCCGGAATCACGTCCGCGCGGAAGCTGATGATGTTGTCGGTGTACCGGTGTCGCAGGTCGTCAGGCGTTCCTTCGGCCACGATCAGCCCGCCAACGATGATCGCCACTCGGTCCGCGAGGTGTTCTGCCTCGTCCATGTAGTGCGTCGTCAGCAGGACGGTTTTCCCAAGCGACTTCAACTCGCGGATCATCGCCCACGCCCCGCGCCGCGCCGCTGGATCGAAACCCGTAGTCGGCTCATCGAGGAACAGCAGCTCCGGGTCGCCCGCCAGCCCGATCGCCACGTCCAGCCGCCGCAGCTGCCCGCCCGACATCCGCCGCACGAGCTTCCGCCGCTCTGCCGTCAGATCGACAAGCGCCAGCACGTCATCCACCGGCAGCGGGTGCGGATAGTACCCGGCGAACATCGCCACCGCCTCCTCCGCGCGCAGGTAGTAGGGAATGCTCGTGCTCTGCAGGACGATACCGATGCGCTGCTTGAACGCCTCCTCATTCCGTGCCGGATCGAAACCCAGCACCCGCGCCTCCCCCGCCGTCGCCTTGCGATGCCCCTCGAGAATCTCCAGCGTCGTCGTCTTCCCCGCCCCGTTCGGTCCGATCAGCGCGTACACAACCCCCTTCGCCACCGAAAGATCGATCCCGCGCACAGCCTCCACCGCCCCGTACGTCTTTCGCAGCCCCCGTACCTCAACCGCTAGCTCGCTCATCGAGGACGATTGTCGCGCCACAGAGTCTTTAGGGCGAGAGCGCACGCCTTCACGTCATCCAGACGAAGGAAGGATCTGGAGGGGATGGGCCGCGCTCCGATAGCGAACCAAAGCTGTCAACGGATGCAAAACGGATAAACGGAGCGGGCTGGCGTGAACGGTGGTTCCGTTTATCGGTTCACCGAAGTCCGGGGGTGTCCCCCAGACTTTCTTTTTCTTTTGGGGTGGGGTGGGCAGACGCCTCGCTACTGCCCCCGCATCACGTTCACCATCTCAATCGCCGACACCACCGCGTTCCTCCCCTCATTCCGCTCCTCACCCGACCGCTCCAGCGCCTGCTCCTCCGTATCGCACGTCAGCACCCCGAAGATGCACGGCCGCCACGTGTCGATTGACACCCGCTGGATACCTGCCGCCGCCTGCGTCGCGATGTGCAGATAGTGGTCTGTCTCGTGGCGGATGATGCAGCCCAGGCAGACGATCGCGTCGTAGCCGCGCCGGGCCAGCTTCGCGGCAACCACTGGCAGCTCGAACGACCCGGGCACGTAGAAGACGTCGTGCGCCTCTACGTTGTGCTTCTTCGCCGCCTCCAGCGCCCCGTCCAGCAGCCGCGAGGTGATGTGCTCGTTGAACCGCGCGACAACAATCGCGATGCGAATCTTCGATCCATCGAGGTTCGGAGGCGGGAAGCTCACATCTGCACCTGAACTTTCAGTGACTTCGTCGACTTGTCCTTCGCCGTCGCGAACGCCTGCCCGGCGTCCTTCAGCGGAAATCGGTGCGTGATGATCGACCGCGCGCGATCAGCGTTGTCGCGCAGAGTCGCGATCGCCGTGTCGAAATCGGAGCGCAACCCCGGCCGGCAGTACTGGATTCCGCCCGTCATCGTCACCTCTTTCAGCGCCAGAGCCAGCCCATTCACCGTCGCCTGCTGAGTGAAGATGCCGAGCACGGATATCCGTCCGCCCGGCCGCACGATGCCCAGCGCCTGCGAAATCGTGGGAGCGTTTCCGCCTACCGTCTCCACCACAACATCGATTCGTTCACGCTCGAGCCCCGCCGTCTCTCCGTCGCGAACAATGCGCGTCGCGCCTACCGCGAGCGCCGCCGCGCCCTGGTGATCGTGCCGGTAGATCGCGATCACCTCCGCGCCCATCGCTCGCGCCGCCAGCACCGTCATCAGGCCGATCGTCCCGCACCCCATCACGAGCACTCGCTCGGCGGCGCGGACGTTCACCAGGTGCAGCCCGTGAATCGCGACGGCCATCGGTTCTGTCAGCGCGCCGATCTCGAAGTCGACCTCGTCCGGCAGCTTGTACAGCGTGTAAGCCGGCACCGAGATGTACTCCGCCATCGCGCCGTTCCGCGGCGTGAAGTCGCGCTTCCGGCAGAGGTGGTAGCGCCCGGACGTGCAGTACTCGCAGCGCGTGCAGCGCAGCGCTGGCTCGACCGCCACCCGGTCCCCCACGTCGAAGCCTGTCACACCCGCGCCGAGCTCCGCCACCTCGCCCGCGTACTCGTGTCCCATCGAGACGTTTGGCGCGATGGGGAACGAGCCGTCGTAGAAGTGCAGGTCCGAGCCGCAGACGCCGCAAGCCCGCACCCGCAGGAGCACCTCGCTGGCGCCCTGCCGCGGCGAGTCCGTCTCCTTGACAGCGATCGTCTCTTTTCCGGTGCAAAATGCGGCAAGCATGGGCCGATTATAGTGGGTCGCCCCGGGCGGAGTGCCACTTCTAACGCGCGGGCGGTATCATCGGCTCATGCGCGCGCTGAACCACCCGACGAGCTGGTGGGGCTGGAACTGGGAGCAGCCGACGCCGATGTCGATCACTGAGCTGATCGCCGCCGGCAACATGGACTCGCGCGTCGCGGCCCTCTTCTGGGTCGCGATGGAGCGCGGCGCCTCCCTCATCATGGCCGCCGACCCGCCGCACTCCGGCAAGACAACCACCCTCAGCGCCCTCCTCGCCTTCACGAAGCCCGACACCGCCGTCTACTTCACCCAGGGCCAGGGCGAGCAGTTTCTCCTCCCCGCCGTCTCCGACGCCTACGACACCTACATCCTCGTCAACGAGATGTCAGACCACATCCCCGTCTACACCTGGGACCAGCACGCCCGTCGAGCCTTCGAGCTGCTCGCCGACGGCTACCGCCTCGCTACCACCATGCACGACACCACCGTCGAAGGCGTCCTCGGCCAGTTGGAGCGCGAGCTCTCGATACCGAGGCGACACCTCGCGCAACTCACCTTTGTGGTGCCGATGTTCATCGGACGCGCCAACGGCCGCATCGTCCGCCGCATCGAAGAGATAGCCTACCTCCAGCCCAAAGGGGACGCCTATACCATCACCCGCATCGCCGCCTGGGAGCGCGAAACCGACACCTTCTCCCTCTTCGCCGACGACAACGCTCGCCGCGCCGTCGCCGCCTGGGCCAGGCTCTCCCCCGAAGCCCTCGACCAGCAGATCACCGAGCGCGCCGGCTTCCTCGAAGTGCTGCGGAACACGGGCGCGAATTCGATTCCCGAAGTTAGCAGCGCGATCGAGTCCTATTACGAGCAGATGTTGCGCGCGTAGCAACAACGCAAAGCGCAAGTGAAGGGGCCGCAGGCCCATACCGGGGGTTCCGGGGGTGTCCCCCGGACTCTCTTTTTCCTTTTGGTGGGGTGGAGGGAGGGGAGGGCTCCTCTCGTCCCTCCACCCCGCGAGTCCGCTTATGAGCTAATCCGCTGTGAGCTCCCGCGCCACCTTCTCCCATTCCGCGAAGTCTTCGTACACCATCGCGGCCCCGCTGTCCCGCAGCTCCTCGGCCGTGAACTTCCCCGTCGCCACACCGACGCCGACCGCCCCGTTCGCCGTCGCCGAAGTAATGTCGTGCGGCGTATCGCCCACGACGAGAACGTCAGACGCCGGTGTCCCCTTCGCCACATTGCGGATCGCCGCCGCCACCACATCCGACCGCTCGAGGCTCACCTCGCCAAACCCGCCGCCTTCGAAGTACCCCGCGATCCCGTAGTACTCCAGCTTGATGCGCGCCGCCTCGCTGAAATTCCCCGTCGCAAGCCCCAGCGGGACATTCGCCTCGCGCAAAGCCGCCAGCAGTTGAGGAAAGCCCGGCATCAAGTAACCCTCCCGCTCGCGCAGAGCCTCCGGCAGCAGCTTGTAGTAGCGCGGCAGGAACTCCGGCAGGTGCTTATCGGTCCCGCCCTCGATCCCGTGCTGGGTGAGGCCGCCTTCCAGGATGAACCGGTCCGTGCGCCCGCTGAACTCCACCCGCGCGAACCCGTCGGCGACGCCAAACAGCTCGTTGAACGCCAGGTTCATCGCAAAGCTGCCCGCCCCGCCCGTATACAGCAGCGTGTTATCGATATCGAACAGGACGACGCGGGACATGCGCTCAGTTTAGCGTGCCTCCGGCTCAGACGCGCGAGACCGGCGACCTAGTGCCAGTTGTAGCAGGCGCCTGCAAAGAACGCGGGGAACTTTCCGGTGTCCTGGCCGTTAATGACGCCGTCACCGTTGAAGTTGAACCGCGCTCCTGGAAGCTCCTGGCCGGGGGGGCCGAACGGTCCAGCGCTGACCATCTTGTTGTACGCGCCGAACGGACCGCCGTACTTGCCGGTGTCCTGGCCGTTCACGATTCGATCGTCGTTGAAGTCCGGGGCCCAGGCATCTGTCCCTGCTTCATCGTTGGCGACACTTGTCGCGGCGCAGTGTCGGATCGGATCAGTTCCGATATACGACTCGGGCGCTTTGCCCGACGCGCCCACCGCGTCCGGGAAGCCGTCGCAGTCGTCGTCGCCAGGTGGCACGGTAAAGAGAGGCATTGCCTGGTGCGCCACAATGGGATAGCCCGGGTCCAGGAGGGGGTTTACCCAGTGGGGGCAGGTGTCGCACTCATCACCGAACCCATCGCCATCCGAGTTCAGCTGGTTGGGACTGGCGAGAGCGGGGCAGACGTCGCTTCCAGTGCAGCCTGAAGGTCCGGCGCCAACAGCTCCGGGATCGCAGAAGCCGTCTCCATCGCTATCGACCTGCGCATCGGAGCAACCGATGCTGTCCACGGGAGCCAGCGCGGTGTTTGGGCACGCGTCCGTTTGGTTGCTGACTCCATCCTCGTCCAGATCGCCCCCCAGCTCTCCTTGCTGCGCGGCGTTGTTTCGCGGCGCATTTGGCCCGCTGAGATCGACGATCGCGTAGTCGACGGAGTTGTCCCGCGGGGGGCTGCACGAGTGACCGGAGCCGGAGCCGTTCCAGGTGCCTTCCCAACAAGCCGGGCCCTGCAGGTGCAACCCATCGTTGCTGCTGCTCGGAAGATCAGAACCCACCTTCGTCCCATAGTCGACCGGCCCGCTGTAGGCCGCGCCGTAGGCAACGCTCTCGGCGCTCGTAAACGCTTGCTTGCACATGAGGTTCACAGGGAACGCATAATTCCCCGTCCAGTCTGTCTTATCCTGGCCGTACGCTATCTTCCCGGATAGACGAATCGGATGATCCGGGTCGACTCCCGAAACGAGCGCAATGAGACCGTCATGGCCGTTCTGCCCAGTGGCTGGCGGCATGGCGTGGAAGGTGAAATCCGTTTGTCCTCCCCAGGCGGACGCGAACTCGCTCGTTCCGATGAGGATCGACGATCCGTAGGCGGTGTTCGGTGGCTGCGATTGTTCCTTGAAATCGAACCGCGCGTAGGGCACACCGGCGTCGTCGAAGAAGCAGAGAACGGGCTCCGTGTACACGTTTGTCAGATACCCGACTGCGTTCGGGTCATCGCCCGTAATGCGCAACTCGATGAACTGGACGTTCGTGTCGCCGTTCCAGCCGTCCATCACGGCCTCGATGCGTGTGAGTGGCAAGCTGGCGGACGTCGAGCCGGGATTCGCGAACAACGCCAGCGCGAAAACGAGTACCGAAGCAACTACCGCAACTAGCCGAGTCTTCACCGTGTGCCCCTCGTAAAGAGTCCCCTCTTGACGGGCAGATTATACTCCGGCGCTGCTAACCTTGTCGCCTACACGCACTTCCGGTTGAAGTACATCGCGAACTTGCCTGTGTCCCCGCCGTTGATCGCCCCGTCCGCGTTCAGCAACGCATTATCGATATCGAACAGCACCGTGCGAGACATGCGCCAAGTTTGGCGCGGGAGTTCAGCTGGTCCGAGCCACGGCTAATTCCCTACTGTAAACGTGCTGGCGATCATCTGCACGATCGACTCATCGGCGTCTGCTAAATCAAAGGCGGCGGCCAGGTAGTAGGTGTACTCACCCTGTTCAGCGACGTAATAGACCGACTTAGCACCGGGGCCTTCGCCCGCGTCTGGTGGTCTCCTCGTCCACCCGGGCAGCGTCCCTAGGGTGGCGTCTGTGGCATCCGATGGTCGTGGCTGTGGGCTGCCTGGGCTCGATGGCTTGCGACCAAAGTCAAGTAGAATTCCCCCAGCCGGATAATTCGGGCCAGTCCACGTGGAGAGGTCGAACGATGCCACCCTGGCCTGGGACCCGCTGGGGTACTCCTGCAAGCTCCAGTCCGGCGGGTATCGAAAAGAGAACCCCGCTGTTGGATGGGTGTAAGTCAACCAGTCCGGAGGAACGCTAGCAGCGGGTGTCGGTGCTGTACTCGTCTGCGAGACGGTTGGCGACGAGGATATCGTCGCAGTCGTGGAGGGAAGGTCCTCACTGCTGCTACAAGCAAACGCTGCTACTGACAGGAGCCCCAGGACTGGCAGGATCCAAAGTCGTGACAATGAACGCCTCCTACTGAGGCAAACGATACACCGGCTGCCGGAATGCGGTTATCGCAAGAACAGCTAGCCTAAACGCACTTCCGGTTGAAGTACATCGCGAACTTGCCCGTGTCCCCGCCGTTGATCGCCCCATCCGCGTTCAGATCGAAGCGCGCTCCCGGGAGCTCCTGGCCGGGCGGTCCAAACGGCCCGGCGCTCACGAGGTGGTTGAACGCGCCGAAGGGCCCGCCGTACCTGCCCGTGTCCTGTCCGCTGATAATCTGGTCGTCGTTAAAGTCCATCGGCATCGCGTCCGGCGTCGGCTCATCGTTAGCGGTGGAAGTCGCCGCGCAGCCCAGCGCCGGGTCCGTCCCGATCGCGGGCTCCGGCGCTTTGCCGAGAGCCATCACGCTGTCCGGGAAGCCGTCGCAGTCCGTGTCGCCGCTCGGCCAGGCCCAGAATCGCACGCTGCACGTGTGCGTCGCCTCGCTGTTTCCGTTCACGTCCACCGCGCGCCAGGTGAAAGTGTGATCAGGCGTGATCAGGAACGGCGCCGTGTACTTCTGGTACGCCCCGGCGTCTACTTTGTACTCAATCCCGTTCACCCCCACGTCGTCCGTCGCCGTGAGCGTTACCGTTGTGCCTGCCATCGACATCGGCCCGCTCGAGCCCGACACCGGCGGGTTGACCTCCGTGAAGTCCCACCCGTTCGGCCACGCCGCGGCAGCGATGTTGGCCTGCCCCGTCAGCGATGGGTGGAAGTAGTCGATCGTCGAGACGTCGGACGTGGTGAAGACTGTGTTGAAGCCCAGGTAGTTGTCGAAGCGGCAGTGGACGTACTGCGCGCACACGTCGTGCAGCACTGTGTTCAAGTCCATGTTCCGCTGCCGTACGTTCGCGCGCCGCGTAACGTCCGCTGGAGCCATCGAGGTCGGATTCGCCAGCAGCGCCTGGCAGATGCTGAAGGTGCTCCATATCCCCTGCGCGCTGGTGTTGCCGTGCAGGATCGCCCAGAGGTTGTAGACGTCCGGAATGCTGATCACGCCGATGCGCGCGTCCGGAAGGCCCGTCGTCAGCGTCTGCATCGCCGCCTGGAACTGCGTCTGATAGTCGGCAGCCGTTGTCATCGTCGCCTCGCTGGAAGTGCAGAGGTCGTTGCCGCCCATCAGGATGAACACCATCGCCGGGTGCTGCGCCACGGCGTTGCCCGCCTGCGTGTTGAGGGTGTTCATCTTTGCGCCGCTCACCGCGTCGTTGAAGCGGTTGCCGGAGATCGCCGGGTGAACCGCCAGGATGCGCGAGTAGATGCTGTTCACAGAAGGCGACGATCCGGTCGACCATACGTTTTCCAGCTGCTCACCGAACGTGCCGGGATCAGCGTCGAACCCGCGCGAGATCGAGTCCCCGAGCGTCGCCATCGAGTCCGGGTAGCCGGTAATCGCCGGGTCCGCGGAAGCGTGCTGGCTGCTCGCGCCCGCGAAAACGCAAAGCACGCCAACCAGCAGGCTAGTCCCCAACAGCCGCAACATTGTCGCCCGAAATAATATCGCGCTCAGCCGGGACGTGCGCTCGCTTCTCACGGCGTACAGACCTTGTTGTAGTAGAACGCATACTTCCCGATGTCCCCGTTGTTGATAACTCCATCCCCGTTGAAGTCGAACCGCACGCCCGGAAGCATGTTACCGGGCGGGCCAAACGGTCCTGCGCTAACAAGGTGGTTACCCGCTCCAAAGGGCCCGCCAAACTTTCCGGTGTCCTGCCCGTTAAAGGCCCGGTTGTCGTTGAAATCCATCGGATTGGCGTCTGGAGTCGCTTCGTCATCGGCCGTGGTAGTGGCCGCGCAATTCATTGTCGGGTTCGTGCCGATGTTCGTCTCCGTCGTCTTGCCCGGCACAGAAGTGGGATCCGGGAAGCCGTCGCAGTCCGCGTCACCGGTTGTGGGTTGCTGCCCCCACGTGGGGTACGCCTGCGAAGGGTTCCCCCAGACCGGGCAGTTGTCGCAGACGTTGCCCGCGCCGTCGCTGTCTCCGTCCGCTTGGTCGTTGTTGGCCGCGTTCGGGCAGTTGTCGCTGCCCGTGCAGCCGGAAGGGCCGGCGCTCGGTGCGCCCGGACTGCAGATGGCGTCCGCGTCTGGATCGACCTGCGCGTCGGAGCACCCGTTCGAGTCCACGATCGCGGCGGGCGCCGTCGCCGGGCAGAGATCGGCTGCGTTCAGCACACCGTCCGCGTCCACATCGGAGCTGAGCGGGCCCTGCAGGTTGAGGCTGTTGCGCGGTTGGTTGGCGCCAGAGT
>JBGPBZ010000008.1:0-37530 GCA_041481535.1 Dehalococcoidia bacterium | reverse complement strand
GTGGCGGCGCTGATGTTCAGCGCCGCCACCACCGCCTTATCTTTCCAGGACGAGACCCTTCCGCCTGTTCAGATAGCTCTAGACGTCAACACACAGGGCAATTCCGGCAACGCGCTCGGCACCCTCGACTCCTGCCTCAGCGTGAACCAGGGGGACACGTTCGATGTGGACGTGACTGTCCGAGGCATTCCTCCGATCTCATCCAACTTCGAATTCGGTCTCGCCGGATACGGCCTCAACCTGCACTTTGACCCCAATGTCGTTCACACGGTGGGGGCGAACTCCAAAATGATGATTCAAACGTCGTCCGGATTCGAATTCATCGGGGGCAACTACGTCCTCGGGGGAGGCGCGAACCCGTTCCCGGGCACGAGCGGCGACAGCCGGGTCGACTTCGTCGACCTCGGAAGTCAGGCCTCGGCAGGTGATGGCGTTCTCGCCCGCATCACTCTCCAGGCCATTGGCCCGGGCACGACAGATCTGAAGCTCGATAGCGAATTGGAGTCGATGCCCTACCCGGCCACGTTCGGTCGCGTCGGCTCGGACTTGCTGATTTATCCCGCCTCAACTCTGCAGAACGGTCGCGTCACAGTCGGTCAGCCGTGTGAGAACCCACCTACACCTTTCAATCCCACAACGCCTCAGCCAACTGAGCGCGTTCAGACGCCCACCCCCGGCTCAACCGCCTCGCGCGCTCCGGCAGGCGATACACAGCTCGCGATCGATACTGTCATCACCGGCAACAACGCGACGAAGGTCGACCAGATTGACGCGTGCGCGAGCGCGAAGCTTGGGGACAAGTTCGAGGTGGACGTTGTCATCAAGGGCGTGCAGAATCTTCTCGCCTACGACCTGCCGGTTTCCTACGATCCGCAGGTGCTCCGCGTCGTCGATCGCAATGTGAAGCTCTTCCTGCAGGGGAACAGTGGAAGCCAGGTAATCGATGCGTCCGGACAAACGCCCGACGACACGGGCGTCTACGCCGTCGCAGCGGTCGACTCCGCCGATCCCGTGGCTCCAGACAGCGGCGATGGCATCCTTGTGCGTCTCACCTTCGAAGCGCTTAAGGAAGCGAACACCAAGCTCTCCATCAAGCCTGCAGATATCGACGGCGACCGTGTCCCCGACCGCGGCATTCTGCTGCGTAACATCGACAACGCGATCATCGGAGACACCAACGGAGACACGTTCTTCGATGGTCCGGTCAGTGATGCGGAAATCCGCGTCGGGGCTGAGTGCGCAACCCCCGGGCACGTAGTCGTCGCGGGCAGCAGCAGCGAAACAAATGGCTCCGGAGGCGGAGACAACGCCTGGGTCTGGATCGCCATCGGCGCCGGCGTCGTCGCGGTTGTAGCCGCTGTAGGGGCGGGCCTACTGCTGGCGCGCAGGCGAGGGCGTAAGGCGGCCCCGTAGCCTGGACGTTGGCAAACACGGCTGCTAACGAAATACCGTCGGTACTGTTTCCTTTATTGTGAGTCTGCGGGATCATCTAGTCATGCACAGACAACTGAGGTTGGGCAGTCTAGCGGCCGTGCTTGCCATCGCGACCGCGGTCTTTGCCTTGCGCTTCAGTGGATCGGCGCACGCAGCCGATCCGAGCCTGGTGATCGACGCGGGCATCTCCGGGAACCAGGCCAACGCGATCGGCACGATCGAGAACTGCATCTCAGTGCCAAAGGATACCGAGTTCCAGATGGACGTCATCGTGCGCGATGTCTCGAACCTGCTGGCCTGGGAGACTTACCTTGATTACGACGGCGATGTCGTCAGTGTCACCGATCAGAACGTAAAGCTCTTCCAGCAGGCCAACCTCGGCTCGTCGGTGCTCGATATTTCGGACCGTGTGCCGGACAGCACCGGCTTCCACCACCTGGCAGCGTTTGACTCGAGCGATCCGCCGACTCCGGACAGCGGCATCGGCATACTCGCCCGCGTTACGTTCAAAGCGGTGGGGTCCGGCGACACGAAGATACGCTTCGGCACTCAGGACCTCGATAACAACGGCGTGACTGACAAGGGCACGCTCATGCGCAACTCCGACACCAAGCCGATAGGCGATACCAACGGCGACAACCTGTTCGACGGCCAGACCACGGGCGCGGAAGTCGCCGTGGACCAGAACTGTCCGGCCGGTTCCGTCGTTGCGCCGGCGCCGGTGTCCGAAGGATCCAGCGGCGGTTCCTTCCCCTGGTTCATCGCCGCCGGCATCGCAGCGGCGGCGGTCGTAGTCTCAGGGGCCGGTGGCGCTGTCGTCCTGTCGCGACGCAGGTCGCGCGGTGCCGCGCTGAGCGACGAGCCTAGCTGACCGGAACGCGCGCCTCTTCGCGCGCCAGCGGCAGCGTGACGACGAAGCGGCTGCCGCTCCCGACATCGCTTTCCACTCGGATGTCGCCGCCGTGCACCTGAGCGATCCAACGGCTGATCGCGAGACCGATGCCTGCGCCACCCACCGTGCGACTCTGGCTGTTCGAGACGCGGTAGAAGCGTTCGAAGATCTTGCCGAGCTGATCGGCCGGAATCCCGGGCCCCTGGTCGGCGACGACGATCTCGACGACGTCACCGCGCTCGAAGAGAGACACCGTCACCTCACCACCATCGGGCGAGTACTTGATCGCGTTGTCAACAAGGTTCAGGACCAGCTGCTTGAGCAGATCGCGGTCGCCGGAGACAGTAACCTGCTCCTCGTGCCCGAGGCGGACGGCTACGTCGTCGCGGAGTGTGCGCGCCTGGTAGATCACCTCCAGGCACAGCGCGTCCAGCTCGACCGGGCGGCGCACAATGTCGCGGCCAGCCTCCGCGTGCGCTAGGTAGAGGAGGTTCGATGTCAGACGGATCAGGCGACCGACTTCGGCGGACATCCTCTCCAGCTGAATGCGCGCGCCAGCGTCGAGGCTCTTGTCCATCAGCATCACGTCGAGGTTTCCGCGCAGCGAGGTCAGCGGCGTACGCAACTCGTGGGAGACGTCCATCACGAAGTTGCGCTGCTGGGCGAACGCGCTCTCCAACCGCGCGAGCATTCCGTCGAACGTGTCGGCGAGGCGCTGAATCTCGGTCGGCTTGCCGCGCGCGCCAATCCGGCGCTTCAGGTCGGACGCCTCGATCTCGGCCGCTGTTTGCGTCATCTGCTCGACGGGGCGAAGCGTGCGCCAGGCTAGCAAATAGCCGACGGCGAGCACTACGACCGCGGCGATCGCCCCGCCGCCGAGTAGTATCAGATCGAGGGTACGCAGGACATCGTTGATCGCCTGCGTGCTGCGACCAACCTGGACGATGTAGACGGTGTCCGCGCCGATGTTCGCCCGGCCGGAGCGGACCCGGAAGTCTTCGCCACGGATCGTCTCGTCGGCGTCCATCGTGCTGTTCTCCACGACGATGCCGGCGATGTCGCGGTCGCCAAGCGACATCGCGCGCTCGTCCGCTTCGTCGTTCTTCACCACGACGTTGCCACTCGTGTCGCGCACGACGGCCGGGTACGGAAGTACGCCGACAATGCTCTGCAGCACATTCTGGTCAGTGCTGGCGCTGATCAAAATCCTTCCCTGGACATCGGCCAACTGTTTCGGCAGGTCAGCGTTGACGTTGTCGTAGAGGATCTGGCCGAGGACGAGCCGCAGCGCTACGAAGATCGCGAGGATTGTGACGATGAACGCGCCGGTGATCCAGGCGGTCAGCCGCCAACGGATCGAGAGGCCGGTCGATCGCGCCTTCGGCATGTCAGGCCTTCAGCATGTAGCCGACGCCCCGGATAGCGTGGATGAGATCCGGCTCGCCCTCAAGATTGAGCTTGCGGCGGAGGTAGCGGACGTACACCTTGATCGTGTCGCTCTCCACGTCGAAGGCGTAGCCCCAGACGCGCTCGAAGATCGTGTTGCGGTCCAGCACTTTGCCGGCGTTCCGCGCCAGGAGCAACAGCAGATCGAACTCGCGCAGCGTCAGCTCGATCTTCCGCTTGCCGCGGCTGACCTCGCGGCTGGCCGGCCTGATCTGCAGGTCGCCAACCGTGATCACTTCCTCCGACGGCTCTTTGCGGCGGAGGGCTGCCCGCACACGCGCCAGCAACTCCTCGAACTGGAAGGGCTTCGTCACGTAGTCGTCGGCGCCGGCGTCCAGGCCTGCGATCTTATCGGAAACGGAATCGCGCGCCGTGAGGATAATGATCGGGACACCGCCGCCCAGCCTGAGCCGGCGGGCCACTTCGATGCCGTCGATCTTCGGGATCATCAGGTCGAGCAGGACAAGGTCCGGCGGACGGTCACGCGCGGCTTCGAGACCTGCCTGTCCGTCCGGCGCGACCTCCACCTCGTAGTCCTTATAAATGAGGCCACGACGGATGAAGTCCGCAATGTCCGGGTCGTCTTCGATAACGAGAATTCTTGCCAATGCTTGCTCTACTCCCGATAAGTCTCTAGATAACTAAATTATACTTACAGCGGTCTGTTACCGGCCGAAAGGGGTCAGCTGGTGGGAAATGTTGCTTTCGCGTGCTGGACGACGGTTGCGGCCCAACCCGATACCTCGTCCTCGTAGATGTTGGGAGTCGCCAGGTCGACATCGAAGAAGCTGGATATCTGTATGTAGGCCCGCACGCGGCCGACGCGAAAGACCACGTTATCTATGAAGAGTTCGTGCTGGGTGCCATTGCAGGGCTTAGGCGTCGCGCCGGGTGACGGCGAAGGCTGGCAGTCCTTGCCCGCGATCCTCAGCCAGACCGACTCGTCACCGAAGGTTTGCGGCACCTCCCTGACAGTCACGTCGATAAGGTCCGGATAGTTGGCCGCCCAGTCGTTGGCGCGGGCTTGCGCCGCCGTGTCCTGGAACGACTCGCTTGCCCCGAGCGTGTTCGTGTAAACGCTGGCCGAACTCTGGATGCCGCCGCGCAGCGGGGAATTGGGATCCAATCGATCGGTCGGGATGAACTGGACATCGACCCCCAGCTGCCGGCCCTGGTTCACCATCTTCGCGAGAGCGTCCTGGTTCGAGCCTGCGACGTCCTCGTTCGTGCTGAACGCCGGGGCTGCCGCATCAAGCCCGTCCGGCACCTCGCTCTGCTGCAGGACGACGGCGGCGAGCTGGCCCTGGAGGCCGGACAGCGTGGCAATACCCCCCGGGCCGGTCGTCGCTGGCGTGGCGCTGCCAGTCGAGTCGTTGCCCCCACCACTTGGCCAAAGAAAGGCAACGGCCAGTACCGCTGCCGCCACGATTGCGCAGGCACCCGCCAGCATGGTCATCGTGAAGGCGCCTCCTGCAAACAATCGCCGCATGCATCCAGCTTAGGGACAGATTTCGAACGGGGCAAATGTGTAGCCCCGCGAACGTTTAGTGCGGAACGAAAGCGCTCACCCGAATGCGCCGGGCGCTGGATAGCAGATTTATCGCAGATACGCGTAGATAGAGATTTTAGTGGCCCAACAGTGCTTGACTGATACCGACCACGCGGTCATTATTGGGAATCATCGTAATGGGGGGTCAATCACAAAAGCTTTGCGCCCCAATGTCGCTATCTGGAGGGTTAGCTAATGATTAAGTACTTAGTTCGAGGCGCGAGCCTCATTGGCCTGCTCGCGGTGGTAGCCGCAAGCCTGCTCTTACTGGGCCGCGACGGAACATCGACCGGAAGCGCGGCCACCTTCTTCAACCCCTGTGCAGTTGGCACCCTGTCATCGACCGCAGCGAATACACCGGTAGATGTCCACGGCACCTTCGGCATCGGCCTAAAGGACGACTGCAGCCCCTACTCCTCGGCAAAGGACAACCCCCCCAATTGGAACTCCGCCGGCTTGATCTACTTCACACCGCCTGGCTTCACCGTCGCCCATGACGCCGACATTCCGGACGGAACCGAGGTTGGCCAGTTCAAGTCGAAGGCCGTACTCGGTCTCTTTGACAACGGGTGCAACCAGGTCATCAGCGTGGACTTCAAACTCCTGGATGCCACCATCGACCAGACCAAGGTGGTGCACCCGAATGCGCCCGGAACTCCAGACCGCCTTAAGCCGCTGGCCGTGAAGGATGCGAACGGGGTACCGATCGCCGCCTCCGGCTGGCCGGACTTCCTTAGCGGCCTGCCGGATAAGGTGGGCATGAATTTTGACAAGCTGATCGCTCGTTTCGTTGGCATTAACACTACGTCCGTGGTGGGCACCACGGTCATCCTCAACTTCCTCGTGTTCGATCCGGGCGCCACGGTGTCGAGGAAGATCAAGCTCGACCCACAGCTGGGGTATCCCTCCGTCACGGTCCTCCAGGACCCGACGGCAGTAGCTTCTTCGGGCGACCCGGTGAGCGACTTCTGCGCGCCGCTCTGGACGGATTCGACGCTCAAGGGTACGGCCGCCGGGAAGACTTTCCGCGGTACGGGGCCCAACGGCGTCTACAATTCAGTTGTGTATGTCGTCCCGGCGCCAGACGCCGACAACGACGGTATCGAGAACTCCCTGGACCCCTGCCCGTACGATCCAAACCTGGTTAACTGGGACCCGCGCGGCGTGCTTGAGAAGAACCATACCCCCGGCGACCAAGACGTGGATGGACTCCCGGAACCGTGTGATCCGGATCCAGCTAACCGCGGTCCGTGCAGCGCGGACAACGGCGCTTCCGGTCACGATCAGGACTGCGACGGTTGGGCGAACGGACAGGACAACTGTCCGTTGGTCAAGAACGGCGCGCCGGAGCATAACCCGGGCGTGGGCAACCAGGACGACGCCGACAGCGACGGAATCGGTGATGCCTGCGACCAGAACATAAACACCCTGCCAGGCGATACCGTAGACGGCCAGAACCTACCCGTCTGCCTCGTTACGAAGGTAACCATCGGTTCCGGTGGGCCAGACCCGGTTAACGCGCAGACGCTCGCTCCGTGTGACCCGAATGCGGTGCCAGTGGCAGCGACGGCGACACCTGGGCCAACACCAACGTTCATCCCCGGCACAACCACACGTCCCACAAGCACGCCGGCGCCGACCTCTGCTGGTGGTGGTGGCGGCGGTGTCGGTGGCGGTCCTTCTAGCGGTATCGGCAGCCTGTCTCCGACGGGCTCGGACATCCCCGTCTGGGCGGCAATACTGGCCGCAATCGGCGCTCTGGGCCTGGCCTTTGGTCTGAGCGTGACGGGCGCGCGATTCTGGAGGCGCCGCTAGAAGCGGCCGGCGAATATGTCGGTTCGAAAGGAGACAATGCAGGTGAGACTTCGCCCGCTCCTCTCTGGGGTGGCGGTGGCGGCCGCGTTGATGGCGGTGATGCTGCTGGGTAACGTGGACTCGGCTCGTGCGGCAACGACGTTCAACCCGACTCTGCAGGTGAGCGTCGAGAACCCGGCGACCGGGGCGTCTTCCAGCTTCACGTCCAATCTGGACATCCCAAAAGGCGACGTGAACTTCGCCGCGTTCATCGCCTTCATTCCTCAACAATGGGGAGTTGTTACAGGCGATAACATTCCGATTGGCGCAAACGTGGGTCAGTTGGACGCTCAGTCCGTGCTTGGCCTGGCGAACGGCGCTTGCAACACGACGCTGCCCGTTCACTTCGACATGCAGAACGGCAGCCTGGATCCGAACGACACCGTAGCCTATGAGGACACCGACGACAGCGGTACGGCGGACTACGCCGACGACCTTGACAACAACGGCTTCTTTGATGCTGTGGACAAATACCCGATATGGTTGACCCGAATCTTCACGGACGACGGCACCCCCACGGGTAACCCGCTCCTGCCGATCCGGCGGTCCGTTGGCATCACACCGGTGGCCGGCATTCCAGTCATCCTGCAGTTCCTCATCTTCCCGCCCGGAACACAGATCGACGCCGCGATTCCGCACGACGAGTCGCTCGGCTTCCCGTCTGTAACGGTGCTGCAGAACATTGGTGACCACTCCGCGATACCCGCGCCGAGCATCATCAACGACTTCTGCACGCCGTTGAACACGGTCAACGTCACGAACGGTGTTGACGGCGCGACCAAACTCTTCGTCAACCCGGGCGACGGAACGTACAAGTTCAACACCTTCGCCCTCGGCCAGCGCGACGCTGACGGTGACAGCTACGAGAACTCTCTCGACACCTGCGCACTCAAGGCGAACGTTGGCAACCCGCGGATCACCGGTGACGGCGACGTCGACTCGGACGGCCTGGACCAGGCCTGCGACCCGAACGACAGTGTCAACGGCGGCACAAACTCCGACCAGGACGGGGACGGATACCAGAACCGCCAGGACAACTGTCCACTGGACCCGAACGGCCAGGAGCAGGACAACCAGAAGGACACCGACCTGGACCAGATCGGTGACACCTGCGACCCGGCCCCGACGACACCGAACGGCGACTACACGGTCGCTACGCCTTCAGCCGACGTCGTGATCGGTGCGGGCGGCAGTGGCCCCGGCGCAGCCGTTACGAAGGCGACCTGTCCAACCTGCTACGACAAGACCAATACGGCGCCGGCGTCAAAGACATCCGGCAGCTCGCCCACGGCTAGCGGTAAGACCAGTGGCAGCCCGACCATCACGAGCGTACCGGTGAAGCCTGATGACAGCAGCAACACCGGCACGATCATCGCGATCGTTGTAGGTGTGGCGGCCGCGGTCATCGTAGTCGGGGGCGGCGCGGCTCTGCTGATGCGGAAGCGCGGCACCTAGCCGATCCACATAGCGTTTAGCGGAGGGGCCGGAGTAACATCCGGCCCCTTCTCCTTTGCCCGGCGATCAGCTCGAGGCGACGGACGGCGCAGCGGTGGGCGTTGGGCTGGCCGGCGACACGGCGGTGACCAAGAGCTCGGCGTTGCGGTCGCTGGGCGCGAGGCCGGCCGCGTCCTGAGAACGTTGAGGGTCGCGCGCGGCGACCTGGCGGGCGACGCCGGCGAGCAGCAACTGGTTCACGCCGTCTTCGGGAGTCTGGTCTTCGGCGTCGCCGGGGTTGAGCGGTGCGGCTGAATCGTAGACCGTCGAGAAGATCGAAATCGTCCCGTCCGCGTTGTCCACGACCTCCAGGAGGCGCCCCTGCATCGGCATCTCCAACGAGCCGCCGGTTGTCACTTCCCAGTAGGCGCGCGACGGATCGCCAGCGAACGGCCGCGGCGTGATGCGGTGCTCCAGAGTGTGTCCGGCGATGTGCAGTACAACGTTTGGGAAACGATGGAGCAGGGACTCGAGCTCCGGACCCTGGTAGCGGCGTTCCTGCGCGTTCGGGCCGGGAAACGGGTTATTGAGCGCGTCGCTCGGGTGGTGACTGGCGATCACGATGAGCCGGTCCGCGTTCGCACTTGTGACCTGCTGCCCCTGCGCATCGTAGTAGACGCTGCTCTGTTCGATCAGCCGGGCTTCCAGCCAGGTGAACTGCGTCTCGTCGATGCTGCCACCGGCGAAACCTGCCGGGTTCACAGTGTCGAGGACGATCACTGCCACCGGCCCGTTCTGCACAACGTAGTACGCCGTCTCCGCGGCGATGTTCTCAGCGCTGAAACCGTGGCCGTTCGGGCCGGGAGCATCCGCTGTCGCGAAGTGCTCGGTCACCCAGTCGACCAGCGACAAGAAGCGGCGGTTCGGGTCTGAGCCCACACCGCGCACGACGGTCTTCGGGTCATTCAGGATCGTCGGCGAGCTGTCCGGCCCAAGGATGACCTGCGAACCGTTGCAGGCCTCGCGCAGCGCGTCCGGCCCCAGCGCCTCGATCTTCTGAGCACCCCGCGCGATACGGGCGGCGCGCTCACCCGGTGCGGACACGCCTTGCACCAGGATGTCGCGATTGCCGGCGACGGCGTACCACGGATGGCGCAGGCCAACCGGCCTGAACAGACGTTGGGCGTTGTTGAGAAGGTCGTCGTAATCTCCAGCGGGCGATTGGGTCTGCACTCCCTGGTAACCGATAGCGCCGCTGTCCGGGTAGACGCCACCCGCAGCCCCATCCAGCAGGTCGACGAACCAGCGCATCTCGTTGAACTGCGCGTTGTCTGTCGCGTTGCCGGTGTGGATCGCGAACTGCACCGGCTGTTGCGTGACCGGGCTGATCTTGATCGCGTTCGCGCGCTCGATGAGGGCCTCCGCCGCCTGCACGGAGAGCGTCTCCTGCGGGCGGAAAGCGTCCGGTACCGGAGGGTCGCACTGGTCCTGCCACTCGGCCCGCGCCGGCGATTCTTCGTCGAGGATGCGGAAGTCTGAGAAGTGGTGGAAGACGATCAGCGAACGCCGCCGATCGGAGCGCCCCGATTGGGCGGTCGCCAGCTCCGTGCGGACCGCGTACGGCTCGCCCGGTCCGGAGACCAGGTTGCCGCCCTCGATACTAATGGTGCGATCGAGGGTCGTTGTCCCTGGCCCCGAGCCGGCGCCTCCGCAGGCGGCCCACGCTGCCACGCCAAGACCAGCGAGTCCGGCATCGCGCAGGAAGTGGCGCCTGCTGATCGGGCCTCGCAGTCTGGAAGCGTGCGCCATCGCATCGAGTGTACGCGGCTGTGTCGATAGCGGTTAGTGGCTCGGCATTCCGGGCCGAGAGTTATGTCGAGCTAGTCGCCCAGACCGGCCTGCATGAAGATGCCGTTGTGGATGAAGAAGCTGCGGATCAAGTTCGCCGCTTTCGACTGCTGGCGCGGGGTGCCTTCGACGGTTGTCTGGAATTCGGCAATCGCCTCCGTGTACTGTCGGCGAGCCTTGATCTTGATGCGCTTCCCGCTCTCCACCTCGCGCGTGCAGTCCTTGATCATCGTATCGGGGTCGCGTTCCGTGAAGTCTGCAAATCGCTGGAGCGTGGCGTGGCGCTCGGACATGTCCGGCTCCTCGCCCCACTGCTCTCGAAGGCCCGCCGCCCACTGCTGGACGGAGGCGAAGTCCGCGATCGTGTCTCCCACGCTACATCGGGAGGTCGTACTTTTCAGCGAGCTTCTTTATCTCTTCCATGCGGCCGGGCAGCGGCGCCGGGTCCTGGATCATCTTCGCCTTCTTGAGCTTCTCCACGACCTTCGGGTCGCGTTTGAAGGGCACCCCGTACGCGCCTTCGAAGTAGAGCTCCTCGAAGTCAGGGCGGGGGCGCTGGCCACCGGCGTCCGGCGACTCGGCCGGATAACCCAGGAGCATCACCCACATCGACATCCAGTCTTCCGGCACCTCGAACACCTGCTTGGCCAGCATCGGGTTGGGGGTGTTGAGGCAGGCTCCGAGCCCCTCATCGAAGGCGGCGAGAAGGGCCATGTGGGCCGCCCCACCAGCGTCCGCGAAGGCGGCGGGCCCATACCCCTCCAGATTCTTGGTCATCGGCTCGAGGATCTGGGGGTACACGAAGTCATCGACGAACTTGTGGCTCCAGCCGTGCGTGGGGGCTAGGGCGCCCACGTCTACCAGCTCCCGGAGCCGCGAGCCCTTGATCCGGGTGACCACGCCCAGGTCCACGAAGAAGTAGATGTGGACGGGCGCCAGATCCAGCGTCAGAGCCGCTACGGGCGTCTTCAGCATGGCCAGCTTCTCCGGGGGTATCTTGTCCCGCTCCACGACAATTGCCCGCAGCCAGTGGGCGTTTACGGCGCAGGAGGCCAGCCTGGCCGTCTCCAGGATCGTTTGGATCTTCTCGCGTTCAACGGGGCGGTCCGGGTCGAAGAAGCGGATGGAGCGGCGGTTGCCGACGACCTGTTTGAACTCCACGCGGGGCCTCCTACTTGTAGCCGAATCACTCGTTTAGCCGAGGCTTTCCAGCCTCGGGGGCGTTCGATCCCGCCAGTTTGTTTGGCAAAATCGAACCATTATTAGGATAGCGAGGGAGGCGCGTCAATCGGGTCGATATCAGAATACCAATTCCACAATATTCGTTGCGGAAAGACTTGACGACGTTCCTTTACTACATCTAAACTTCTGTTAACTGGAACCCCGCACAAACCCCCGCGAAATTCTTGCCGGAAGACCCGCGAGGGTTGGGTTTCAGAGGTACCAGAGCAGAGCCCAGGGGAGGGTAACATGGCTCGGTCTACCTCTGTAGACAAAGGACCGGAACAACTTATTGCCCGCGCCGCGGCTGGAGATCGTGAGGCCTTCGGCCGCCTCTACGAAGAGCACGCCGTACGCGTCTTCCGCCACGCCTACTTCCTGACGAGCGACGTCACGCTGGCCGAAGACCTGACGGCGCAGACGTTCCTCAAGGCGCTGGAAGCGATCGGCCGATACGAGAACCGCGGCGTCCCGTTCATCGCCTGGTTGCTGCGGATCACCGTGAACCTGGCGATAAACCACCGAAAAGCGCTCAAGAACGGCATCCACGCCCAACTCCCGGAACAGATCGTCGACGACGACGCACTCGGCTCGCCGGAGCAATCCTGCACGATGAAGTCGGAGGGCGAGCGAGTCTGGCGCAAGGTCATGGAGCTACCGACTGAGCAACGCCAGGTCATCGTCATGCGATTCATGGAAGACCTCGCGTATGCAGACGTCGCCTCCGTGCTCGGCAAGTCGATCGGCGCCGTGCGGGTGATCCAGTTCCGCGCGCTGCACAACCTGCGCAACCTCCTCCGCGAGGAAGACGCCGCCGAGCCCTTCCGTTACGCCCGCGCAAGCTAAGAAATCCGCTAGCGCAACAGAGGAGCCGTGGAGAGCGGCTCCTCTGCGCTTTGTAGGGAGACCCGGGCGTTGTCAGCGATTCAATTGGGCGCGAGTCCCCCACCTCTCCTGCACCCACCCTTCCATGCGCGCAAAGAAGACGCGGTCAACCGCGACGCCGATGGCCATGATCACGAGCATGATCGCCACTACCAGGCTCATATGGATATTTCCGCGGCCAGTTTCAAGCAGTTGACCAAGGCTTACCTTCCCGCCAAACAAGAGCTCCGCAGCCATCAACGAACGCCAGGCGAATGACCAGCCCAGCTTGAGGCCCTGTGCCATACTCGGGACCATCGCCGGCAAGAGGACGTAGCGAACCGACTGAAACCGGCTCGACCCCATCGTGGCGGCGGCGCGTCGGTAAAGCGGCGGGATCGCCTGCACGCCGGCTCGCGCTGAGATCGCGATAGCGCAGAACGAACCCATGAATACGACGAAGATGATCGCCTTGTCGTTCAATCCGAACCAGATGAGTGCGAGGGGCAACCAGCAAACGCTGGGCATCGATTGCAAACCGAGTACGAGGCTTCCGACGGTCTCGTCGACGTACTTGTTGGTCCCGCATAGCATACCGACGGCCACGCCGAGGAAGATCGAGATACCGTAGCCGATCAACAGGTGCTGCATACTTGCGCGTATCGCCTTCTCCAGGAGTCCGTTGTCTATGTACTGTCGGAGCGAGTCCCAGACGTCTTTCGGGCCAGGCAGAAGGTACGGCTTCCAAATGTGCAGCTCGAACAGGAGCTGCCACAAGCCAATCAGCGCGGCGTAGAAGAGCGTGATGCGTAGCGCCTTCAGCGCGAGGCCGCCGAAGTCGAAGTCTCGGAACCGGCGCGCGACCCAGCCCTCGCTCTTCGGAACGGTGATCCCGGATGTTGCACTAGATGGCATAGGCATCCTCCTTCGCCTGCGCGGCGTAGATGTCGTGTTGCAGCTCGGAGCGCACGCGCGCCGCCAGGTCGACGACGGCGTGCGAGTCCGGGCCGCGCGGCCGCGCGAGGGCGACCGGGATGTTGCTCTTCAGCTTGCCCGGCGCCGGCGTCATCACAACGACTCGGTCGCTGAGGATCACGGCCTCACGGACGTTGTGTGTGACGAAGAGCACCGTCGTGCGCATGCGAGCAGTGATCTCCTGCAGCTCTTGCTGGAGAACGTCGCGGGTCTGCGCGTCGAGGGCGGCGAACGGCTCGTCCATTAGCAGCATCCGCGGCTCCACGGCGAGAGCGCGGGCGAGCTGCGCGCGCTGCTTCATGCCGCCCGAAAGTTCGTGGACGTACGCCTTCTCGAAACGCCGCAAGTTGACCAGCGAGATGTAGCGATCGGCGAGCTGTTTGCGCTCCGACTTCTTGCGGCCCGCGATTTTGAGACCGAGCTCGACGTTCGCACGGACGTTGAGCCAAGGGTAGAGCGCTGGCTCCTGGAAGACGACGATGCGCTCGCGCCCCGGCTTCGTGATCGGCCTACCGTCGAACAGCGCTTCGCCTTCATCCGGATGATCGAGGCCGGCGACGATGTTGAGCAGCGTCGACTTCCCGCAGCCGGACGGCCCGACCAGGCAGACGAACTCACCCTCGCTGATCGACAGCGAAACGTTGTCGAGCGCGAGCGTGTCGTGACGCTTTGTCTGGAAGTGCCGCCTGATGTTGCGCAACACCAGCAGCTCTCCACCCGCCGTCGCGCCTTCTACCGCAGACGCAGGCGACGCGGTCTGCTGCGCCGCCTGCGCTCTCTTCTCGTATGTCTCCAATGCCATGTCTCCCTCCCGCCTTAATCGCCTGCTAGAAAAGCTAGTCCGACACGGCGGCAAGCCCTTGCTCCGCCAGAACTCTGTTCAGGAGGTCTAGATCGAACAGGTTGGCCAGGTCCGGGTTGTCCTGCAGTAATCCAAGATCGTAGGCGTTCTCGGCAGAGGTCCGCACGCTTGTGGTGATAGGGTCGTACGTGAAGTCAAGGTTCTTCCAGGCGTCGTTGATCACGGCGTCGGCCAGCGGCTTGCTCGTGATCGCGCCGATCTGCTGATTCACCAGCGTCTTGGCGTCGTCCGAATGCGCTTTGATCCACTGTACTGTCTTGACGTTGGCGCTGACCAACCTCTGCACAACGTCCGGGTGCTCGTTCAAGAAGTCAGTACGGACGATGAGCACTGTCGTCGCGAACCTGCCTTCGGGCCAGAGCGTCTTCTCGTCAACGAGGACGTGGCCCCCGCCTTCCTGGATCAGTCGCGTCGCCCACGGCTCCGGCGCCCAGGCGCCGTCAAGATCTCCGTTCTTGAACGCAGTCAGGGCATCAGCGTTGGCCGTCGGAACGACGGAAACGTCGCCGCCGTTTTCCTCGGCTGGCACGCCGTTTTGCTTCAGCCAGTTACGCAACGCTACGTCTTGCGTGTTACCAAGCTGTGGGCTGGCGATCCTCTTTCCGTGGAGCTGGTCCGCGGACGTTATCTCCGGCTTCACAACCAGAAGCGCGCCACCGCTCGCCGCGCCGGCGACGATCCGCACGTCGTCCCCACCGGACTGCACGTAGCCGTTGACGGCCGGGTTCGGGCCGATGTAGCTGGCGTCGATCTCACCCGCGAAGAGCGCGGTGATGACGTCCGGCCCTGCGTTGAACGTCTTCTGGTCGATCGTCACGTTGGAGCCAAGCTCCTGCGCGAAGATGCCGTTGTTAAGACCGACGAGCGGCTCCGCGTGCGTGAGGTTAGCGAAGAAGCCGAGGTGCAGCGTCACCGGGCCGGAATCCGGGAACTCCGTGGGGACGGCGGTTGCGCCGGTGATGCCGGGAGTTGCGGTTGTAGAGGGCTTGTCATCATCGCCGCTACAGGCAACGACGAAAGAAGCCAGTACGGCGAGCGATATCAGTATCAGAAATCGTTTGATCATGTTGGTCGTCTGCTCCTTGTTCTGTACGTATGGACTGGAGCGGCGCGTGCCCCCGACTCAGCGGGGGCCCGTACAGAAGCAGCAGAGCAGAAGGAGAGTGTTCATATGGAATAAGCCTCGCGGCGATGGGCTTCGCGCTGGCGGTCCGCTAGCTCACCGAACGTCGTCCGGTCCAGGACGTCGGCGATGGCGTCGCGCACGTCGGTCCAAAGGCCGCGGAGCACGCAGCCGGCCTCCGTGGGGCAGCGGTAGGCGGGGCAGGGTACGTGAGCCGACTGACTGGCGCAGGGGCTCGGCGCGAGGGGTCCGTCCATCAGCCTGACCACCTCGCCTACACTGATCTCGGCGGGGCGCCTGGCGAGCTCGTAGCCGCCGTGGACGCCCCTCCGGCTGCGCACCACCTGGGCCGAGCGAAGGCGCATCATGATCTGCTCCAGGTACTTGGCCGGGATCCCGGTGCGATCCGAGAGCTGGTGCACGGACAGGGCAATCGGCCCCTCCGCTGTAGAGAGCTCAAGGAGGGCGCGTGTGGCGTAGTCTCCGCGGGTGGATAGCTTCATGTCGTGAATACCTAGCGATTAAGTAGGGATTATCGGACACGAAGCCCTATCTGTCAACCTGACACACCGGTGGAGGCGGGCAAGCGCCTCGAACCGGACTCGTCTGTCTCCGTTGGCATCCGCCCGGCCGACTCTCCAATCAGCCGGGCGGACAGCCTGCATTTCGCCAGGGCATCTGAATCTGAGGCCCGACCTTGCCCGTAACTCAGGTGTAGGCCACGCTATCTGTGACCCCGCCCCATGCGTAGATTAGCGATTCTGTCCACCCTCTCCCTGGCGCTGCTCGCCCTCGCGGCCTGCGGCGGCGGCAGCGATAATTCGCCGACCAACGTCCTCACGCCCATTCCCGGGGACCGCATTCCGCTCATCCTGAACACTGACTCCGTCGTCGGCGAGAACCGGTTCGTGATGGGGCTGCTCAATTCGGCGGACAACACCCCGGTACTCGGCGCGAAGATGCACCTCCGCTTCTTCACCCTCGCCTCCGACAACACCGGCACCCTGCGCTTCGAGACCGACGCGCAGGCCATCCAGATCACGAAGAGCTACACCCACACTCACCCCGACGGCGTTGTCGAGTCTCACCCGGCGGGCGATACGGGCGCCTACGTCACGCACGTAACGTTCGACACAGTCGGCCAATGGGGCGTCGAGATGACCGGCACGACTAAGGATGGGGAGACGCTCGATCCGGTGCGACTCTCGTTCCAGGTGCTGGCGACTGACCCCGGCATCGCGATCGGGGACCCCGTACCGCCTTCGCGCCAGACGGTGCTCAGCGATGTCGCCGACGTCCGCGACATCGACTCCTCCGTCACCCCGATCCGGGAGGAGCACGACAAGACGGTCGCTGAGGCGATCGCTAACGGCAAGCCGACGGTGATCGTCTTCGCCACGCCGGCCTATTGCCAGAGCTAGGTCTGCGGCCCGACGAAGGACATCTTCGACGACATGTATCACCTGTACGGCGACCAGGCCAACTTCGTCCACATCGAGCCTTACGACGTGAAGAAGATGGCCGCCGGCCAGTGCCCCAACATCGGCGACTGCGCGGTGGGCGCAAACGTCGACTTCAAGCTGGAGTCGGAGCCGTGGGTCTTCGTCGCCGACGCACAGGGGATCCTCCGCGCGAAGTTCGACGGCATGGTCTCGGAGGATGAGCTGAAAGCGGCGATCCAGGCCGTGCTCGGCGCCTCCGCGACACCGTAGAGCAACGGAAATACCGTATCAATTGCCAAACCACGTGCGCAGTTCTTGGTTATATCTCCGCGTTCAGATACAATCCCTCTGAATATGCTCGACTCACTATCTGACAAGCTACAGGGCGTCTTCCGCAAGCTGGGCGGCCGCGGCACAATCTCCGAAGGCGACCTGGACGAGGCCCTCCGCGAAGTACGCCTGGCGCTGCTGGAAGCGGACGTTAACTACAAGGTCGTCAAGGACTTCGTGGCGGGCGTCCGGGAGAAGGCGATCGGGACCCATGTCCTGAAGAGCCTGACGCCCGGCCAGCAGATCATCGACATCGTTAACCAGCAACTCGTTGAGGTGCTTGGAGGCGGCTTCGCCAAGCTCGAGCGCTCCAACAAGCCCCCGACCGTCGTCATGTTGGTCGGCCTCAAGGGCTCTGGCAAGACGACCACCGCCGCCAAGCTCGGGTTGCACCTGCGCCGCAACGGCGAGCGCCCGCTGCTCGTCGGGGCCGACCCCGGGCGTATCGCGGCAGCCGAGCAGCTCCAATCCCTCGGCAAGCAGCTCAGCATCCCGGTCGTGGCGGAGACGGGCGAGATCAAGCCGGAGCAGCTTGCGAAGAAGGGGCTTGAGGAGGCGAAGAACCTCAGCTCCACCTACGTCATCGTCGACACCGTCGGCTACGTCAACTTCGACAACGAAGGCGCAAAGGCGATGCAGGCGCTGCACAAGATCCTCGCCCCGACCGAAGTCATGCTGGTCGCCGATGCGATGACCGGCCAGGAAGCCGTGAACGCCGCCGAACAGTTCGCCGGCGCGATCAAGCTCACCGGCCTCATCCTCACAAAGCTCGACGGTGACGCGCGGGGTGGCGCTGCGCTTTCGATCCGCGCAGTCACCGGCATCCCGATCAAATTCGTCGGACTGGGCGAGAAGGCGGACGCGCTCGAGCCATTCCACCCGGACCGCTTCGCCTCGCGCATCCTGGGGATGGGCGACATGCTGACGCTGATCGAGAAGGCGAAGGCCGAGATCACAGAAGAGGAAGCGGAGTCGATCACCGCCCGCATGAAGAAGGGCGAGCTAACGCTGGACGACTTCCTCGGCCAGTATCAGCGGATCAAGAAGATGGGCCCGATCGGCAACCTGCTGGGCATGCTTCCCGGCCTGAGCCAGATCAAGAAGCAGCTCAACGTTGACGAAATGGACGAAAACTTCTTCAAACACACCGAAGCGATAATCTACTCTATGACGTTGGAAGAACGTCGGAATCCCGATATCATCGACAGCCGCCGGCGCCGGCGCATCGCCGCCGGCAGCGGCACGCAACCAGCGGACGTCAACCGAGTCCTCAAGCAGTTCAAGGAAGCCAAGAAAATCATGCAGATGATCAGCACCGGACGCGGCCCAAAGGTCACGTCACTCCTCCGGTAACTGGTCCCCTTTTGTCTCCATCGGAGGTGGTAACTTGCTCAGAATAAGACTATCGAGGGTGGGTAAGCGGAAGCAGCCGTCTTATCGCATCGTCGTCACGGACCAGCGCAACGCGCGAGACAGCGAGCACCTGGAGATCCTCGGGCATTACAACCCGTTGACCAACCCAGCGACGCTCGTGATGAACGAAGACCGCGCCGTCCACTGGCTGCAAGTCGGCGCCCGCCCGTCCGACACCGCGGCCAAGATCCTGACGAAGCAAGGCGTCATGGAGAAGGCCGGCAAGGAGCCTGTGGCCTGGGGCGGCAAGCAGTCCGCGCCCGGCGCCAAGAAGCGCAAGGCGATGGAAGCCGCCGCCTCTGCGCAGCCCGCCCCAGCCCCAGCCCCAGTCGCAGCCGCCCCCGCTGCCACCGTAACGGCAGAAGCGCCCGCAGCACCTGAGGAGGCCCCCGGACCAGTTGAGCCGGCAGAAGAGGCAGCCGCCACGCCCGAGGCGGAGGCCGGAACTACGGAGTAACCACCACTCCTGGGAGACCCTCCAATGAAAGAGCTCATCGAGTACATGGCCCGGGCGATCGTCGACAACCCCGACGCGGTTGAAGTGACGGAAGAAGACGCCGGCGACCACATCGTCTTCCACCTGAAAGTCGCCGAAGAGGACATGGGCCGGGTCATCGGCAAGCAGGGCCGCATCGCCAACGCCATGCGCACTCTGCTCAAGGTCGCAGCGATCCGCAAAGGCGCTCGGGCCATCCTCGAGATCGGCTAGCCATCCCCCGCCGCACTGATCGCGACGAGATCCGCGACGGCTTCGTCGCCGTCGGCCGTGTGCTCAGCGCCTTCGGAGTGCGCGGCGACCTCAAGATCGAACCGCTGGGGCCGGACACCGTGTTCCACCCCGGACGCAGCGTTTTCACGGGCGATACAGAACGCAAGATCGAACGAGTCCGCCGCGCCGATCGCTTCCGGCACGTAAAGTTCGTCGGAGTCGACAATCGAGAGCAGGCCGCCGAGCTGCGCGGACTCTACCTCCAGGCACCCGAATCATCCCTCGATCCTCCCGGAGACGGCACGTTCTACCACTTTCAGCTGATCGGCCTGCGCGTCGTCACCACTTCCGGCGATGATCTGGGGGAGATCACCGACATCATCACCACCGGCGCCAACGAAGTCTTCGTCGTACGCGAAAAGCGCCGCGAGCTGCTGATCCCGGCAATCGAGGACGTGGTGCGAGAGGTCGATGTTGAGGGCGGGCGGATGGTGATCGAGGCGATTCCGGGGCTGCTGCCGGACTAGGTGCCGCTCCGCTCCGCGTAGCCGACGCTTTCCAGCCTCGGGGCGGACGCTCGCGGAGACAACATCCGCTATAATGTCTACGGCGCTAACCCGGCGCCACAGGTGGGGATATAGCTCAATTGGGAGAGCGCCGCGTTCGCAATGCGGAGGTTGCGGGTTCGAGTCCCGCTATCTCCACCAGTCTTTTGCCCACCACACCGCGTCGTGCACGGGGCCCGGTAGCTCAGTAGGATAGAGCAGCGGTTTCCTAAACCGCGTGTCGGGGGTTCGAGTCCCTCCCGGGCCACCAACTTTTCATGCTATGAATTTTGATCTCTTAGTCATCGGATCCGGGCCGGCCGGGCAGAAGGCCGCCGTGCAGGTCAGCAAGCTTGGCAAACGCGCCGCCGTGATCGAGCGAATGACTACCGTGGGCGGCGCCTCAATAAACAGCGGCACGATCCCCAGCAAGACTTTGCGTGAAGCCGTTCTTTATCTGACGGGCTACCAGCAGCGCGGGTTCTACGGGCACGACTACGCCGTCAAGACAGGCATCACGATGGCCGACCTGCTGCACCGCGCCGACCACGTGATCCAGAGCGAGATCGAAGTCACCCGCCACCAGCTCTCGCGAAACGACATCGAGGTCATCTGCGGCACCGCGTCGTTCGTTGATCCGCACACCGTCAGCGTCACCGGAGAGCACGGCACGTCGCTGGTTAGCGGCGAGAAGATTCTGATCGCGACGGGCAGCGAAGCCGCGCGCGACCCGCACATCCCCTTCGACGGACGCAAGGTGCTGACGAGCGACGACCTCCTGCGCCTGCCGGACGTCCCGAAATCGCTGGCGGTCGTCGGCGCCGGCGTGATCGGGTCAGAGTACACGAGCGTCTTCGCCGCGCTCGGTATCCCGGTGACGCTGATCGACCGCCGCTCTTGCCTGCTGCCGTTCGTCGACAGGGAGATCGGAGACGGCCTCACACAGCACCTGCGAGACAACGGCGCCGAACTGATCTTCGAGGACGACGTCCAGAGAATCGAACCTGGATCGCTGGGCCTCGTCGATGTTCATCTCGTGAGCGGCCGGGTCGTCCGCGCCGATGTCGTGCTCTACGCCGTCGGCCGCATTGGAGCTACCAACGGCCTCAACCTGGCGGCCGCCGGCCTTGAGGCGGACTCGCGCGGGCGCATCTCCGTCAACCAAAACTACCAGACGGCCGTCTCGCACATCTACGCCGCCGGCGATGTCATCGGGAACCCGGCGCTGGCTGCCACTTCGATGGAGCAGGGCAGACTCGCTGCGTGCCATGCGTTCGACGCTCCGGAGGACACGGCGGTACTCCCGCTGCCGTACGCCATCTACACGGTGCCGGAAATCGCGATGCTCGGCCCAACCGAGGAAGAGCTACGAGCCGCCGGGATGCCGTACCTTCTCGGACGCGCATACTACAAGGAGATCGCGCGCGGACAGATCCTCGGCGACGTGACCGGCTTTCTGAAGCTGATCTTCAAGCACGACACGGGGCACCTGATCGCCGTTCATGCGCTCGGTACGCAGGCGAGCGAGCTGATCCACATCGGACAGGCGGTGCTGGGCCTCGGTGGCGGCGTTGACTTCTTGATCGACTCCGTCTTCAACTACCCAACCCTCGCCGAGTGCTACAAGAACGCTGCGCTGGACGCCGCCAACGACATGCGCAGGGCCGGCCTCACCCCCATTCAAACGGCGGACGCGCCCGGCTTTCTTGGGAACGCCGGCCAAAGATAGCCGGCGTCAATATCCTCGATGAGGGGATTGGCAAGGGAATGACGACGCGAGACGCAACGTCATCAAGACGGCCAACACAAAAGTTAGGGTTTGGTTGTTCGCCCGTCGTTCACCGATACGAGCCTTAACTATCGCAACGGCTGCATAACAGCTTCCGTCTTCCTGAACGCGAGGCACCCGGGGGTCCTCGCTCTTGGGAAGGAAGAAGCGATGCGAAATTCGGTACCAGGGCCGCGTTCCGTAAGAACGGCCATACTTTGCGCATTCGGGGTGATGATCGTCATCCTCGGCCTCCTCATCGCGGGAGCGTTCATCACCGTCAAGCACTACCAGTCTTCGACGGACCAAATGCAAACACGGGCGAACATCGCCTCTCAACTGCAAACGGCTGAGGCGAGCGGCAGTGTCTCCGCTCTGCTCGTGCAGCGCTACGTAAACTCTGGAGACGCCTACCTGGTGCCCGAGATCCAGCTCACCGCCGACGAGGCCGTGAACGCGTTGAATACAGCAGCCGACCTCGAAAAGGTGGCCGAGCCGGACAACACAGCCTCCGTGGCAGCGATCTCTGACCTATCGACGACTTCGGCGACGCTGGTGGGGAACGCGCAGCAGATCATCCAGCTTGTGCAGACGGGCCAGACCGCCGAGGCCGCTAACGCCGTAGAACGTATCGTCCCGACGTTCCGAGATCACCGCCTGGCACTGATCGACATGGCCAACAAGCAGCTCGCCGAGGTGAACCGCCTCCAGGGCGAGGCTAACTCAGCCGGCAACACAGCGCTGACGTTGATCATCGTGTCCGGCATCGTTGGCTCCATGATCGCGCTCATCGTCGCCTTCTTCGTCTCGCGGGCGATCATCCGGCCGCTGTCGAAGCTCGAAGACACCGCGCTCGCCGTCGCGCTGGGCGACATGAAGGCCCGCGCTCCCGTCACTGGACTGCGCGAGCTGAAGCGCCTGGCGGAGTCGCTGAACCTGATGACCTCGACGGCGCGGCAGCGCACGGAAGAGCTGCGCCTATCCAACGAAGAGCTGCGCGAACGCAACCGCCAGCTGCTGGACGCCCGTTACCAGGCCGCAACCGACCCGCTGACCGGCCTGCTGAACCACCGCACCTTCCACGAGCAGATCCGTGACGTCGTCGCACAGCGTTTGCAGGAAGGCGGCGAAGTCGCTCTGATCATGGTCGACATCGACAACTTCAAGCGCGTCAACGACTCGCTCGGCCACATGGCGGGCGACCACGTGCTGCGCGAGATCGGTGCAACGATCGCGGAGATCGTCGGCGACCAGCACGCGTTCCGCTACGGCGGCGACGAGTTCTCGATCCTGCTGCCCGCCAGATCCCGGTCCGAAGCGTTCAGCATCGCTGACCGATTGCTGAAGGCCGTGAAAATCCGCGTTCGCAGCGAAGACTCCGTCAAGGCAACGATCAGCCTGGGCGTGGCGTGCTTCCCCGACATGGCCAACTCGGCGGAGGAGCTGCTCTACCGCGCGGACATGGCTCTGAACTGGGCGAAGTCGCGGGGCAAGAACCGGATCGGCGGCTGGGACCAGGTGGAAGAGGACAGCGTCGTCTCGACATTCGCGCCGCACCTCACCGTCGTCCGCGGCGCGCGAAACTAGACGCTCCTCCGCTAAACTAGCGGCGTGACCGATCTGTCTCCCGTTGCCTCCGAACAGTTCTGCTACGTGACGACGACCGGCCGCAAGTCCGGCCGCCCGCACGAGATCGAGATCTGGTTCGCGCTGAACGGCGCTACGCTTTACATGCTCTCCGGCAACGGCAGGACGAGCGACTGGGTGGCGAACATCAAGGCCAGTCCAAGCGTCACTGTCCGCATCGCCGAGCGCACCTTGAACGGGACCGCTCGCGTCGTCAGCGAACCGGCCGAGGACGCGCTCGCTCGGCGACTCCTGCTCGAGAAGTATGAGCCGACGTACTCGGGCGACCTCAAGGAGTGGGGCGAGACCGCGCTGCCCATCGCCGTAGACCTCGAAGTCTGACCTCGCGGCGCTTGTCACCGCCGTTGCCCAACCCGAATACTGGTGCTCGTGCTCTTCCGCTCCGCGATCCTGTCGGTCGCTTTCTGGGTTGTCTTCATCAGCGGCCTTCGCCTGACCGTCGTCCCGCCGGAGGACTGCGGCTCGCGCGACGTTGATACGCTGGAGAACGCGGCGATCGCCGCTGCCCAGTGGATCGAGCGCAGCCAGAAGCCGGACGGCACGTACGTCTACGAGTACAACGCCGACACAGACACAGAGTCGACCGAATACAACGAAGTCCGCCACGCCGGCGTGACGGCGGGTTTGTATCAGGCCGCGGGACGCCTGCAACTGCCCGGAGCGCTGGCCGCGGGCGATCGCGCGCTCGGCTGGATGCAGGACCGCCTTGTACGGAAGCACGGCTGGGCGCTCCTCGCGCCGGACGGAAACAGCGGGCAGCTCGGCTCGAACGCGCTGATGCTTGTTGGGCTGACGGAGCGGCGCTCGGCCACCGGCGACAAACAGTACGACGAGCTGATGCACGAGCTGGCGCGCTTTATCACCGCCGTCCAGCACGATGACGGTAGTTTCTCACCCGGCTGGGACCTCGTCTCAGACCAGCCTCAGGGGGGCACGTCTACCTACTATCCTGGCGAGTCGCTGTGGGCGCTGACGCTGATGCACAACGCTTTCCCCGGCGAAGGCTGGGACACCGCCGCCCGCAAAGCGCTGGACTACATCGCGACGCGGCGTGATGACGCGGAGAACATTTCCTATCCGCCGTGGGCTGACCAGTGGGCCGGCTACGGCATGGGCGAGATCGCGCGCTGGGGCGGCCTCACCGATGCAGAGATCGATTACGCGCACCGGCTCGCGGCGCGGTTCGGGCTGCTTGTGCGGACGGAAGCGCAGCGCCAGGGCTCGTGGTACGGGAGCCTCCTGCGCGGCCGCGACTCTCGCGGCGCCGGCGCCGGCACTTGGATCGAGGGCCTCGGCGGAATCTGGCGCGCGGCCCAGTACGACAACCGCCTCAGCGACATCGCAGACGACATCGAAGAACGCACGACTTGCGTCGCAGGCATCATGGCCGACCGCCAGATGACCGGCGAGCAGGCGGCGTCCTACGCCAACTCCAGTCTGGTCGAGGGCGCCTGGTACCGCGACGGCGTAACGCGCGTGGATGACCAGCAACACACGTTCTCCGGCCTCCTCTACACAGTCGACATGCTGAACGACAACCCGATCCGCGAACCGCAGCCGCTCGCGAGCCCGTTCCCATGATCGACTACCTCGTCTGTCTCAGCGGAGTGTTCGCGGCCGTTTCGCCGTTCGGCGCGCTCGCTGCCGTCGTCGCCTACCGCCGGGAGCGCGCCCAGGAGTCCGAGCCGGACCCGGTGCAGCCTCGACAGCTCGTTTACCTTGCGCCGACGGCCGCATTCGCCGCGCTCGCACTCGCCGCGCTGATTAGCGAAGGGGTCCTCGATGCACTCAGCATCTCCGGGGCTTCGTTTGAGTTCGCGGCGGCAGCGACGATGGTCCCGCTGGCGATCCGCCTGCTCGTCGCCGGTGATTCGATGGCCGCGCCGCGCTGGAAGCTTCCGTCGTACGCGTGGCTCGTGCCGTTCTCCGTCCCGCTGCTTGCAGGTCCAGTCTCGATCGTCGCCACCATCTCTTACTCGGACCGCTTCGGGGTGATCGAGACGATCGTCGCTTCAGCGATAACGCTGGCAGCGACAGGGGCGCTTTTCGCGACGTTGCCGCGGTGGGAGCGACTGCGACCGCTCGTAGTGCAGATGCTGGGGCGCCTCAACGGAGCGCTGTTGGTGGGAATGGCGGTGGAGATGGCGCTGGACGGCCTGCGCCGCATCTAGAGGTCGAACACTGCCTTTAGAAGCACGCGAACGCCAAGCACAATGATCGCCCCCGCGAGCAGGACCAAGACCATCCGTCCCTTCACACGATGCGCGATCTGCGCGCCGACCTGCGCCCCCGGTATCGCGCCGACAGCGAGAGCCGCTGCTTTCACAAGCTGCTCGCCGCCCAGGCTTCCGTCGATCAGGTGAACGATCGTCGCACCGCCCGACATGAACGCAAGGACGAAGTGGGACGTCGCGACCGCGTAGGCGATCGGGATGTGCAGGATGATGATCATCGCCGGCACGTGGATCACTCCGCCGCCGATCCCGAAGAGGCTGGAGATGAACCCCACCGCCACGCTGATCGTCAGTCCCTGCCAGAGTTTGTAACCATAGACGTACGTCCGCCCTTCTGGATCGGAGACCCGCCGCACCAGCACACCCCGGCCGCGGACGGGCGCGCGAATCGTCTCGCGGCTGCCTCGCACCGCGAGGACGGCGAGCAACAGCAGCATCACGCCGAACATTCCGCTGAACAGCCGCTGCGGGATAAAGTGCACGACCAGCGCGCCGGCGATTACTCCCGGCGCTGACGCCGCGGCGAACAGCAGCCCGGTCACGTAATCGATGCGGCGCTGGCGAGCGTAAGCGAACGAGCCAGAGGTGGCGTTGGCGAACACGACCGCGAGCGAGATCGCGGTGAGTTGCTCCGGCTCGTAGTCGGGATAGAGAATGAGCAGAACCGGAACGATGATGAAGCCGCCGCCTGCCCCGATGACGGTACCGTATGCCCCGACGACGAACCCGAGGAGAGCGAGGCCGGCGAACTCAAGCACAGACGATCAAATACTTGAAAGCGTTATGTCGTGTCGAAATCACGGTCGTTCGCGTTGATGATACGTGACCGGTTTCGACAGCAATAGCCAGCGTGCCGAACCAGATGCAGACTGACGTAGCCGCAGCCCTTCCCGGAGTCCGCCCACAAGCCGCCATCACCGCCGACGAACGTGGCCGCGTCGTCACGATTTGCCTCGCGCTGTTTGCATTAACGCTGCTCGTCTACTGGACGCTAGGCCCGCAGGAGACCGCTTTCCCTCACCAGGTGAACCAGGCCAACAACCTGATCCACGGCCACGTTGATCTGCTGCCGGAATACACCCTCAACCCGCAGAACGTGGAGCGCTCCCTCTACGACGGGCAAGGCTTCTGCTATCCGCCGGGCGATCCCCAGATCCACACCGTGCCGGGCGTCCGCGTTACGCCGGACTGCAAGACGTACCTGATGTATTCGCCCGGGCCGGCGTTCCTCGCCGTCCCGGGGGTTGCCATCTGGGGGAACTCGCTAAACCAAACGCTGCTCTCAGTGCTCTTCGGAGCGGCCACCGCGCCGATCGTTTTTCTCATCGCGATGCGGTTTTCGTCGAAGACTTCGACCCAGCTGTTGCTGACCGTCCTGATGATGTTCGGCACCGTCCTCTGGTGGGTGGCCTCAAACGGAGGCGTCTGGTTCTTCGCGCACACGACCGCGACGTTCTTCATCTTCGCCGCGATTTACTTCACCCTGGCGAGACCTCAGCCGCTGTTAGCGGCGGCGATGCTTGGTGCGGCGTTCCTTTGCCGTCCAACGATGATCGCGACCGGGCTGTTCTTCGTCGTGGCGTTTATCTCGTTCTGGTTGCGCAAACCGGAGGAGAACGGCGGGCGCTGGGGAGTAAACCTTAGTCCGATCGCTGGATTCGCCGCGGGCCTGGCGCCGTTCCTGGCGATCGAAGGCATCTTCAACTTCCTGCGCTTCGACACGCCGTTCGAGACGGGGTACGGCTACACGGAGCAGGCGTTCCAGGACTTCCAGAAGCCACTCTACACGCACGGCCTCTTCGACGTCCGATACATGGTGAAGCACCCGCGCATCCTCTTCGAGGCGATGCCGGTGTTCAACAAGCCGGGCGATCCGTGCGATACGTCCGCCAGCTGCGCGCCAGTCCTCCCGTCACAGAACGGCCTCGCGATCTGGGTGACGACGCCGGCGTTCCTGATGACCATGTTTACCGGCGTGAACGACCGTCGCATCGTCCGGATCGGGGTCGCACTGATCGCGGCGGCGTGCGCCTACCTGCTTTTCAGGGCGATATCGAACGTCGTGGCGGACGAGTGGGTGGCCGCCGACTTCCCGCCTTTCGCGGTTGAGCTCCTGCCCTTCTGGGCGATGATTGGCGCCGCTTTCTACTTCTCCGTTCGCAACCGCGACCTGCTCGTCGCCGCGTGCTGGGCGGCGATCATCCCGGTGGCGCTGGCCATCTTCTACTTCTCGGCCACCGGCTGGGCGCAATGGGGCTACCGCTACGGCCTGGACTTCACGCCGTTTCTCTGGTTGCTGGTGGCCCGCCACATTGGAGACAACCTAAAGCCCTGGCACGTAGCTCTGATTGTGGCCGCCGTAGCCGTAAATCTGTTCGGCGTCCTCTGCTTCTACCACTTCGACGGGTCGAATCTGGGCGGTTGGACGTGGGTGGCACAGGGCCAGCGCTTTGGCTAGTTCGGTTGCACCCCTGGATACGCTACCGCTATCCTGAAACGAGGGGTTTCCGGCCCGGCGACCCTGCCTAAAAGCATGCATACCGACATTGCCCCCACGACCAGGCAAAGCGGCCGGAAACTTCCGGTTCACTCCTCGTTCGTGAAGTTCGTGATCGTCGGCGCGCTGGCTTATGTCATCAACCAGGCCGGCCTCTTCCTGCTCTACGATGTCCTCCCGCTGCTTCCGGCCAAGGAGACGAGCGTCGACTTCGGGATCTTCTCGGAGCCGGACATCAGCCTGCTCATCGCGTCCGCAATCGCCGTTGAGCTTTCGATCGCGTTCAAGTACTTCGCCTTGCAGGGATGGGCATTCCCCGACCGAGCGCGCCGCGGCAATCAGCTCACACGCTTCCTTCGGTTCAACGCGAGCTGCTTCGGCAGCACGCTCGTCATCGTCGGCGCGATCAACGTGCTCACACCCGCGTTTGACATGAGCCCCTACGTGGCGACGACGCTGGGCACCGTCCTCGGCTTCGGGACCAACTGGGCGTTCAGCCACTACCTCATCTGGCCGCATCACCCGGACAGGGCGGCAGAAGCCGCGAGCGGCTGATGGCAGAGCTCGAAGCGACTCAACCTCTAGCCCTGCGCCTCAGCGGCGTAATGACTGAGAAGCGTATGCGCATCGCCGCGATCTGCTTCGCGCTCTTCGCGTTCACGTTCTCGATCTACTGGTTCCTCGGCCCGCAGGAGACGCCGTACTCGCACCAGGTCAACCAGGCTGAAAACATCCTGCACGGCCACCTCGACTTGCTTCCGCAGTACAGCCGCAACTACAGCACGCTGGAGCGCGTTCTCTACGACGGCGAAGGTTTCTGCTTCAAGGACGGCGACCCGGAGGCGCAGAAGGTCACCAACCCGCGCTTCTCACCGAACTGCAAAGTGTACATGCAGCACTCCCTCGGGCCGGCGTTTATCGTGCTGCCCGGCGTGGCGATCTTCGGGAACGAGCTGAACCAAACGCTGGTCTCAGTGATCTTCGGAGCGATGCTGGCGCCGCTTGTCTTCTTGATCGCCGCGCGCTTCACCTCCAAGCTCACCAACCAGCTGTTATTCACGGCGCTTGCCATGTTCGGGACCGTATTCTGGTGGATTGCGATCAACGACGGCGTCTGGTTCTTCGCCCACACAACGGGCACGTTCTTCCTCTTCGCTGCGATCTACTTCTGCGTCGCTAGACCTAGCCCGCTGTTAGCGGGGGCAATGCTCGGAGCGGCGTTCTTGTGCAGACCGACGCTGATTGCCAGCGGTCTCTTCTTCGTCGTCGCCTTCGCACCGCTCTGGCTGCGCACACCGAAAGACTCCGGCCGCTGGAGAATCAACATCGATCCCATCCTCGGCTTCGCGGGGGGAATGGCGCCGTTCCTCGCGCTGGACGGACTGGTCAACTACCTGCGCTTCGACAACCCGCTGGAGACCGGCTACGGCTACACCGAGCAGCTGCACCAGAACTACCTCACGTTCGTCTACCCGCACGGCCTCTTCGACGGGCCGGACAACATTCTCTTCCACTTCCAGGAAAGCTACTTCAGGCGCCATCCACTCGTCCTCTTCGAGTCGATGCCGATCTTCAGTAAGTCGGACACACCGGCGGGCAACGGGATGAACCTCGCACCGGTCGCGTTCTCGTCGGGCGGCCTGGCGATCTGGATGACGACGCCTGCGTTCGTGATGTCGCTGTTCCAGGGCGTCGACAAGCGAATCGCGCGGGTCGGCGCCATGCTGATCGCGCTCTCCTGCGCATTCATCTTCATGCGCGCGTTCTCGCGGCTATGGGACAGCGACTTCCAGACCCAGAAGCTGATGTGGGGCATACACCTGCTGCCGTTCTGGCTGGGCATCGCGCTTGGCGTCGGATTCTCGATCAAGAACCGTGACCGGCTGACGTTCGCCTGCTGGGCAGCGATCATTCCGATGGCCTGCATCATCTTCACGTTCGCGGCGACTGGCTGGTCGCAGTGGGGATACCGCTACGGGCTCGACTTCATGCCGTTCCTCTGGCTCCTCGTCGTGCGCTACATAGGCGACAATCTCAAGTGGTGGCACGTTGTGCTGATCGTAGCGGCCATCGCCGTTAACCTGACAGGCGTTGTCTGGTACTACCACTTCCAGCCGGACCAGACGAACAACTGGGTCTGGTTCACGATCTAGCTGGAACCACACGAATCCGCATCGGCCTCGGCTAAACTGAACCTCGATATGCACTACGTTGTTGGCTCGGGCCTCGCCGGCGTCGCTTGTTCGATGGCGCTGATCGCGCGCGGCGAAGAGGTGACGATGCTCGACGCGGGCCTCGGCCTCGAACCGGAGCTCCAGAACGTGGTCGCTGGTCTCTCCCGGGAGAAGCCGCGGGAATGGGACCCCGGCGCCCTGGCCAGGATAAAGGTGCTTGGCGGCGGCGAAGGTGTGCCTCGCAAGCTCGTCTACGGTTCCGAGTACGCCTACGAGCACCCCGCAGGCCAGCAGCCCGTCACCGGCAAGGGCGTCGACTTCGCGCCCTCCTACGCGCTCGGTGGCCTGAGCAACGCCTGGGGCGCGGCTATGCTCCCCTACCTGCAGAGCGACATCGACGACTGGCCGATCACCATCGATGATCTCGCACCGTACTACGAGCGCGTCCTCGACTTCGTGCCGCTGGCCGCGAGCGTCGATTCGCTGGCCGACCTCTTTCCCCTGTACTCCGAAAGACACTGCGACCACCGCGCGAGCAGGCAGGCGGAACGCTTCCTCTCGTCGCTCGAACGCCACCGAGCCGACCTCGCGCGTGAAGGCTTCACGTTTGGCAAGTCGCGCCTCGCGGTCACCGTCCAGCGGCCATCGGGCGACGGCTGCGTCTACTGTGGCCTCTGCATGTTCGGCTGCCCGTACGGCCTGATCTACAGCAGCCGCGAAACACTCGCCAGGCTCCGAGTCGACCCCAACTTTCGCTACGTCGGCGGCGTAGTCGTGGAGCGGCTGCAGGAGCGGGCCGACGGTGTCATCATCCACGCGCGGACGATCGCCGGTGAGTCACAATCGTTCGAGGCAGAGCGCGTGTTCGTCGGCGCCGGAGCGATACCGACGACGCAGATCCTGATGGACACGCTCGCCCTCGACGAGACAACGCTGAAAGACTCGCAGTACTTCCTGCTACCGATGCTGGCGATCGCCGGCGGCGGCGCGCGAGATGAAGAGCTGCACACGCTCGCGCAGATCTTCATCGAGCTTCAGGACGAATCGATCAGCGATCGCAACATCCACCTGCAGCTCTACACCTACAACGAGATCTACGACCTCGAGCTGCGACGCCGCTTCGGCCGCATATACTCGCTGATGCCCACCGGCCCGGTCCTCGACCGGATGGCGCTGATGCAGGGGTTCCTCCACTCCGACGATTCGTTCAAGGTGCGCGTCCGCCGCCAGGACGGCACTTTCTCGCTACGCAAGGTCCCGAACACGTGGACGCGCAACGTCGTCAAGCGGGTCGTCGGCAAGATTCGCGGGGCGAGCCTGAAACTGGGCGCGGCGCCGCTCCTCCCGATGCTACAGATCGCCCAGCCGGGCAAGAGCTTCCACTTCGGCGGCACGTTCCCGATGAAGCGCCGTCCACAGCGAGGCGAGACGGACATTCTCGGCCGGCCGTGCGGGTTGGAGCGCGTACACCTCATCGACTCCAGCGTGTTTCCCTCAATCCCCGCGACCACGATATCCTTGAGCGTGATGGCAAACGCCTACCGCATCGGCTCCGAGCACGGGGACTAACATGCCAACCACCTACGCTGTCACGGGCGCCAGTGGATTCGTCGGCTCGCGCATCGTGAACGAGCTGCGCAAGGACGGCACTGTCCGCGAGCTCGGCCGCAACTCGGACTATGGCTTCGCCCTCGGTGAGCCGGTCGAACCCGCGGTGCTGAAGGGCGTCGACGTGCTCGTGCACTGCGCCTGGGACTTCACCCCGAAGACCTGGGCCGTGGTGAAGCGCGTCGATGTGGATGGCTCGCTCGCCCTCTTCGAGGCGGCGCGCGAGGCCGGCGTAAAGCGCATCGTTTTCATCTCCACGATGAGCTCGTTCGAAGGCACGAAGTCGAACTACGGCCGCGCCAAGCTCGCCATCGAGAAGGCGGCCTCGCAGCACCACCCGGGCGTCGCGATCCTCCGGCCCGGCCTCGTCTACGACCAGAAGTCGGGCGGAATCGTCGGTGCGATGCGAGGTGTGATGGGAAAGCTTCCGATCGTACCACTGATTGGCGGCGGCCAGGTGTTTTACACGTGCCACGCGGAGGACCTGGCGAAGGCCGTCCACGAGCTATCGAGCGCGCCTCTCCCGGACAGCCCGCTAATCGCCGCCGAGTCCGTGCCGCGCCCGTTCAAGCAGATCCTAACGACCATGGCCGGAGCAGACGGACGCAAGCCTGTGTTTATTCCGGTGCCGCACCAGCTCGCCTACTTCGGGCTGCGGACGCTGGAGGCTCTACACGCGCCGATCAAGCTGCGTAGCGATAGCATCATCGGCCTGATCAACAACGATCCGGACCCGCACTTCGGCGGACTGAAGACACAGTTCCGCGAGTTCAACCGGAAGACGATTCGTGGCGGCTAGTCGAGCGGGTGACGCTCGTAAGAGTGCTCGTCGACCATCGCCGCGGCGAAGGCACCGAAGAGCAAGTTCGCGGCGATAACGATGAAGCTCTGCGCGATCGCTGCGCGGGGGAGCAGGTTGTGCGACGAGTCGTCCAGCCAGTCGATCAGTACCCACAAGTCCAGCACGCCACCAAGAGCCAGCATCACAAACGCGAGGCCAATCATCCGCTCGAGGCCGAGGTACTTATGGTAGAACACGACCATCCGGCTTTCGACGTCGCCGCTGCGCACCGCCAGGGTCTTCGCTAACAGCCCTAACATGAGCACGTTGATGCCCACGACGAAGAAGATGCTCGCTGCGAAAATCGGTTCCCACCTTGCCGGACCCAGGTCTATCCCGCTCGTCTTCGCAACCGTAATCACGAGCGAAACGATGCCGAGGAACAGCAACAGGAATCCCGGCAGCAGGAACGCGTAGCTCGGGCTGCTGATCAGGAGGAAGCGGAGGTGCCGCCAGCCATCGCGGATCGTACTTAGCTTGGCTTCACCGATGCGAACATCGTATGAAATCGGCACTTCCGTGAGCTTGAGGTTCTGGCGCATCGCCTTGAGGATCATCTCGGACGCGAACTCCATCCCTGGCGTTCGAAGGTTGAGCGCCTGGATCGAGTCCCGCCGCATCGCCCGCAGGCCGCACTGGCTGTCCGTAATCTTCGCGCCCGTGAAGAGCCGCAGCATCCACGAGATCATCGGCGTGCCGATCACCCGGTGCGCCCATGGCATCGCGCCCTTCGCGAGCTGATCCGTCAATCGATTGCCCATAACCAGGTCATAGCCTTCATCGAGCGGCGCCACCAGCGGGCCAAGCTGCGAGAAATCATACGTGTTATCGCAGTCGCCCATCACCATGTACTTGCCGCGCGCCTCCCGGAAGCCCCGGCGGATCGCTGCGCCGTAACCCGGCTCCCGCTCCGCGATCACCCTCGCGCCGGCCGCCGCGGCAATCTCTGCCGACCGGTCCGTGGAGTTGTTGTCGACGACGATCACCTCGCCGCGCATGCCCGACTGCTCGATCCAGTTAAGCGCCTTCTGCACGCACTCGGCAACGCCGTCCTCCTCATTCAGGCACGGCATCACGATGGAGATACCGAGCTCGGAAGCGGCTTGCGCGGGTCTTTCGTCAGCGACTTTCATTGTGACCTAGTATCGCAGCCGCCTAATTCGAAGGGAAGGCGACGCGACTCTTGGTAAACGAGACGGCGCAACCTGCCGCTATGTTGTGCGGCCCCGAAACCAGTCGATCTCAGTAAATATGAGTGTGCAGTGAACGATCCGTAAAACTGGTTTACGTCGCGTTGTTATGTCTTGACCGGCCAATCTGACACCGGTAGTTTACTTCTGGAGTATCCAATCCAAGGATCCTCGTGGCCAGCCCAATCGGGAGGGAAAACGGGGCCTATCGCGCAGATAGGTAATCGTTCGGAGACTGGCCGCTACGGCGCAATGCGCCAGCTATCCCAAGCCGTACGTCCAATACTCCACCAACGAGCTAACAATCGAGATTATCGGGGAGTCTTAGGTTTAGCTATGCGATTAATCGGCACGGCGGTTGAGCCGGGGTTCGTACGGCCCCCAGCAAAAGCGCAACGGACGCGGAGACCGGAACCGGACGCCCAGATCGAAGGAGGCTCCCTTGCGGGCTTCCTGCTCTGGGCGCTGGTCGCGATTGTCTCCGTGGCCGGCGTTGCCCTCACCGGCTACGGCCTGATCACGGCCTCCGGCTCGACGGACTGGACGCTACTGGCCGTCCTGATCTGCCTGGCTGTAGCGGCGGAGCGTACTGACTTCAGCATGTACGGCTCCAGCCGCGTCTCGCTCGCATTCGTGCCCATCTTCGCCGCCATCATCGCCTGCGGCAGCACCGGTTTGGCTACTGTCATCCCGTGCGCCGTGCTGGCTTCCGCCTGGGGCCGTCCGATACACAAAACGTCGTTCAACTTCGGGGCTTTGATGATCGCCGGTTCCGCGGCAGTCGTGGTGCTGGACGGGTTCAGCGGGATCGACTACGGCAACGATTGGCCGGAGGCGTTCGGGCCGGCGGCGCTCGCCGGCGGCGCGAACTTCCTGGTCAACACGGTACTCGTCGCCTGCGCCATCGCCCTCAGTGGGCGTTCGACGCTGCGGGCCGTCTGGAAAGAGAACTTCCTCTGGCTCCTGCCTCACTACGTCGTCCTGGCCGTGCTGGGCGTGGCTATCGTCGCCGCTTACGCCGCTATGGGCCTCTGGGGGATCGCCGTCTTCATCGCACCACCGCTCATGATGCGCGTATCGATCAAGCAGTATCTGGACAAGACCACGAAGAACGTGATGGACCTCCGTCACGCGCACAAGGAGCTCCAGGAAGCGCACGATATGGTGACCGCGGCCATGATCAGCCTCGGCAACGCTTACGACGGCACACTCCGCTCGCTTGTCGCCGCGCTGGACGCACGCGACAGCGAGACGGCGGGGCACTCGGAGCGCGTTGCCGACCTGACGATGGCGATCGCAATCGAGATGGGTATCCCAACGGACACCGACCAGTGGCGCTACATCAGCTGGGGCGCACTTCTCCACGACGTGGGGAAGATCGCGATCCCGGACGGCATCCTGCGCAAGCCTGGCCCTCTTACACCCGAAGAGTGGGAGTTCATGCGGACTCACCCCAAGGCCGGAGCTGACATCCTGCGGTCGGTTGATTTCCTCATTCCGGCGAGCGACATCGTCCTCGCGCACCACGAGCGATTTGACGGGGCAGGATACCCTCGCGGTCTTGCGGGAGAAGAGATTCCATTGGGCGCCCGCATCTTCATGATCGCCGACTCCTTCGACGCCATGACGTCCGACCGGACATACCGAAATGCGATGCCGGCCGAAGAAGCTCTCGCCGAGATCCTTCGCCACAGTGGCTCTCAGTTCGACCCGGCCGCCGTCCGCGCCTTCCTGGCCGTGTACCAGAAGCGCTTCGTCGGCACGGTGCACCACAAGCACTTCGCCGGGCCCAGGCATGGCGCAACGCTAGAGCTGAGCGAATCGCTAAAGAAAGCGATCGCTGAAGCAGCGGGACTGGAGAGCTTAAGTTGAAGAGCAAGGCTGGTTAGCTCCAGCACAAGCGCGTAAAGACTACGAGCCGCTGCGAGGCTCGTAAAGGTTCTGTAAATGTTGGAAGGGCGTCCAGTTAGGACGCCCTTCCTTACGTAACGGGCCCATATCTAACGGCGTCCCTGATTATGGTGAGTTATTCCGTCAAGCAATAACTATGTCAACCATAGGCTCGCGGCTCGGTGCCGCACACGGGGATGGGGCATCATGCGACTACTAAAAAGGGCACCCGGAAACGAACGTGGGCAGGCGCTTATCCTGTTCACCCTCATGATCTGCGTCCTTCTGCTCTGCGCAATGAGCGTGATTGACGTAGGTATGTTCCTGCACAAACGCGAGGAAGCGCAGCAGGCTGCAGACGCGGCGGCACTCGCCGGCGCGCAAGACTTGCCAGGGAATACTGCGCAGGCCCAAGCCGACGCACTTACATACATTACGAAGAACGGGCTGAGCACATCCAACACGACAGTCAGTTTCGTTTGCACCAGCCAGCTGGCCAATATCTGCGTGACCGGCGATGGCAGGTATGACACGATCATCGTCAAACAGAAAGCGCCTTCGCCAACCTATTTCGGGGGAGTACTCAGCGTCCTGGGGGCCAGCAACTGCTGGGTCACGGGTTGCACCGCCCAGGCAACTGCCGCGGGTTGCAACGGCGCCTGCGGACCGGTCGGTACTGGACCGGCCGACATCATGGTAGTCCTGGACCATAGCCATAGCATGTCCGACGCCGACATCGCCAACGCGAGAAACGCGACGACAGCTATGTACGGCGATTTCGACTACACGTACCAGAAGGTCGGCCTCGCCGTCACGCCGCCGGTTACACCAGGCAACAATTGCGACGCGATCGACCACTGGTCAGACAGCAAGGTCTGGATGCCTGGCCCGCTCACGCAGGGCTTCCAGACATCGCCACACGTGCTCAACAACTCCAGCCTGCCCGTCAGCGTGGCGAACTGCATCGACCGGACGTCCTGGTCGGCGCCCGGTGAGCTCACGGACTACCCGATGTGTAGTTGCCACACGGACGTTGGATCGCCAATTCAGGCTGCCAGTAATGAGCTCGCTACGAACGGACGTGCCAACGTGACCTGGGGCATGGTGATCGTCACGGACGGCGCAGCCAACGTTGCCCCGACAACGACCACGGTCACCAATACACCAGGCAATACTGGCTTCAAGTACTGCACGACCCACGCGGCCGTCACGAGCAGCGCTGGCGACAACAACGGCTTCGAGACTTCCGGCGCCAGCGGTTGCGCCAGCGACAACGTCTACGCGCAGGACGCGAACAGTGGTACGAACACCAATCTCACTTGCACGAACACAGGCAAGGACAAGCACCGTTACTACAACTACAGCTTCGGCGTACCGAGCGGGGCCGCGATCAACGGCGTCGAGGTGCGGCTCGACGGAATGACGACATCCATCAGCGGCACTCGCAGGTTCTGCGTCGAGCTGTCGTGGGACGGCGGAACGAGCTGGACGGCCAGTCAACAGAAAGACATTACGAGCACCAGTGAGCTGAGCTACACCTTCGGCGGCAGCGCGGACACCTGGGGACGCACCTGGACCGACACCGACTTCAGCAACACCAACTTCCGCGTGCGCGTTACCGACGTGGCCGACAGCACAGCGCGCACGTTCAAGCTGGACGCAACAGCGGTCAAGGTCTACTACACCACCACCACGAGCAGCACTGGCTACGCCGGCAGTCTGGGACCCTGCGACTGGGCC
>JBGPBZ010000007.1:0-37894 GCA_041481535.1 Dehalococcoidia bacterium | reverse complement strand
GTGGTGATTCGGGAACGTGCTGTCCTTCGTCTTGTACCGGTCCGGGACCGGGTCCTGGTTCCAGTTGCGCACCGTAAAGTCGTCGAAGTAGTCGTCAAACTTGAAAGCCGCATCGGCTGCCCTCTCGGAGTCCTCTCCGCTGGCAGCAGCCTTTTCCCAGACCTTCGTGAAGACCGTGTCGCCCTTCTCGATCGAAAGCGAGAAGAAGTACAGCCACGCAGCATACCGGCTCTGACCTTCGTCACGTGACAGCGGCTTGCCCGGGTTGTCGAAAATAACCCTGGCGCGTTTATACAGCGTCGGTTTGGTCGCCGGTATCCCCTGCAGCACCCTGAACGATGCCCAATCAGCCGTGCTGTCAGCTAACCAATTGCTCTCCTTGTAGTCGTATTTGTTCTGAACTACATGCGACAGTTCGTGGGCGCTCACCCGTAACAGCTCGTCGCCCGTAATTGTCGTCTTGATCATCACGTATCCTGATGACTTCTTTCCGGTAAACGCTCCCGCGGGAAGAGTAACCCCGTTGCTTGTTCCGACGATGCAGTCCGTATCGTTCGGATGCGAGGTGCAGTACGCGTTTCGAGGATCGATTTCGTCGAACGGAAGAAAGTAGAGATCGATAGCCGTGTCTGGATTGACAACTGTCGGCGGAGTGGCAGAGTCCGGATTGGGCGAACCGATCAGGCCCTGCAGCAGCGGCCATACTTTGGAGACCGCATTGGCGTACGGGACCAGCGGCGTGTCCGACGTCGCGTGCATCCAGACGCGGGCCAACCCGCCGGCGGCTGGAAGGCTCCGCCACGGAACCGCCGGGGCCGTAACAATCGCACTCGATTGAGCCGGCAGATCATAGAAGATGCTGATCGGATCGTTGGGACGTGCCAGGATCGGCTCCATGTCATCCAGCAACGCCTGGCTCAACTGCGCCCTGTTCGTCTCCATCTCCGCAGCCAGCAACCGTCCGGCGTGGTAATCGATGATCGGGCTATGGAACGCTGGATCCAGCTGAGGGTCGTCAAACAACGCGAACGCACGGGCCCTCAGCGAATCCTCGTACGAAATGTCTCCCGCTTCCAGCGCCGCCGCGATCAACTCTTCGCTCGTTGGCGGCGCGACAAGATAAGCGCCAATAGTAACGCAGTTGTCGGCCTGCTCAACCTCCAGCGACGCCGCAAAACGCAGGATGCGTATCGCGTCCGCCGAATCGCTATCGCCGTCGCAGTCAACGTCGCCCGCGTCGTCCACGCACCCCGCCGCGCTGGACTGCGCACTCGCCACACCGACCAGGATCTGCAGCGAGTCCAACGTATCGGCGGCGCCAGAGCAGTTCACATCCCCTTGGATCGAGCCGACGCTCGCCCCGAGCACCCGCGGCGATGCCGCGCCGAAGCCCAGGCACAAGACGCCCAGCAATGCCGCAACGATCAGAGCACGAGCGAGCATTCGGTAAGTCATAGTTCCTTAGGACAGCCGCTCAATCGCCTTGCTCATCAGCGTGTGCAGCACGTTCGACGCGTCGCCGGTCATCGTCGCGAACATGTCGATGAAGTACGCGCCCTTTGCCGCCTGGATCTCCACGCCCTGCGCGTCGTACCAGCAGGCCGAGTCTGCACCCACGTCCACCGACTGTTTCCCGCCGCACGCCAGGTTGATCATCCCCTCGATCCCCTGGTCCAGGCCGGGAGCATTCCAGAACGTCAGACTGATCGAGCTTGCATACGATGCCGACGTCCAACCGCAAGAGCTGACGGCCGCCGTGCCGCCACCGGAGATAGGCGTGTCAATGCTTAGTCCGTTGTCAGGCGTGTTGATCATCTCACCCAGCGCCTCCTCGACCTCCGCCGTCGTCAGCAAGTCGCAGGCTGCCGTTGAGGCGGTGACGTGACCGATCGGAGGCTGCGTTTCAGCTGGCGCGACTGTTTCAGTCGCTGCTCCTGTCGCCGCCGCCGTCGTGGTTGCTGCTCCCCCTGCGGCTGTCGTCGACGCTCCCGCCACCGAAGTCTGCTGCTGGGTCGCCGTAGCGCTCGTCTTCGCGTCGTCGTCGCCTCCGCAGGCCGCGATGCCCATCGCGCCGACGATCAGCACGAATAGCGCCGCAATCAAGCCTCTTGTTGTGTTCATTCTGATGCCCCTTTCTCTAAGCCGGAGGCTGCCAGACGAGCACGGCTGGCGCGTCGCCCGGCGATCTCCGGCTCAGACGAGCATCGCTCACTCAAGCGCGGCTCAGCATCGGAAGAGGTGCGCAGCTTGACTCGCGACAAACTGCAGTGTTCAGCGTGGAAGTGGCAGGGACTGCGTAGCCCGCTTCAGGCCAGCCGGTTGCGGATCGCGTACGCCGTTGCGTCCGCTCGCGTACGGGCGCCGATCTTCGCGTAGAGGTTGGTGATGTGCCGGCCCACCGTTCGCACGCTCAGCGAAAGCTCGCCCGAGATCTCCGCGCTCGTCCGCCCCGCCGCGATCAGGCGCAGAACCTCCGTCTCACGGGGAGTGAGCACGGAGGGGCTCACGTCCGTCGGCAGATCCCTTGCGGGTGACGGCGCCGTCTCTACCAGGAAGCCGTCAATCGCGGCCAGTACAGCATCGGTGCTGCCACCGAGGAATGGAGCGATCCACGGCCCATCAAATATTTGCAGACGCGCGTCCCGAATGCCGGACGCCAACTCTCGAGCCGTATCCACTCCAAGCACCTTTAGGCCACGCCGGTGCATCACCAGGGTCGGTGCTTCGATCTTCCCCAGCAAGGCGCTGGCATCGTTCTCGCGAACTGCCTGGAAAGCGGCTCGCAGCCCCTCGGGCGTTACGGCCCTCCGCAGGTACTCGGTGTACCAGCGCGCGTCCTCGCCACCCACCCACTCGGTGAACCGATAGCCTTCCATCTCCGTGTACAGTTGCCAGTCCTGATCGATTATCGACCTCGCCGCTTCCACCCGCGGCGCTCCGGAGTAGTCCGCCGCGTTAGCGTACGCGCACCAGAGAATGAGATGCGACACGCGCTCCGGATGGCGTGCCGCATAGGTGATCGCGGCCGGGCCGCTGTGTGAAAACCCCAGCAGAGCGACCCTTTCAAGCTGGAGCGCGTTGATCACCGCCTCGAGGTCCCGGACGTGCGCTTCGAGCGAGAAATCGCTGACGTCCCGGTCGGAGAGTCCCGCTCCCCGGTAGTCGTAACGGATAAGAGTCCTGCCCTTCGCGAGGCCCTCGTAGTAGTGCCGGCAGTTGGCGTTCTGCCACTCCAGCAACGTGTGGCTCAGCGGCAGCGGCGGCATATGGACAAGCGCTGGCCCTTCGCCGATAGCGAAGAACGCGATGCGCACGCCATCTTCCGTCGTGCAGTACTGAATCTGTGGATCCGCCAGGCTAATCCCCCTTGTGCCTGTAGTCTTGGCCGCGCCGCAAAGTCTGTCAAACCAGACGCAGGGTGCAGACTAGCCGATTCGATGACGGAGGGCGTAGGCCGTCGCGTCCGCTCGCGTGCGGGCTCCGATCTTCCCGTAGATGTTAGTGATGTGCCTTCCCACCGTTCGCACGCTCAGAGAAAGCTCGCGGGAGATCTCGCTGCTCGTCCGCCCGGCGGCGATCAGGCGCAGCACCTCGACCTCGCGCGGCGTGAGCGGCGGGAGACTCGCCTCGGCCAGAGCCTTGGAAGGGGACGGTGTAGGCGGCGCCTCCAGGATGTGGCCGCGAATCGCTGCGGCTATCTCGCGGCCGCCATCAAAGAACGGCGCTATCCACGTCCCATCGAAGAGCATCAACCGGGCATTAGGTATCGTCGCGGCGATTTCACGGGCCATGTCGACAGTAATCGCGGCGACGCCGATCCGGTGCAGCACAAGCGTCGGCGCTTGGACCTTCGGCAACATCGCCGTCACGTCGATTTTCCGTAGCTCCTTCACCGCTGCCTTGCTCCCTTCTTCCGTCAGCGACTCTCGCACGTACTCCAGGAAGTAGTTCGACGTTTCGCCCCCCTCGTACTGCGAGAGCCGGGATGCCTCTGCCCTCGTCCAGAACTCCCAGTCCTCCTCCATCAGCGCGTTAAGCGTCTGGACGCGCGGCCCGCGGCCGTAGTCCGCGGCACGTGGATAGGAACACCAGAGCACAAGGTGTGACACCCACTCCGGGTGACGCGCAGCAAAGTCGATCGCCACGCCCCCCGAATGACCGAACCCCAGCAATGCAAAGCGTTCCAGCCGCAACCTGTCCGCTACCGCAAGGATGTCCCGGCTGTGCGCGTCCAGCGAGTAGTCAGACACTTCTCTATCCGATAGCCCTGCTCCCCGACAGTCGTAGCGGATCAACTGGAGACTGGAAACCAGGTCTTCATAGAATCTGCGCTGCGGCCCGAATCCCCACTCCTTCTGGATGTTGCTAATCGGCAGGGGCGGCATATGTAGAAGCGGCGGCCCGTCGCCCACCGACCAATAGGCAATCCTCACCCCGTCCGAGGCGGTCGCATACTGGATCTGCGGCTGTTCGTCCATTTCCAACTTCCTATAATGACCGGTTCGTTGAGCTAATTTGGCGTCACCCGCCGGGCGCGCGTCAAATAGCACATTGCCCTTCATCAGTCCTTCCTCCGCTCATCTTGCCTGCCCGCCTCAGGAGGGAGGCTCTGGAAGCACGCCTTGAGCTGAGGCGCACCCGTCGTCGAAGGGCGAGCGGGACCATCTCTCTTCTCGATTACGATGTCTCGCTCAGATGTTCCGCCGCCGAGTTACTGCCTAAATCCGCGTCCCCTCCGCGAAATCCGCGGCTCATCTCGTCCCAAATCTGCGTTCAATCTGCGATAATCTGCGGCAACTTTTGTCCTAAAACCGCGACCCCAGCGCCGCCACCGTCGCCCCCTCCCCGCCATCGTGCGGCGAGGCGTTTTGATACGTTCGCACCATCGGGTGGTGGTCCAGCACATCCCGCACCTCGCGCCGCAGCGCGCCCGTCCCCTTCCCGTGCACGATGCGGATCCGGTCATGTCCGCCCGCCAGCGCCTCCGTAATCGCCCGCTCCAGCCGCTCCCGTGCCTCGTCCGCGAACAGCCCGTGCAGATCAACCTCCGGGTACTCCCGACGAAGCGTCACGCGAACTGCAGCAGCTGTACGTAGTTCCCTTCCGGGTCCTTGAACGTCGCCACCGTCACCTGCGGAAACTGCTGCGGCTCCGGCTCCAGAAACACCACGCCCTGCGACGTCAACCGCTTGAACTCGCCTTGCACGTCGTCCGTCGCCAGCCCCACCATGTGCCGCGCCGGGTCCGGGTTGTTCCCCTTCACATCGCTGTGCGTCCCCAGCGTGACGACGGGCCCACCGGTCTCGCCAAACACCACAAACTCAGGCGTATCCACTGTCACCTTCAGCCCGAGAACGTCCCGGTAGAACGGCAACAGCTTCTTCTGAATGTCCTCGCTCCAGATCCCCGCTGTACTTAATCCTTTGATCATCTCGATCCTCCTTTGCGTGTCGGCTTATCCCCGTCGGTTCATTGTGAGAGATTATCAATGATGCCAATCAGGTAACCAGAATATAGAGGACAAGTGACCGTCGTGAACACCTCCGCAAGGGGATCAAGCCACCACAGATCCGCCTTTGAAAGGTCGTCAACCAATTTCCCCGCCCAGCCGCTCGCGGTGACGAGTCCCTCACAAACGGATCGCTTACGGTTCTCTTCCAGAAAATTGAAATTCAATCGGCCCGTTCCGTCAACGAGGTTGTTCTCTCGTGTCAAGTCAATCTGCAAACAGTCTCGCATCCGATTGAGTTGGTTCTCAATGGTCGGAAGGACGTCTGCCAGCGCTTTCGAGACTATGCAAGTGATACTGACCGTAGGTGCAGGGGTGGCCGTACGTACAATAGTCGCCCTCGGCGCTGGAGTCGGCGCCGATTCACTTTCCCCATCGCACGCCGCCAGCAAGACCGCCAGCACCGGCAACGCAAGAAGCATCATCCCGAAATGCCATGGCCCCGAAGACTGAAGTCTAGCTTCCATCCGTAACCCCCTATCCGGGCCGCTTTCGCGTCGAGCCCGCGCGCTGAGTGCGGGGATTATAGCACCGCTTCGAGCCGACAGTTCACGTTGCCGTGCCTAAGGCGGCGCCGGCGAGAGCGTTGCCGTGGCCGTTGCGGTCGCGATGATCGGCGCCGGTGTGATCGTTGGCGTGGCCGTTGCTGTCACAGGGATCGGCGAAGGCGTCAGCGTTGGCGTGGGTGCCCGCGTCGGCAGTCCACCGCACGGCAAGAAGTCGATCTGCACCAGCAACCTCAGCAAGCACAGCGCATCGCGTACGTCCGCGAACCCGTCGCTCGTCAGGTCACCCACGATTCGCTGGTCCACGATCTCGCCCGGCGCCGCGCACCCATTCGATTTCTTGAACACACCCCCGAACACCTTCAGCATCAGAAGCACGTCGTCGAAGTCGACCTGGGTATCGCAGTTCACGTCGCCGTCCTGCGTCGGCGTCAACGTCGGCGTCAGCACCGGGGTGACGATTGGCGTCGGCGTCAGCGTTGGTGTCGCTACCGCCGTCACGATCGGCGTTGGCGTCAACGTCGGCGATCCCGTCGGCGTGAACACCGGCGTCGGCGAATTCGAGGGCGGCGTCCCCACCTCGAACGCCCCGATCTCGCACCCACCGCCCGTCGGCCGCGTGACACCCCTCTGGTCCAGCGCGATCGTCCCGCCGCAACCGTTCGTGCTGTTCGGAATCGCGTCGATCGCCGGGCTGTTGACGTGGAGCGCGATCGTTTTCGTCGGCCCACCGTTATCCTGCAGCCCGAACGCATCGAACTGCGGGTTCGTGCTCTGCTGCGACGTCGGCGCCACAAACAGGCACGTCGTCGAATCGTCGATGTTGTAGCCGAAGTCGTGGAACGATCCACCGCCGGCGCAAGCGTTTCCGGGACCGACGACAATGTTGCTGTAGAAGTAGATGATCCCGCTGTTGAAGACCCCAACCGGCGAGTTCAAGGCGATCGTGTCGTTCTCCAGGTATAGATACGAGGCGTCGTTCATGATCCCCGACGCAGCGTCCGAGACGTTCCCCGTTATCGTGCTGTTCGTGATGTGCGACATGTGAGGCTCGTCCACCGCCGGGCTCCTGTGGTATATCCCGCCGCCGACCCCCTGCGCCCCCGCCGAGTTGCCGCTCACCGTGCTCGACGTCATCATCAGCTGCGTCCCGTAGTTGTAGACGCCGCCTCCAGAGCCCGGCGTTCCGTTCTGCCCGGCAGGCACGCCGTGGTCGCCACCTGCGCCCGTCCCGTTGTCTGCGATCGTGCTGCGATTAATCGTGATCGCCCCCGTGCCGATGCTCGCGATGCCGCCGCCCCCGCCTCCGTTGCCGCCGGGACCGCCGACGCTCTTCCCTTCCCTTCCCCTGCCGCCCGCCCCCGTGAGGTTGCCGGTCACCGTCGAGTAGTTCATCACGAGCGTTCCTTCGTTGAAGATCCCGCCGCCGTTTCCCCCGCTCGCTCCTGCCGTGACCTCCGTGGTAAGCAGGCTCCCGGCGCCCGTCGTGTTGTTCGTCACAGTGACGTTGTTCAACAGCAGCGATCCCGCATTGTAGATCCCGCCGCCGTCGTCTCCCGGCTGCCCGTCGTCGGTTCCGTCCCGCGAGTATCCACCCGCAATCGTCAGGTCGTTAATCGTCACGTTCGCCCCTGCTGCGATCTCCATCACCCGCATGCGCGTCGTCGTATATCTCTCGATCCTGGCGTGGTTCCCGTTGATCGTCAGGTCCCCCTTGATGAGCGGCAGCGCATCCGGCCCATGAGTGGCGAAGCCGTTGATGTCCTGCATCGCGTACCAGTAGTACGGCGACAGCTCCAGCACATCCGCCCCCGATCCCGCATCGCAGTCCGCATAAATCTGCGCGTCCTCGTTCGCGTTGACGATCGCCTCCACGATCGAGCAGAACCCATCCCCCGGCGTCACGAAGTACGTCTCGTCCACGTCAATCGTGTGTGCCCGCGCCGTCAGCTGCCCGCTCAGCCCAACCGCCACCGCAGCCACCACAATCGCCAGTATCGCCAAACGTCGCAAAGCCATCGCGCGTAAATGATACTCTGCCCCGCCTGCCCATCTTCCGTCCGAGACGCTAGCCCGGACCCTTCCTTGTTCCCACTTCCTATTTCCCATTTCCCTCGTCGTCGTCTAATCTGCCCCTATGATCACCGTCCCTCCGCCCGCCCTCGAAGAAATCGCCCCCGGCGTCTTCGCCTACCTCCAGCTGCACGGCCAGTGGGGCCTCAACAACGCCGGCTTCATCCTAGATGACAAGGCCACAACAGTCATCGACACCTGCTTCACCGAGCGCCGCTCCCGAGACTTCGCCGCCGCCGTCCACCGCGCCGCCGGCAACGATCGCCCCGTCCGCACCCTCATCAACACCCACCACCACGGCGACCACACCCACGGCAACTTCGTCTTCGGCCCCGGCACCGCCATCGTCGCCCACGAAAAGTGCCGCGAAGAAGTGATCGCCACCGGCCTCGGCACCAAAGCCCTCTGGCCAGACACCGACTGGGGACACATCGAGATCGCCCCACCCAACATCACCTTCCGCGACTCGCTCACCGTCTACGCCGGCGACACCCCCATCGAGCTCATCTTCGTCGGCCCCGCCCACACCTCCAACGACATCATCGCCTGGCTCCCCGAACAGCGAGTCCTCTTCTCCGGCGACGTCGTCTTCAGCGGCGGCACACCCTTCGTCCTCATGGGCTCAGTCCAGTGCTCCCTCGAAGCGCTCAAAACCCTCCGCGACCTCAACGCCGAGATCATCGTCCCCGGCCACGGCCCCATCTGCGCCCCCGCCGTCCTCTACGAGATCGAGTCCTACCTAAACTTCGTCTGGGACACCGCCCGCCGCGGCTTCGACGCCAACATCTCACCCCTCGAAACCGCCCGCGACACCGGCCTCGGCCCCTTCGCCCACCTCCACGACAGCGAGCGCTTCGTCGCCAACCTCCACCGCGCCTACTCGGAGCTGCGGGGAGAGCCGCGGGGCGCCCCCATCCCGTTGGGGGCGGTTATGCCCGACGTGATCGCCTACAACAACGGCAAGGTTCCGGAGTGCCTGGCGTGAGGACGGAGTTGAGAGTTCGGGTGGTCGGCCATGGACCGCGCACCGACCATGCCGGAAGATCGGTTACTTATATGGCCAGAATGCTGCAAACACCCGCACCGCATCATCAAACCCCGTCGACACAAACCCCCGCTGGCTGAAGTAGAGGCCTGTCTGATTTACAGACCACTACCTCAGAACAGCTGCGAAGTGGCGTTCGATCTCATCCGCGACCGACTGGATAGAGCGCAGGCCATCCACTTCGATCACCGTATAACCTCGCTCCGCCGCCGTTCTTTCCACGTGCTGGGAGAGAAGTGAGTCGCGCGAGATCATGTTCGTTCGTGCTCGGTCAGGATCGTCCGTTTCGTGGCCGAACGACGGCTTGTCGCGCCGCTCGAACGATGCCCGCCTGAACTCGTGGGTGGAAGTAAGCCAGATCGCCTGATGCGCGCTGGCGATTAGTGGTTCCATTAACTCTGGTGTGAACGCAAAACCCTCAGCCAGGATGATCCGATCGCTGTCGGTGATCAACGCTCGAAGATCGTCTATCACAAGGGGCATCCGGTCGGCGAACGATCGTAAAGCCAGTTGGAACAGCTCTTCCGGCCCCGCTGACGTCCAACGCTTAACAACTTTCGAGTTCAGGACTGCCACGCCGTCGTGAGACTCCTCGGCGAGGAGACGATCATGACTGCGATCGCGACTGTCGTACTCGTAGAGCGTCCATCCAAGACGCTCGGAAAGTAGTCTCGCCACGGAAGTCTTTCCGGTGTCGGGGGCGCCACCGATCCAGCGGATCCGCGAGAGCGCATTGTTTGACGCTTCCATCCCCCAGAGATGATGAACGGTCGAGCGATGGACTTCAACTCGTTCCAGCACATCTACGGGCTGAACGCCAAATGCGCCCGCAAGACTTTGCGACGTCGCGACGACCAAACGATACGCACATAGCCCCCAAACACCCACTTCTGGCGCGCAATAAGTGTTACAGTGGCATCAGCTGCAAAGCGTTTGGGGCCCGCGCAGGCTTAAGCTTGGCGATTTCGGGCTCGTGTGACCCAGACTCATCCAACCTTCGGATCGAAATTGAGGTCGCATCATTTCTCACCAGGACCAGCTCCTTCCCTGTCTCGATTGTCCCCGCACATTCGCCTTCAGCGCCTCCGAACAGCGCCTCGGCGACGAACTCGGCTACGGCCCTCCGCTGAGATGCCGCGCCTGTAGGCTCTCCCTCGAATCGTCCCGGCTTGGCTGGTACGGACCGCAATCCTCCGTGCAAGCGGCTGGAGTCGCCTCGTGATCGCCCCCGCTGGCGATCGCCCGTCTCAACCCGCAGAGAACGACCTCAAGCACGCTCACCACTGGATGATCGAAACGCAGGACGGCCCCGCCAGCGCCGCAGTCTGCCGGACGTGCGGCGACAAGCGCGACTTCGAAAACGCCTACTCGCGGGCGGCGGCGTGGCGAATCCGGACGCCGGCAACGAACGGATAAGAGCGTTGGAACGCCCACTGCGGACAACACTGGAGTAAAGATGACGACACCCGTGAACGACCTGGACACCTGGACCACCGACGAGCTTCTGACAGAGGTCCTCCATCGCAGCGCCGAAGACAGACCCGCGCTCGATCGCATCCATGTGGCGACGATGCGAGCTCAGCTCAACCACTGCGACAAGAAAGTGGGCGCACAGCCTGACGCCACGAGCGTCGGTCTCCTTTCGATCGGTCAGGACCACGAGTCACTCTAAGTCCTACCAGCTTGAGTGCCCCACCTGCCGAGACGTCGCAGCGCTCCACACAAAGGCTGACCTCTTGCAGCCGCAGATCGACCGTATACTGCCGCGGCCGCTCTCCTTCAGCCTCTCTACCGACGGCCTGACGCAGCAACAGCGCCTCGCCGTCGGCTGGTCATTCGCCATCGGCAGCTGTCTGCAGCGCGGCATGGCACTCCACGCGCGGTGTGGCACCTGCACCATCCTCATGGGCCCCGGCCACACCGAACCCGGCATCGACGGCTTCTGCGGGACACACAGCGACACTCGCGCACCAGAACCCCCCGACCTCAGCGATGAGCCCGTCGACGTCCTGGCCTGGCTCGCCGGCAACTCCACCCACGCCACCCCCATCTAGCCCGCAGCCACCGTCGTCCCCGACATGATCGCGTAGAACCGTGATTGACTGCCCGGAAGAACCGGTGCTACGTTGCCCATACGGTCACTCCATTGCCATCGCCAATCACCGGCGCAACACTCCGCTCTCGCTGGACGCTGGCTTGCCTGCTCGCCGCCGCGGCCATAGTGCTTTGCGGCGTGACACTCCTTAGCTCCACCTCCACCGGCCGCGCCGCGTTTCCGGGCGTCAACGGCAAGATCGTCTTCGGCAGCGATCGAGACAGCACCGCAACCGAAGTCTATTCCGTTGATCCAGACGGCGGTAACGTCCGGCGCCTGACCAACAATTCTGCAAGTGATGATGATGCCGCCGTTTCGCCCACTGGCACGACAATCGCGTTCTCCAGTGACCGTGATCATTCCGGCGAGAACGAGATCTACACGATGGATCTTGACGGCTCCCATCAGACGAGGATCACTGTCGGACCGGGCGATAACGACGACGTCACCTGGTCGCCCGACGGATTGAAGCTGGCGTTTGAGACCGATCGCGACACTACAGATGAGATCTACATCATGAACGCGAACGGCACCGCCCAGGTGAGCTTGACCAAGGGAGACGGCGGGTCTCACCCCACGTTCTCGCCCGACGGCACGAAGATCGCCTTCGACTCAGATCGCAGCGGCGACAACGAGATCTGGGTAATGAACGCAAACGGGTCGAACCCGGTGAACCTGACGCAGAGCTCCGGCACCGATGACATTTCTCCGTCGTGGTCTCCGGACGGTAGCCTGATCGCCTTCAACCGGGACGGCGATATCTGGACGATGCACGCTAACGGATCCGCGAAGACCGACATAACGAACAGCGCCGACTTTGAGGACGCGCCCGTCTGGTCCCCCGATGGGACGAAGATCGCATTCGCCAACAACGCCGCAGATGCAGAAATCTGGGTGATGAACGCCAACGGCTCCAACCCTCACAACATCACAAACAACTCCGCCTACGACGACAACTCCGACTGGGGTGCGGCCCCGCCTACGCCATCACCGACTCCCTCGCCGACACCTACGCACTCGCCGACGCCCACACCAAGCCCAACGCCATCGCCGACGCCAACACCTACCGCCCTGGTCTGGGGCGACAACGATTGCTCCCGTGGAATCAATGGTGCTGACGGCCTGCTAGTGCTGATACACGTCGCCGGCATATCCGCTGCATCCGCTGTCACAACGGATTGCCCGAATCTCGACCAGCAGATTGGCTTTCCAGGCGGACCTCACTGGGGCGACGTCAACTGCTCCGGTGCAATCGATGCGCAAGACATGATCGCGGAGTTGCGGGCTATCCTCGGATTGGGCTATGACCACACCCTCGACTGCGCTCTGATCGGCGAAGAGCTCGGACCGCTTTAGCCATTTCCTGAGGGTGCCCCTGCAAATGAAAAAAGCGCGGGGCCCAGCGGCCCCGCGCTTCTACAGCCTGCCTGGCTACACTCTTGCTAGTCCGTGGGACAACCCTCGCCGCCTGAGATATCACCACCGTCCTGGTGATCGGCGTGGCCGTTCAGCCCGTTGGCGCTGATCGTGATCTCCACGAACGGGTTCGTCGCACTGCCGGTCTTGTGACAGATCGTCACCTTCCCGGCAGACGCGTGGTCGTTGGCGTTGTCGTTCGGCGCCGCCGACGCTGCACCGACACCGAACATCGGCACCGCCAGCGCCGAGAACATGCCCAGGGCGAACAGGGCGGAATAGACCTTCCTCATCATCGACAATCCTCCTTCTTGGCCGGAGAACAAATCGGCCGTCTTGCATTATCCGACGCATCGGACCGCATTGCATAGCGGCGACGGTTAGGATCCGGTAAGAGTGCCATTTCCCCCTTCCCCCTTTTCCCACCACCCCGTACCCTGACGCCACCCCCCTCACCGCTCGCACAGCTCACCCGGCCCTCGCACCAACCACTAACCACCAGCCACCGACCACTCGTCGCAACTCAATCAAACAATTCGCGCCAACCCCAACACGAGCACGCCCCGTTTCGAAGAAAAAAACAGAAATCCAATCAAACACAGACACGGATCGCCCAGCGCAATCAAACGCTCCGGCCACCACCCTCAACCCACAACCCTTCACCCCCCAAGCGCGTAGCGCTCCACCACCTCAAACGTCGGCGCCTCCGCCCCCGACAGGTGCGCCACGATCAGCTGCACCTCCCCCACCTCAAACCGAGCCCCCTCGCCGCCCTCGGACCGCAGTCGCGCCAGCGTCCGCTTCAACTCCCCCAACCCCTCCTGCGAGCTGAACCGCGCAACGCTGATGTGCGGCAGGAACACCGCCCCGTCCACCGGCGTCCTCAACACCCCCGGCAGCGCCTCCATCAGCCGAGTGTTCAGCCCCCGCACCACGCCGCCGTCGTGCACCTCCAGGATCACCACCTCCCCGAACCCCGCCGCTGGCCCCGCTACCGCCTCAAACGCGGGGGTCGACTCCAGCAGCGGCCGCGCCTCCTCCGCCAGCGACTTCAACCGCCCCGGCGACAGCTCATCCTCGCGAGCCGGCTGCTCCACCACGAACCCGAGGCCTTTCACCGTCGCGTGCCAGTACGCCTCAGGGTACGGGTCCACGCCCGGAATCCCGTCAATCGCCTGCAACACCCGCTCGATCTCGCGGCGTACGCCCGCGTCCGTCATCCGCACCAGCAACGCCGCGTACGAGGTGCGCCCGCGCGTCCACTCCCACTCCAGCGTCTCCGTGGACAGCACGAGGAAGCCTAAGCGCTCGAAACGGCGCCAGGCCTCCGCGAAATCGCCCGCTATGTCCGTCACGCGCCACAGTGTATCGAGATGCCGCCGTAAGCGCTCCCGGCTTTCCCTAACGGGTTTCTTGATATCGCCGTCAAGTACACTGCACGTAGTTTGAACGGAGGAGCAACTATGAACATACGATGGATACTCGCCTCGCTCGCCGCCACGCTTGTCCTGCTCACCGTCGCTGCCTGCGGTGGCGACGACAACTCGTCCTCAACCAGCGCATCGGCTACAGCCACCGCGACCTCCTCCGGTGACTCGCCGGACGATAGCGAGACCGCCAAGCCAACGTCAACCACGAAGAAGACCGCTACCGCAAAGACGACCGCAACGCCTGAGGACACGGGCGAAGTCACCGAAACTCCTCAGTTCGATGACACCACGCCGGAGATCAACGAATGCGATCTTGTCACGCTGGACGACATCTCGGTCGCCGTCGGCGAGGCTTTCACTGAGGCTGGCACCCTGTCCGGTGACAGCTGCAGCTATGACGGGGCCGCAGGCACCAACGTCGAGCTCACTACGTTCAACCTGAGCGCGTACGGTGGAGGCAGCGAGAAAGAGTTCTTCGAGTCGTTCGCCAGCATCTTTGACGTCGAGATTCTCGACAGCCCCGGCGACGAGGCGTACTACGGCGACACGATCGGCCTGAGCATCTTGAACGGCAAGTACGAACTCGACGTCGTGCTTACGGCAGCCGGCGGCTCGTCGGACCGGACAGCAACGTTCGCGATCGCGGACAAGGCACTGCCGAACATGCCGTAAGGCGCGTCTAGTGCCAGACGCCTAGCGCCGATCTTCGCTGGCTACCCGTCTTTCAGCGCGGGGTTCAGGAATGACGGCCGCGTCTCTTCGAACGCGCCGATATCGGCCACTCTCTTCAGCGTCAGCGCGATTTCGTCGTAGCCCTTCATCAACGTCTCACGACGGAAACCGTGCGTCTCCGGGTCCGTGTGTACGAGGAACGGCGCGCGGAAGCCGCTGCCGTCCCGCACTTCGCAGGCCTTGAGGTCAACCGTCAGCTCCAACGGCGGACCTTCTTTGGCGCGTCTCATGAGCTGCTGCACCTGCTCTTCCGGCAAGATCACCGGCACGACGCCATTCTCGAAGCAGTTCTTGTGAAAGATGTCCGCGAAGCTGCTGGCAATGATCGCGCGGAAGCCGTACTGCCGAATCGCCCAGACAGCGTGCTCTCGTGAAGAACCGCTGCCGAAGTTGCGGCCGGCGATGAGGATCGTCGCGTTCTCATACCCCGCCTGATTGAGAACGAACGACGGCTCGGGCTGGCCGTCCTCTTTGAAGCGCCAGTCGTTGAACAGGACCTCGCCCCAACCGGTTCGTTCGATTCGCCGCAGGAAGCGGGCCGGCACAATCGCATCCGTATCTACGTTCTGGCGGTCCATCGGCATTGCGACGCCGGTGACTTTCTCGAAGGGCTCCATCAGTCCCACTCCCGTATGTCGACGAAGTGCCCGGCGATCGCCGCGGCTGCCGCCATCTGCGGCGATACGAGGTGCGTACGTCCGCCTTTGCCCTGCCGGCCTTCGAAGTTGCGGTTTGATGTTGAGGCGCAACGCTCGCCCGGTTGCAGAATATCTGGGTTCATTCCAAGGCACATCGAGCAGCCCGCCTCGCGCCAGTCGAACCCGGCTGCGATGAAGATCTTATCGAGTCCTTCTTCCTCAGCTTGTGCCTTCACCTGCATGGAGCTTGGCACAACCATCGCGTAGACCGATTCAGCGACCCTCTTGCCCTTCACGACCTCGGCCGCGTTCCGCAGGTCCTCGATTCGCGCGTTGGTGCAGGAGCCAATGAAGACCCGATCGAGCTGTATCTCCTGTATCGGCGTCCCTGCTTCGAGGCCCATGTACTTGAGCGCTCGTTCGGCGGCCTGCTGGTCAGAGTGCGTGGAAAACGAAGAGGGCTGGGGCACCGATTCCGTAACCGGCACAACCATGTCAGGCGTCGTGCCCCACGTGACATAGGGGACCAACTGCCCGGCGTCAATCTCTATCCGCTTGTCATACTCCGCGCCTTCGTCCGTGGGCAAGGACTTCCACCACTCAAGCGACGCTTCCCATTCCTCGCCAACCGGTGCAAAAGCGCGGCCTTTCACATAGTCAAACGTCTTCTCGTCAGGGGCGACCATGCCGATTCGCGCGCCCGCCTCGATGGACATGTTGCAGATAGTCATTCGCGCCTCGATTGACAACGATCTGATGACGTCCCCTGTGTATTCGATGGCGTACCCGGTACCACCACCGACGCCAATCTTACCGATCACGCCCAGGATTACGTCCTTCGCTGTGACTCCCCGAGGGAGAGCACCATCGATGCGAATCTCCATCGTCTTTGGTTTGCTTTGCACCAGGCATTGAGTGGCCAGGACGTGCTCAACCTGTGAAGTGCCAATCGGCATCGCCAGCGCGCCCAGCGCCCCATGCGTGGCGGTGTGGCTGTCCCCGCAGACGATCACCATGCCGGGGCGGGTGTAGCCCAGTTCCGGGCCGATGACGTGGACGATCCCCTGGCGGTCCGAATCCACTCCGTAGAGCTGAATCCCGAACTCCTCAGCGTTCGTCCGCAGGGCCTCTATCTGCTTGCGCGAGACTTCATCCTTGATGTTCAGGCGATCGCGCGTGGGCACGTTGTGATCCGCCGTCGCCACCGTAAGGTCCGGGCGGCGCGTCGTGCGCCCCGCCAGTCGCAGGCCCTCGAATGCCTGGGCGGAGGTGACTTCATGGACAAGATGGAGATCTACATAAAGTAGCGCCGGCTGACCTGGCTCGTCATACACAACGTGTGAGTCCCAGATCTTTTCGAACATCGTTTTCGGGGCCATAGGTACCTCAGACCCTATGATAGCGGAAAGCAGCCGGCCGCTGGTACGATTGGCCGCGTCATGGCCGTATCGAAACCGCAGCATCGGGCTGAGTGGCACAACTGGGCCGCGAACCAGACCTGCCGTCCGGCACACATCCATGCTCCCTCCTCGGAAGAAGAGCTCGTCCAGATCGTGCGAGACGCGGCGGCGGCCGGGGAGCGGGTGAAGGTGGTGGGCGCCGGCCATTCGTTCACCGCGATCGCGCTGACGGACGGGCACCTAATCTCATTGGACAACTACCAGAAGATCCTGAAGACCGACGCCGTCAGCTGCCAGGTCACCGTACAGTCCGGCATCAAGCTCCACCGCCTGAACGAAGAACTGGACCGCCGCGGCCTCGCCATGCAGAACCTCGGCGACATCGACCGCCAGTCGATCTCCGGCGCCATCTCTACGGCGACGCACGGGACTGCGCGAGAGCTCGGAGGCATCGCGCGCGACGTTGTCGGATTGCGGTTGATTGGCGACGGGTCGTTAATCGATTGCTCGGCGACGGAGAATCCAGAAATCTTCCATGCGGCGCGCGTTGGATTAGGGGCGCTCGGTGTCATTTCGACGGTCACCCTGCAGTGCGTGCCGTCGTTTAACCTGCACGCGCGGGAAGCGCCCTCGAATGTAGACCAGCTCTGGGCCAGCCTGGACGAGCACCTGGCCGCCAACGACCACTTCGAATTCTTCTGGGTCTGCGGCACTCCCTGGGCGCTCGCGAAGTTCAACAATCGGACTCAAGCGGACGGCCCGAAGCGCAGCGCCTTCCGCGAACTGCGCGACGATGTGCTGTTCGGCAACCTGAGGTTCGCGGCCATCTGCTGGGCGGGACGCCTGAACCCCAGGTTGATTCCCCGCGTCTCCAAGGTCCTTCCCAGCGGGGGCTTCGCGGACTACGTTGACAAGTCATACCGAGTCTTCTGTTCGCCTCGTTGGACGCACTTCTACGAGATGGAGTACGCCATCCCGATCGAAGCGGCGAAGGAGGCGTTCGACCGCGTCCGCGACTACATCAATAAGACCGGCCTCATTCTCAGCTTCCCGATCGAGGTGCGGTTCACGATCGGAGACGACATACCGTTGAGTACGGCCTACGGGCGTCGCACTTGCTACATCGCTGCGCACGTTTACCAGCACACGCACTACCAGCAGTACTTCGAGGCGGTCGAAGACATCATGGACGACTACGGCGGACGGCCCCACTGGGGGAAGCTGCACTTCCAGACAGCTGAGACGCTGGCGACACGCTACCCGGAGTGGGACGCCTTCCAGAACGCCCGCCGGCGGGTTGACCCCAACGGCCGTTTCTCGAACGCATATCTAGATCGCGTCATCGGCCCGCTCGGGCGCTAGCCGCCACGTCCGGCGTAGCGCACCGGCTCTTTTGCGAAGAGGTCTTTGCAGGAGTCCGAGCAAAAGTAGAACCTCAGCGACGCGTACTCTACGTTGGGCGCCCCCTCGATCTCGATCACGCGGTTGCAGACGGGGTCCTTCGCCGTCGCTACGTCGACGCGGAACGTCCCGTCTTCCAGCCAGACGATACGGCTCGCGATCTCACGCATGCGGTGGTCGTGCGTGACGATGACGACAGCTTTCTGCATCTCAACGGCGATTTGTTTCAGCAGCAGCATAAACTCACGGCCGCGCGCCGCGTCGAGGTTTGCGGTGGGCTCGTCTGCGAGGATGAGGTCGGGGTTATTGGCCAGCGCCCGCGCGATCGCTACGCGCTGCTTCTCGCCGCCGGAGAGGTTCTTTGGCAGCGACTTTAGGCGGTGGCTGAGCCCCATCATATTCAGCAGCTCGCGGGCGCGGTGAGGGCTGCCGCCGCGCGACGCCGACATCACCAGCGTGACGTTCTCAGTTGCATTTAGCGCTTCGAGGAGGTTGAAGCTCTGGAACACGAAGCCGATCTTCTCGCGGCGGATGTCCGGGAGATCGCTGTCGCGCGCCTCGATGAGGTTGATTCCCGATACGGTGACGGAGCCGCTTGTAGGTTTGAGCAGGGCGCCGGCGATCGTAAGGAACGTCGTCTTGCCAGCGCCCGATGGCCCCATCACGAGCACCACTTCTCCCGGATCGGCGTGAAAGTCGATCTCGCTGAGCGCGGTCACGGCAGAGTCACCCTGGCCGTACGTCTTCGTGACGGCGATCATGTCGAGAACGGGCGTGACTCCATTTCCCCCGCTCATGCCTTGAACGCCTCAACCGGGTCGATCGCTGCCAGCCGTCGTACCGGCACGTAGCCGGCGAGGAGCGACATTACGATCGTTGCACCCAACACAGCCAGCAAGTCCTGCCAGTGCACCAGTGTTACAAATTGCGGCACCTGCGAAGACGCGAACGACCCGAAACTGAGTGTCAGCCCAACTCCGATGATGAACCCTATCGCACCCGTCACGATCGCCTGTTCGAAGACCAGCCGGTACAAGTAGCTGTTCTTGAAGCCGACCGCCTTGATGATCCCGTACTCGCGGCCCTTCTCGATCGTCGCGGTGTAGATCGTGAGACCGGAAACAGCGAGGCCGACTATGAAAGCGAGCACGAGCACGACTAACAGAATCGGCAGGATATTGCCCAGGATGATATCGCGCGTTGCCGCCGCGAACTCAACCCGAGTGAAGGCGACCGCCTGTGGTATCTGCTTCTCGGTCTCTGCGGTGAACTCGTCCGGGTTCACACCGTCCGCCAGCTGGATGCCTATGAAGGTTGCCTGGTTCGGCATACGCAGTGTCGCCTGCGCGTCCGTCAGCGACACGAAGACTGTCTGCGAGACTACGAAGTCGCCGCCCTCGGAGATGCCGGCGACGGTCCAGCGCGTGCCACCGGCGGAAATGATGTCGTTCAGGTGGACGTCGTAGCGTTTCGCCAGCGCCTTATCGATGATTACTTCGCCGGGGCCGGGCTTGTCCTTCCCCTCGATGACCTTGATCGGGCCGCCGATGTTCTTCTCGGTGTCGTAGCCGACGAAGTGCATGTCCATCTTTTCGCCTTCGGCATCTTTGTCCGTCCGCTCGGGGAACTTGACTTTGATGCCCTGCACCGGCCGCACGATGATCGGCGCCCACACCTTGATCTCCGGAATGTTGTTCAAGGTTGCGGTCTGATCCAGCGGAACGATGGAGGCAGCGCTCAGGAAGTCCCTCGTCCCAGTTGATCCAACCCAGATGTCAACGTTCGCCTGTTCAACGTAGCCTCCCACCTTCTCGTCCCAGCCGCGATACAGCGAAAGCAACAGGCTGATCAGGAAAACGGAAAGTGCGACGCCACCAACTGAAATGGCCAACCGCGTGCGTTCCGAGAAGAGGTTTTTGCGTGCGACGAGTAGCATATCGATTACTTAGCGCTGAAAGGACTGGTGACAGAGAAGTCTAGCAGACCCGTCAAGATTACCCGTCTCGGCAGGTGCCTACGAGTCGTCGTCGACGCGGTCGTCCGGGATCGGCTGCTTGGAGTGCCCGTTGGAGCGGATGCAGGCGTGACCTTCGGGATCGAGAGGAACACCGCAGAGGAGGCACTGCGGCCGTCCTGAGGCGATGATCTCCTGCAGGCCGCTGTTCAGGCTGGCGCAGGCGTCGCTCGTGACGCGAACCTGGACGTCGGGCTCCTCTTCTTCCTCGTCGCGGCCGAGGTCGAAGATGTGCAGGACGACGGTGCCGGTGGACGGATCGAAGCCAATCGCCATGCGCCCGACCCGGAAGTCGTGGTCCGGGCCTTCCGGGAACGACGAGATCTCCTCCGAATCGCGGTTGGGGCGGCCGATCTGCATCAGCACCTGGGTCAGCGCCAGGCTCAGCGCCTGCATCTGCTGTTTCTCCAGCCAGAGCGACGCCGACTCATAGTTCGAGCCGATTATGCGCACCTGGAACGTGCGAGCGCCCGGCTCACCGTGAGCCCGAGCGTCAATGCCCCGGGCGGTGCCGAAATCAGCCGTCATCTTGGGTCGCCGCCTCTCACTCGCCCTAGCTTCGCGCCGCTCGTCGCGCCCGTCAAGGCAAAGGCCATGTGGCCCTCGCGCTCGCCGGTTCGGATATCGCACAATACGACCGATGGCCAAGAAGAAACGCCGCACGCAGACGACTCGACCGAGCGCAGCTCCTCAAGGACAACCTGAGCTGTCCGCCGAGGAGCGCGCGGCCAGGCGTGAAGAGCAGAAGCGCGAATGGGCTCAGCAGAAACAAGCGGAAGAGCGTGCCACCAGCCGTTCGTTCACGCCGATTCTGCTGGCGGGCGGCGTGGTGGTGACGCTGGCGATAGTGATTCCCGTCGTGTTGCTGCTCGCGGGCGGCGGCGGCGGCTCAAGCTCACCGACCCCGACGGTCAGACCGGACCCTCGGCTTGGCGGGCAGGCGCCGGTCGCCACCTTTGCCATGTCTGCTGATGACGACGGCCAGAACATCAACCCACGCTTCGTGCCGAATAACTTCGTGGCAAAGGCAGGGCAGGTCTTCGAGATCGACGTTACGAACGACGGGACGGTCTTTCACAACGTCACCATTGACGGCGGCGACGGGGAGTACGGCACGGCCGACGACTGGTTGAGCGTTCCGCTGTCGTTCGCGGCGGGAGAGAAGGCCAAGGTGCTCGCGAAGTTCGATCAGCCGGGGACTTATAAGTTCGAGTGCAACCTGCACGCCGGCATCCAGATCGGTACGATTACAGTGATTCCTGGCGCAAGCGGCACGGCGACGGCCGAGCCTAGCGCTACGCCCGCTCCCTCACAGTCCGTCAGCCCTTAAGTCGAAGGAGACGAAGATGGCCCACCCACTCGTAGATCAGCTACGTTTTAGCCGCAGCGAGTTCAAGCGCGCGCTCGAAGGCCTGAGCGAGGAGGATGCGGTCAAGCGCGTACTGCCGGCGAACTCCGTCAGCTGGAACGTCGGGCATCTCGCCTGGCAGGAGCAGCGGTACTGGTTGATCCGCGCCGAGGGCCAGACGCTGCGGGAGGACGTGAACAAGCAGTTCGCCTACGGCGCCGAGGCCAGCACGCCGGCGCTTGCCGATGCGTTGGGCGCCTGGCGCGAGATCACCGAGGCGAGCGACCCATTTCTCGACACGCTGACGACGGAGCTGCTGCAGTCCACGGACACGCCGTCGGGGAAGCCGCTGCCGACGTCCTGGGGGAACTTGCTGCAGAGGATGATCTACCACTACTGGTACCACGCGGGCGAGAACATTGGCATCCGGCAGGCGCTGGGGCACACGGGGCTCGCGGAATTCGTCGGGGATATAGATAACGAGGCGCCGTACAAGCCGCACTAGTCGTTTGATTGAGCTGGGCGTTTCGTGTCTGTGTTTGATTGGATTCCGACTTTTCCTGAAAACGAGAGGCGGCTTTGTGTTGGCGATGCGCGAAATCGTTTGATTGAGTTCGATGCGCGGGTTGGAGGGGGTAGGGTCAATCATGCGATGTGAGCGATGGGGGCCGTGGTTGGATGGAGGCCTGAAGGCGCTCCGCTACGTGACGGGGTGGTTGCGTGAAATCGTGCGATTTGTCTGCTCCGGGCGGTTGGTCCCGAGGCTGGAAAGCCTCGGCTACGTCGCTATCTCAATCATAGGTGACAGTCGTGACACGGCGTTGTCAGTGGGGCGGGATAGAATTACAGCGCGATGAGCGTTCTCGACTCTTTTCACCCGATCACGCGGGCCTGGTTTGAGGGGCGGTTCAAGGGGCCGACGGATGTTTAGGCCGATGGCTGGCCGCACATTCTGGCGGGGCGGGATACGCTGGTCTCTGCGCCGACGGGCTCGGGGAAGACGCTGGCGGCGTTCCTGGTCGCCATCGACCGGCTGATACGGAAAGCGGAGAGAGGCGAGCTGGACGAGCGGGTTGAGGTGGTGTACGTTTCGCCGCTGAAGGCGCTTTCGAACGATATCCAGCGCAACCTGGACGAGCCGCTGGCGCAGATCGCGGAGATCGCGAAGACGCTGGGATACGATTTGCCGCCGATCCGGACGGCGTTGCGCACGGGCGACACGACTCAGGCCGAGCGACAAGCGATCGTCAAGCACCCGCCGCATATTTTGATCACGACGCCCGAGTCGCTGTACTTGATGATGACGGCGGAGCGCGCTCGTGAGATCTTGCGGCACGTCGAGACGGTGATCGTCGACGAGGTCCACGCGCTGATCCGAGACAAGCGGGGGAGCCACCTCTCGCTTACGTTGGCGCGGCTCGACCACATCAACGAGAAGCGGCCGGCGCGGATCGGCCTTTCGGCGACGGTGAAACCGATCGAGTACGCAGCGCAGTTTCTCGTTGGCACGGAGCACGTTGCAGTGGACGGGAAGGCGGACTGCGTAATCGTCGACTCCGGGCACCAGCGGGACCTCGAGCTGATAATCGACGTGCCGCCGACGGAGCTGGAGGCGGTCGCGTCGGGCGAGCAGTGGGCTGACGTGTACAACCGTCTCGCGGAGCTGGTGGAGAAGCACCGGACGACGCTGATCTTTGTGAACACGCGGCGGCTGGCGGAGCGCGTGGCGTTCCAGCTGGCGGAGCGAATCGGCGAAGAGTACGTCGGCGCGCATCATGGTAGCCTCTCGAAGGAGCGGCGCCATCGTCTTGAGAAGCGGTTGAAGGCGGGCGACATGCGCGCGCTGGTCGCTACGGCGTCGCTTGAGTTGGGGATCGACATCGGAACGGTTGATCTCGTTTGTCAGCTGGAGTCGCCACGGAGCATCACGACGTTCTTGCAGCGAGTCGGTCGCTCCGGGCATGCGCTTGGTCTTACGCCGAAAGGCGTGCTATTCCCGATGACGCGCGATGAGCTGGTAGAGTGCGCGGCACTCGTGCGGGCAGTGCGGAAAGGGAGGCTGGACCGCGTGTATCCGCCGGAAGCGCCGCTGGACATCCTCGCGCAGCAGATCGTGGCGGAGGCGTCGGCGGAAGACTGGCGCGAGGACGACATGTTCGAGCTGGCGCACAAGGCGTGGCCGTACCGCAACCTGAAGATCGAAGACTACAACGACATACTCGAGATGCTGGGCGAGGGGATCGCCGTTGGCACGGGGCGCGCGGCGCACTACCTGCACCGCGACCGCATCAACGGGGTGCTGCGCGGGCGGCGCGGCGCTCGCAGCACGGCGATCCAGTGCGGGGGCGCGATCCCGGAGATCGCGGACTACCGCGTGATCGCGGAGCCGGAGGGCACGTTCGTCGGGACGCTGGACGAAGACTTCTCGATCGAGTCGATGGCGGGCGACATTGTGCTGCTGGGAACGACGTCCTGGCGCATCAAGCGCATCGAATCGGCCGGGATCGTACGGGTGGAGAACGCGCACGGAGCGCCGCCGACGATCCCGTTCTGGAACGGCGAAGCGCCCGGTCGCACGATGGAGCTGTCGGAGGAAGTGTCCGACTTACGGATCGAGCTGGCGCGGCGGATTTCTCGCACCCCTAACCCCTCTCCTCCTCCGCGGCGGACGGGCGCTGCGGCGGGCGAGGGGAGCTACGAAAGCGATGACTTTGGTGAGGGCGATGGCATCGGAGAAAGAGGCGCGAGGCGAAGTGACGACGGATTGGCGCACCGGATTTCCCTCACCCCTCACCCCTCGCCCGCTACGCGGGCGAGGGGCACTCAGTTGTCGCACCCCAGTGAGTTTGAGGATAGGGAAACGTTGGAGAGTTCCGAGCGTCCAGCAATGGAGGTTGAGGGCCTGCGTTCTGTCATCGCGTGGGCGGAGAAGGAGCTGGCGCTGCCGAGGTATGCGGCCGAGCAGATCGTGCAGTACATCAAGGTGCAGGGCGAGATGATGGGGCTGGTGCCGTCGCAGAAGGACGTCGTGTTCGAGCGGTTCTTTGATGAGAGCGGCGGGATGCAGCTCGTGGTACATGCGCCGTTCGGGGCTCGCATCAACCGGGCGTGGGGGCTGGCGCTGCGGAAGCGGTTCTGCGTGAGCTTCGACTTCGAGTTGCAGGCGGCGGCGACGGACGACGCGATGTTGCTATCGATCGGGCCGAACAACAGCTTCCCGCTGGAGACGATGTTCCAGCTTGTGAAGAAGCCGTGGGTGCAGGAATCGGTAGAGCAGGCGTTGCTGGTCGCGAACTCGCCGGTGTGGCAGTCGCGCTGGCGGTGGAACTCGACGCGCTCGCTGGCCGTGCGCAGGCAGATGAACGGCAAGCGGGTGCCGCCGCCGCTACAGCGCATGAAGGCGGACGACTTGATGGCGGCGGTGTTCCCGGTGCTGGTGGCGTGCCAGGAGAACCTGAGCGGACCGATTCCGCTGCCGGACCACCCGCTGACGCGGCAATCGATGCACGACTGCCTCTACGAAGCGATGGACCTCGACGGGCTGTGCGACGTGCTCGACCGCGTGGAGAGCGGCGAGATCCAGTTCCACGCGCGCGACACGACGGAGCCGTCGCCGTTCGCGCACGAGATGATCAACTCGCCGGTGTACTCGTTCCTTGACGACGCGCCGCTGGAGGAAAGGCGCGCGCGCAGCGTGATGTTGCGGCGGAGCCTGCCGAAGAGCGGGCGCGACCTCGGCATCCTCGACCCGGATGCGATCGAGCTTGTCGTCGATGAGGCGCAACCGCAGCCGCGAAACGCCGAGGAAGTGCACGAAACGCTGCTATCGCTGGTGGCGGTGCGGCCGGCTTACGCGCCGGAGTGGCGGGCGTGGTTCGACGAGCTGGTCGAACAGCGCCGCGCGTCGACGGTCGAGTCGCCGGACGGGGACAGGCTGTGGTTCGCGGCGGAGAATCTGGCAGTGATCGAAAAGTTGTACCCGGGCGCGGCGATCCGGCCGGAAGTGAAGTTGCCACCGGAGCTGCGGCGCGAGGTCGAAGAGCACGCGGCGGAACTCGCGATCGTACGCGGGCACATGGAGATACTTGGGCCGACGACGGTCGGTGAGCTGGCGGACCGGACGGCACTCGGCGCGGGCGTCATCAACTCGGCCCTGGCGCACCTGGAGAACGAGGGTGGGAGCGTGATGCGCGGGCGGTTCCGCCCGATGATCGCCGGTGACGAGGGCGAGGAGTGGTGCGACCGCAGACTTCTGGCGCGGATACACCGGTTTACGCTCGACAGGCTGCGGTCGGAGATCGAGCCGGTGAGCGCGGCGGACTTGATGCGATTCTTGTTGCGCTGGCAGCACCTGGCGCCGGGGACGCAACTGGAGGGCAAGCGCGGGCTGCTGGAAGCGGTGGCGCAGCTACAGGGGTACGATATCCCGGCGGTTGCGTGGGAGCGGCACATCTTGCCGGGCCGTGTCGCGGAATACCGCGGGTCGTGGTTGGACGAGTTGTGCATCGCGGGGGACGTGGCGTGGGCGAGGTTCGCGGGCCGCAAGGGAGATACGGGACGATCGATCGCCGCGTCGTCGGCGACGCCGATTTCGCTGGCGCGGCGGAGCGACCTGGCGTGGCTGGTTGCGGGCGTGCGCAACGGATCGAACGTGGAGCCGCCGAAAATGGGCGCGGCGGCTGAGATCCACGAGCTGCTCTCGGCGAAGGGGGCGCTGTTCTACGACGACATCGTGGCGGCGACGCGGCGAATGCCGGGCGACGTCGAGCGCGGGCTGTGGGATCTGGTGGCGCGCGGGCTGGCGACGGCGGACGCGTTCCAGGCGCTACGATCGTTGATGGCGTCGACGAAGAAGCGGAGCTTCCGCAGGCCGCAGAGGGCCCGGTTGTTCCGGACGCTGGCGGTGAGCGGCGTGCCGTCGGGGCGGTGGTCGCTGCTGCCGGAGACGATTGTCGGGACGGACGTCGACGACGAGCAGCTGTGGATCGAGGAACTTGCGGAGGCGTGGGCGGAGCAGTTGCTGTTCCGATACGGCGTGGTGTTTCGCGACCTGGTGCGATCGGAGAATGTGAGCGTGCCGTGGCGGGAGATTCTGCGTGCGCTGCGACGGATGGAGGCGCAGGGGACGGTGCGTGGTGGCCGCTTCGTGACGGGGTTCTACGGTGAGCAGTACGCTCGGCCGGAGGCTGTGGAAGCATTACGCGGCGTGCGCAAGACGGCGAAGGCGTGCGAGCTGGTGCGGGTGTCGGCGGTGGATCCGCTGAACCTGACGGGCGTGATCACGGCGGGGGCGCGGGTGGCGTCGGTGCACACGAAGGCGGTGGTGTACAGGGATGGGGTGCCGCTGGGTGAGGGGGATGCGTTTGGGGACGAGCGGCTGGCTGCGGTGGGATAGCTATCCCGGAGCCGAGTGGCGTCTCTAATGTTTCCCGCGGACGGCCGCTGTACTATCGCTGCCAATGAAGGCGCTCATCCTGGTCGCTCTGGCCGTTTTCTCGCTTTTCGCCTTGCTGGCCTGTTCGCCTGAGACCTTAGGGCCCGCCCACTATAATGATCACCCCTGCGGTTTCGACAAGGACAATCCCGCCATCGTTCTCTACTGCACCAACAGCCCTACGCCTTCGCCCAGCCCGACCTCCAATCCAAACGCGTCCGTCACGCCGCTGGCAAACGACGTCGGCCAGTGGGCTGGAAAGTTGGGAACCCGCACCACACAGATTCGCAAAGCCCACGATGTAGCGCTGAGCGCCAACGCCGACTACGCCAGCGATACCGGCAAACTACGCACCTTCGCCGACACTTTCCGCGGAGACATCGGGCAGCCGGTCAGCGGCATCGATGGCCTCTCGCCCCCGCCGGCAGGCCTCGAGACGCAGTACGACTCGCTCCGTACCGCCGCACATGCGCTCACCGTTGTCCTCGCAAATCCGGTCTCCGCGCAAGCAGTCGACGCCGCTTACGATACCTACGTTTCCGGCTGTAACGGCGTGCAGGACTACTTCGACGCCGACAGCATCGACACCGATCTCAACTGCACCGGCGATATCGCGGCGTTGTCCCCCGCAGACTTCTTCACCGCCGTCGCCCCCATCATCTCGACGATGCACACGTCCGCCGACAACGCCCAGTCGACCTTCGACGCCCTCTCGCCGACCCAACAAGCCGATGGCATCGCCGTCACCTCCTACGGCGGCGGAGTGGGTAACGCCTACGGTAAAGCCGCCCAGTCGGTTGGCGTGCTCACCTCGCCGGCCGAGCTCGCGTCCCTTCAGCAATCGTTCGACGATGCCGCCAACGCGGTGTTTGACGCCGGCCAGCAAGTTGAGAACGACGTGAAGAGCATGACCGATCCTGCCGGATTTGCCGCCGAGGTCACGTCGGCGAAGTCGACGCTGGCGACGCTGCGGGCGGCGGTGGAGGTTGCCTGCGAGCAGCTGCAGACGGCGGCTTCGTCTGCTGGCGTCGGCACTGACCTCGGCTGCCGTAGCTAGCCCATCCCTTCGGCCGAGCCGTGTCCATGCTCTTGACTGGCTAAACATAACGCAAGATTCTATGCGACATGCGAGTCGAGGTTTTGACGGCGGGCGGGATCTTCTCGGCACTGGCCGCTCTCACGGAACTGCTGGAAGCGTGCGTTGAAGGTGGCGCGTCGATAGGGTTTCTGTGGCCGATGGACGAGGGTGAGGCGGAGGCGTTCTGGCGCAGCACAGTGGCGTCGCTATTGGATGGGACGCGTGTGCTACTGGTGGCGCGGGATGATGCAGGCGCGATCGTCGGCACAGGTCAACTCGACCTGGCGACGCGGGCGAACGGAAGGCACCGGGCGGAAGTGATGAAGATGATGGTGCATCCCTCCACGCGGCAGAAGGGCGTGGGGCGCGCGATCATGCAGCGTCTCGAGGAGGAAGCGCTGGCGCGCGGGCGGACGACGCTGATCCTCGATACCGTTGACGGGAACCAGGCGGCGGAGCGGTTGTACCAGTCGCAGGGGTGGACGAAGATCGGCGGCATTCCGGCATACGCGGTGTCCATCAGCGGCGTGCCGGAGAAGAACGCGATCTATTACAAGCTGCTGGACACGCAGTCAGCGGTCGGCGTTGAGGAGCAGGCGGACGAGTCTGCTACGGGTTAGCTCGAGAGTCGGTCCTTCGCCACCTGGTCGAACTTCTTGCGCGGGGGCTTGAAGTCGGCCGCTGCGCACACCAGGTCCTGCAGGGCGCGCTCGTTGATCTTGTCGCCCTCATGGATGTCGATCGAGCGTGAGGTCTTAGCGTCGAGGCCGGCGTTGAAAAGCCCGTGCGGGTCGTCAAGCAGCGCGCCCTTGAAGAAGTTGATCTTGATGTGCTGCTTGAACGGAGCCAGCGCGACGACGTTGCCCTTCAGCGTCCAGACGGCGGTGTCCCACTTCCAGTCCTCGTCGAGGTCTTCGTGGGCGTCGTTGATGAGGTCACGGAGGCGGGAGTACATGTCGGACTGCCAGCCGGTGAGGGATGCGGCGACTTTGTCGATATTCTGGGAAGGGTTCACTGCGCTTTCCGTGGCTGAACAGCGGCCTCCCAACCGTCATAGGAGCCTCCGAACTGCGCCGCGATGCCCTCCATGGCGGACCGAACGAGTCCGACGTTTTCTTCTGAGATGACCAACTGATGTTTAGCAACGACTGCCCAGTCAGGGATTTGCGGGCGGGGTTCTCGCAGCTCGACGCTGTATCCCCGCGCCTTGAGTTCAGACGCCGCGCCGGACGCCGCCTCACGGTTCGCGAAATACAGGTAGTGAGTTGTCTCGTTGGCCTGTGTTGGGTCGTTGCCGGAATCCCGGATGCGCTGGATCAGGGCCCGTTCTGCTTCGCGCCGGTCACTGAAACCAGCCGGTCGCTTGCCTGTCAGCTTTCTCAACCAGTTCACGGGGACAGTCTATACCCAGCCGATCCACCTCTGACGCTGACGTAAGGGTTTACTTTCGGCGGAAGCGAACCTATGATTCTGCCGGAACGAAACTTCGTAGGAGAATCGAATGCATAACGCACTACACACGCCCCTCTGTGACCGGCTCGGTATCGAGTATCCGATCTTTCTGGCTGGGATGGGTGGCGTCTCGATGTCGAAGCTGGTGGCGGCTGTATCCAACGCGGGCGGGCTGGGAGTGATGGGGGCGGCGACGCTCGGGCCGGCGGAGCTGCGGGACGAGATACGCAAGACGCGCGACCTGACGGACAAGCCTTTCGCGGTCGACCTGCTGGCGCCGGACCCGGAGCGCATCCGGCCGCACATGGACGTTGTGTTCGATGAGGACGTGCGGATTTTCGTCGCGGGCCTCGCGGTGCCGGCGGAGTTTATCGCCGAGATGCACAAGCGGCACATGATCGTGATGGTGATGTGCGGCCGCGTGCGACACGCGATCAAGTCGGTGGAGGCGGGCGCGGACATCGTCGCCGCGCAGGGGACGGAGGCGGGCGGCCACACGGGCGAGATCGGGGCGCTTGCGCTAATCCCGCAGGTTGTGGACGCGGTGAACGTGCCGGTCATTGCGGCAGGCGGGATGGCGGACGGACGCGGGCTCGTTGCGGCGCTGGCACTGGGTGCGGAAGGTGCGATCTTCGGGACGCGGTTCATCGCGACGCCGGAGGCACAGGCCGCGCCGGGGTACCGCGACGCGCTCGTGCGATCGAACGAGGCGGACACGATGCGGACGCGCGCGTACACGGGCAAGCCAGCGCGGACGATCCGGACGCCGTACGCGGAGGAGTGGGAGACGCGGGCGGGCGAGATCAAGCCGTTCCCGTTCCAGGCGATGACCTCGATACAGAACCAGGCGATGGACTACCCCGGCCTCGGTGAGTCGTTTGATCCGTCGCGGACGTTCATGCCGGCGGGCCAGGGCGTTGGGCTGATCCACGAGATCAAGCCGGCAGCCGAGATTGTGCGCGATATCGTGGCCGAGGCTGAGGCCGTGATCGAGAAGCGGTTCGTGCAGCCGTCGCTCGAGTCACAGAAGAGCTGAGTGCGAAAAATAGCCGCGGATTAGCGCGGATGTGACGCGGATTACTTTGGCCGCAGATTAGCGCAGCGTGCCAGAGCCAGCCAGGGATTGAACGCAGATTGGATTTGGCCTGTCGGATGGATGCGGCAAATGAAGCAGAGCCGATTGAGTGTTCCCCTCACCCCACGCGGCGCGAGGGGGCGATCTGTTTGTTTGATCGGCGAATGATATGACACGAACAACTCGCGCTGTTGTGCAGACGGGCACGCGCTCGCTGGAGATGCGCGAGCTTCCGCTGCCGGAGATCGGCGTGGACGATGCGCTGCTGCGAGTGGAGGCGTGCGGGATCTGCGGCTCGGACTACGAGCAGTTCGCCGGGGCGCTGCCGGTACGCTTTCCGGTGATACCGGGGCACGAGCCTGTTGGCCGCATCGCGGAGATCGGGGCGAACGCGGCGAAGAAGTGGGGAGTGCGCGAAGGCGATCGCGTGTGCGTGGAAGCGCTGGTGCCGTGCGGGGAGTGCGAGGCGTGCGGGCGGGGCGAGCACCGGTTGTGCACGGGGCGGCGCGGGACGATCAACTCGTACGGGTTTCTGCCGATGGACCTCGAGCCGGGATTGTGGGGCGGGTACTCGGAGTATCTGTACCTTTCGCCGCACGCGCTGGTGCACCGCATCGACGAGAAGATCGCGCCGGAGATCGCGACGCTGTTCAACCCGCTCGGCGCGGGCTTCCGCTGGGCGGTGGAGATGCCGAAACTACAGGCGGGCGAGTCGATTGTGGTGCTCGGGCCGGGGCAGCGCGGGCTGGCAGCGGTGATCGCGGCGAAGGAGGCCGGCGCGGGCAAGATCATTGTCACCGGGCTCGGGCGCGACGCTGAGAAGCTGGCGCTGGCGCGTGAGTTCGGCGCGGACGTGACGATCGACGTCGAGCAAGAGGAAGTGCGGACGGCGGTGCGGGAGGCGACCGGGCGCGGCGCGGACGTCGTGATCGACGTGACCGCGTACGCGACCGAGGCGGTGACGCAGGCGATCGACCTCGCGCGAAGGGGTGGGCGGGTTGTGCTAGCCGGGACGAAGGGTGCGCGGCCGGTGGCGGACTTCTTCAGCGACCGCGTCGTCATCAAGGAGCTGACGATTTACGGCGCGCTGGGCGTCGATTCGCCGGCCTACGAGCGCGCGATTCGCCTGATAGAATCGGGCAAGTATCCGCTGGAGAAGATGCATACGCACACTTTGCCGCTGGCGGACGCCGAGCGCGCGCTGGGAATGCTGGCGGACGGATCGGCTATACACATTGCGCTGGTGCCGTAGGAGATTGAGATGGACGAAGCGACGCAGCAGAAGAACCTGGGGCGGATGGCGAAGGTGATCGAGATGACGCCGTTCATGAAGCACCTGGGGATGGAGTTCCTGGACGGCGGCGAGGGTGTCGCGCGGATCAAGCTGCGCTACCAGGACGAGAACTCGACCGTCGGAAGGGCGTTGCACGGCGGGGCGATCGCCTCGCTGATTGACACAACCGGTGCGATGGCAGCGTGGACGACGGCGGAGATCGCGACGCCGAGGTACTTCGGCTCGACGGTGGGTGTGACGGTGAACTACCTGTCGGGCGCGATCGGGGAGGACATCGTGGCGGAGGGGCGTGTGCTGAAGCGCGGCAAGGAGATTATCTACACGGACGTGCGGGTGACGAACGGCGAAGGGAAGCTGCTCGCGCAGGGGAATGTTGTGTATCGGATCGTGGAACGGGCTTCGTGATGGGGACTTCGACAGGCTCAGTCCGCGGGTCGAGCTTTGCTCGACGGTCCTTCGACGGGCTCAGGATGAGCGGTAAGTCATGTCTGTAGTTCCGCTGGTTGATCAGCCGGAAGACGAGGACACGCGGCAACTGTTCGAGCGGCTGGCGATGGGGCCGATGGGCAACCTCAACATCTTCCGCGTGATGGCGCACAATCCGAAGCTGCTGCGCGACTGGCTGCGGATGGCGACCCCGCTGCTTGCGGGCGGGCTCTCGCTGGAGCCGCGGCTGCGGGAGATCGCGATACTGCGGGTGGCGCAGAATGCTCGCAGCGAGTATGAGTTCGGGCAGCACATCCCGTTCGCTCGCACGGCGGGAGTTTCGGACGAGGAGATGGCGGCGCTCAAGGACTACGAGTCGGGCGAACTGTTCTCGGAGCTGGAGAGGGCGCTGATTCGCTACGTGGACGCCGTGGCGCACTTCGCTGCGGACGCGCCGGAGCACGCTCGCGAGATGAAGCGCTGGCTCTCGGACCGGGAGCTGGTCGAGCTGTCGTTCGTCATCGGGCACTGGACGATGGTGGCCTGCGTACTGGTGCCGCTTGAGGTCGAGCTGGATGAGCACGTGGAGGTGACGCTGCCAGAGGGCTGGCGGGAGTGGTTGTGACGCGACAAACTCACAAACTGACAAACCCACAAACCGGCGGAAACAGCGACGAAATTTAGACGCTCCGCACGAGTCGATCGTGTGCTCGTTGCTGCTAGTCGAGGAGAAAGTGATCCCGCAGTTTCTGTGAGGAAAAAGCGGTGCGCTCGGTGAGACTTGAACTCACGACCTCAGCCTTTCCGCCGCGGCGGACTCTATCCACTGAGCGTCGGAAGAGAAAATGGTGCGCTCGGTGAGACTTGAACTCACGACCTCAGCCTTCGCAGGGCTGCGCTCTATCCACTGAGCTACGAGCGCGAAAGGGCCAAAAGACCCGAATCGTCTATCTGGTGCCGAAGCGGGGATTTGAACCCCGACGCCCATAAGGGCACTGCGCCCTGAACGCAGCGCGTCTGCCGTTCCGCCACTTCGGCGTGGGTTCCTCCACCGGTGGAATCAGGGGAAGAATTCCGATGGATTTCGCAGTCTCAGGATAGCATCGGGCGCGAGAGGCGGTCAATTTGGCGGCGGTGCGGATGTTTCACCGAACGTAGGGGGCGCAGCGTCCACCAAATCGAGAGGACATCTCGACGCCTCATGACGTCGCAAATCCAGACGAGTTCCCGCTCCGGTGGACGCTGCGCCCCTACGACGCCGGTCGCAGCGACTCGATCATCCCCAGGCCGATCTTCCCGGCTTCCAGCAAGCGCGCCGGCTTCACGAATTCGAAGCGGTCTGTGGCGAGGTGGTAGTTGGAGTCGCAGAAGCAGTTGAAGAGGATGACCGGGATGCCGAGCGGGACGAAGCTCGCGTGGTCGCTGCCGACGCCGATGGGGAGGCCGGCGTCGATGCGCGCGGAGATGCCGTTCTGCGTGGCGATTTGCAGGGCGAGCTGCGTGAGCGAGTCGGAACCGATGAACGGCCACTCGTCGCCGACGCCGAGCATGTCGAAGTTGAGGACGCCGATGATCGCCGCGCTCTCATCGCGGGTCAGGTGGGCGGCGTAGTAAGCGCTGCCGATCAGCCCCAGCTCCTCCGAGCCGAAGAGGGTGATGCAGACGTGCGCAGTCTGGCCGCGGGTGGCGAGGACGCGGGCGATCTCCATCGCCACGACGGTGCCGGAGCCGTTGTCGTTGGCGCCGGGGCCGGCCGGCACGCTGTCGTAGTGGCTGCCGACGAGAATGCGGCAGTCGCTGCCGGGAGAGCGGCCGATGACGTTTTGGGACTCGCCGGTGCTAACGGTTGCCTCGATCGACATGCGGACGCGCACGGTCCCGGCCTGCGCCGCGGCGACGAGCGCTTCGCCTTCCTCCTGCGAGATCGTGACGGCGGGGACAGTGCTGGGCTCGCGCAGGGGCGCCTGCACGTTACCGGACGCGTTGTTGTAGACGATGACGCCGATCGCGCCGGCGGCCTCCGCGTTCTGAACCTTCTCGTTGAAAGTGATCGTGCCGCGATGGATCAGGGCGATGCGGCCGGCCGTGTTCGCCGGGAAGTCAGCAGTCTCGCCGAGGTTGGGCACGACGACGATCTCGCCTTCGGCCGTGCCGGGACCGGCGTTGATGAGCGGCAGCGGTGAAAGCGTCTTCGGCTCGGGCGCAAGCTCGTCGAGCGTGGTGAGGGTTGGCTGGTAGACCTCGATCGGGAACGGCTGCTCGCTCGCGTCGTAGCCCCAGGAGGCGAGCTGATCGCGGAGGTAGCCCGCGGCCTGTCCCTCGCTTGACGTGCCGCCCGCGCGAATGCCGATGTCGACAGACAGGTGCTTGAGGATCGCCGACGCCTCGTCCGTATCGAAGTCAGGGCTCGCCGATTCGGTTGGCGACGGCGAGGGCGAGGCGGTTGGAGTCGGCGATGCGGTGGAGATTGGCGACGCAGTGGGTGTCGGCGAGGCGCTGTCATCGCCGCCGCAGGCGACGATGCAGGCCGCGAGGGCGAAGGCGATCAGGAGAACCCGGCGCGGGAATAAGGTCGTCGTCTGTCCTTAGCGGCGCTTGTTCCGCCAGATGTCCCAGAACGAGCCGCGCTGCCGCAGCTCCAGCGGCTTGTCGCGCCAGTACTTATCGGGCGGACGCGACTGGCGGCGCAGCGACCAGAGAAACGCTCCGATGAACAGCACGATGCCGCCTGCGAGCACCCAGCGCCAGGCGTCTGCCGCTCCGCCGACGACCCAGGCGACGACGATGATCCCGATCGCGGCGAGGAGGACGTGGCCGGCGGTGATGTTGGGAAGTGCGATGCTCTGCAATCCGCGCCGGACCGCGCGGAAGGGGGCGCTGATGGCGTCGCCGATACGTGTGGAGAGCGGCCGCCTGGGCGGGTTGGCGTCCAGAGACTGGAGGAGCTCTTCAACTTCGCGTTCGATACGGTTCGGCATGCGTTTCAGGCCTCAGCAGTCAACATCTTATCCACGGGGCGGGAGGGAGTCCAGACGTTGGACAAACAGCAATCATAAAGCCTCAAACATGAGGTAGGCGGGAGCAGGAGCATTGGAGCATTGGAACATGAGCATCTGGACCAAGAATACCGCTGGTAAACGGATGCTCCCTTGCTCGAATGCTCTCATGTTCGGCGGTGTGGGGCGCTGGGGCTGGTAAGACGTATCTCGCCTCTTCATAATGAACGCCACTGTGCCTCCTGTGGATTGGCGAGAAGAGTACAAACGGCGCCTCTGTCCCCTCGATGATGCGATGCGCATCGTGCAGGCCGGGGACCTGGTGGGGCTGTCGATCGCGGGACCGCGAGTGCTTCCGGGGGGCCTTTACCGGCGCGCACAGGAGGCGGGGCCTATCGAGCTGCGCCTCGCAGCGCCTCTCACGGACCCGGGGTGGCTGCGAGGCGAGCACGCGGAGCTGTTCAAGATAGAGTTCGAGCTTTTCATCGGCGACTACGCACGCCAGGTGACCGACGAGGGCCGCGGAACGTACTTGCCGAACCTGTTCTCGCTTACGACGAAGGAGCACATCGAGGAGAGGCCGGAGCGGCGGCCCGTGGATGTCTTCCTGACTGCGGTGACGCCGCCGGACGACGAAGGATACGTGCAGTTCGGGGCGCACAACTGGAACAAGCGCATGTACGTGCGCAACTCGCGCCGCACGATCGCGGAGGTAGACGCCGGACTGCGGCCTGTCTGCGGCGACAACAAGGTACACGTGAGCGAGATCGACGCGTTTGTGGAGATTCCACCCGTCGAGATCACGATGCCCGTGGTGCAGGCGTGGCTACGGCGCGTCGAGGACGAGGATCTGAAGGCGGAATACCTGGCGATCGTGGAAGAGCTGAAGGGTGACCTCGACAGGTTGATTCTCATCGGGCCGGCGATGTCGCGGCTGCCTCCGTTGCAGGTGCGGCGTACGCTGGGGCTCGCGCAGCCGCCGGAGGTCGCGAAGATCATCGCGGGGTACGTCAGCGAGCTCGTGCCGGACGGCGCGACGATACAGATCGGCGTGGGCGAGCCGGGTGCGTACCTGCCGCGCGCCGGCGCGTTCGATAAGAAGCACGATCTTGGCCTGCACACGGAGATGGTCGCGCCGGGCATCGCAAAGTTGGTGGATGTCGGCGTTATCACCGGCAAGCGCAAGACGCTGCATGCGGGCAAGGCGATCGCGGTCGCGTGGTCGGGCTCGGACATCGAGGACCTGCGCATCGTCACGAACAACCCGAAGTTTGAGGTATACGACCCGGACTACGTGCTGGCGCTGAACACGATCTCCCAGAACGACAACATGCATTCGCTCAACAACGCGATATCGATCGATCTGATCGGGCAGATCAACTCGGAAAGCGTGTTCGGTGCGCGGCTGATCAACGGCACGGGCGGCCAGCCCGAAACGCACATCGGAGCGGTGCTCTCGCGCGGCGGGCGGGCGATAACGATGCTGCCTTCGACGGCGATGGAGGGCGCGGTCTCACGCATCGTCGCGCAGCACGAGCCGGGCGCTGTGATCACGGTGCCGCGCTACTTCGCGGATACGATCGTCACGGAGTACGGCGTGGCGCGGTTGTGGGGGAAGAACCACCGCCAGCGCGCGGCGGAGCTGATCGCGATCGCGCACCCGGACTTCCGGTCGGAACTCCGCCGCGAGGCGCAGGCGACGCTCGGCGAGTGGTGAAGATGCGGCGGAAGCTGTTCGCCGGGCGGATTCGAGGCGCTGATCGCTGATCCTGAGAGCAGCGCCTCGAGTCCGGCAGTTATCGTCGCGCATGGAATGTGGGAGTCGAAGGAATCGCAGGAGCCGCTGATAACTACGCTGGCCGAGCGGGGCTACCTCGCCGTCGCGATTGACATGCGCGGGCACAGGGAGGGGCGGAAGGACTGGCAGAACGCGGGTCCGGACGCTATACGAACGAGCGCGCGGGCGTTCATGAACCTGGTGGCGCGGTTGTCGCTGGAGTCAGCGCGGGACATAGCGGCGGTTGTGGAGGAGCTGCGGGGGCGACCCGAGGTGGATGCGAAACGGATCGCGTTGTGGGGGAATTCGCTGGGGTGTCACGCGGTGCTGGCGGCGATTCCCGTGTGTAAGCCGGCGGCGGCAGTCGCCGGTTGGGGGAACGCCGACTGGGAGTTGATGTGGCGGCTGTCGTGGCCGGAGTTCCATCCGGGCAAACCGTTACGTGAGCCGGAGTGGTCGCCGGGCGTGGTGAAGTTGATAGCGGAGCTGGAGCCGGTTCATTGCGCGGACGCGTTTCCGCCGACGGCGCTGCTGGCGATGCACGGCGAGGACGACCGACCGATGTTGGACGGGATGATGTCCCTGTACCGGAAGCTGGAGCCGGTCTACGCGGCGGACGAGGAGCGGCTGATGTTGAGGCTCTTCTCCGGAGGGCATCAGTGGCCGGAGGAGGCGACCAAGGCTGGGCTTGAGTGGCTTGCGCGCTGGTTGTGACTCGCCCGAGCGTTGGCCCGAGGCTGGAAAGCCTCGGCTAC
>JBGPBZ010000006.1:0-39939 GCA_041481535.1 Dehalococcoidia bacterium | reverse complement strand
TGGCGTTAGTTCGTCCAGAGCCTTTACGCTCTGCATCGGGCGTTCTCCTTTCTCAGCTTGTTCGTTGCTTGCTGGAAAGGGTACGCCCCCTCGCTTTTACACAGAGCCCGTTACGCTACCATCGCGCCGAATCGCCTTGACAGGTTCTCCGGCGCTCTGTTACTATCCCCGAGATTCGAAAGGGGATAAGCGATAGTTCAATGAGCGGTATTACCAATAACTTCAGCTTCCGGGGGGCCCGTGTGCGCGCGGGTAGTCCGGATGCGGCTGTGGGCCGGATTAGTGCGCCCTGCACAGGAGGTTTCTTCCACTGATTCAGGACTGAACCAAGAGCGCGTAGTCCAGCCCACCGTGGAAGTGTTCCGGTGGGTTTTTTGTTGTTCGCGAGATGGAAGGCTACTGACAGACCGGAGGCAGGAGATGACGACAGGATACGAAGCAGAGACAGGTAGGGGTCGTTCGCGAACGACCCGCTCCCGAATGAGCGAAGCGAGTGAGGAGAGAGCGATGCAGACGATTGCAATGAAGACAACGAACGTGAACAAGTACTTCGGCGGCGGGTTCGATGCACGCCGGCTGCTGCCCTGGTGCTCGCCTTCGGAGGAGAAGGCCGCGCACGTCCTGCAGGACATCTCGATCGAGGTGCAGAAAGGCGAAGTGTTTGGGCTGATCGGTGCGAACGGCTCGGGCAAGTCGACGATGGTGCGCATTCTCAGCACGCTGCTGCTGCCGGACAGCGGCTCGGTGGAGATCTTCGGCTACGACGTCGTGAGCGAAGCGGGAAAAGTGCGGGCGCTGATCAACCGCGTCTCCGCGGACCCGTCGTTCTTCCGCAACATGTCGCCGTACGAGAACCTGCTGTTCTTCGGCCGGGTGTACGGGCTGACTTTGGCGGAGATCCGCACGAAGGTGCCGGACATCCTGGAGCGGCTCGGCTTCGAGGCTGACAAGATCAACGAGCCGATGAGCCACCTCTCGCGCGGGCAGCAGCAGAAGATCGCGGTGGCGCGGTCGTTCCTGACCTCGCCGGTGCTGATGCTGCTGGACGAGCCGACGACCGGCCTCGACCCCCGCTCGAAGCGAGACGTGCAGCGCTTCATCCAGCAGGTGCAGCGAGACCACGACGCGACGATCCTGCTGACGACACACGACATGGAGGAAGCGGAAGTCCTCTGCGACCGCATCTCGTTCATCGCCGGCGGGCGGATCGTGGCGGTGGGCACGTCGCAGGAACTGAAGCAACGCGTAGGCAACAGCAACGCAGCGAACACGAGCATGGACGACGTCTTCATGGCGCTGACCGGCAAGGACATCGCCGAAGACGAAGTACCGGCGGAGGTGATGGCGAGATGACAACGCTACCGAATCGAATCGCCGTTCCACGATCCCGTGGAATGCTCACGCTCGGGTGGGCGTTCGTGGAACGGCAGACCAACCTCTGGAAACGATACTGGGCCTGGGAGCTTGTGTGGCTGGTCTACGGCGTGGTCAACACGCTGGCGATCACGTTCATCGCCAAGCAGGCGGAGCACGAAGGACTCGCCTCGCACGAGCAGGCGAGCAAGCTCGTGCTCTTCTTGCTGCTCGGCACGCTCGTCTGGGCGTATCTGTCGGCCGTGCTGGACGACATCAGCCTCGTCGTCACGTGGGAGCGCTGGGAAGGGACGATCGAGCATACGCTGATGGCGCCCGTCCCGCGCTGGATACACCTCGTCGGCATGGCCGCGTTCGGGATCATGCACGCGCTTGTGAGGACGCTGCTCATCCTTCTGATCGCGCTACCGTTCTTCAACGTCGAGCTCGGGCAGGCGGACTGGGGTAGCGCCATCGCCATTATCGCGGTCGGCAGTTTCTCGATCGCTGGCCTGGGCATTCTCGCCGGCGTTCTGCCGCTGCTCTACCCGGAGCGTGGCACGCAGATGTCGTTCATGCTGCAGGCGGTGGTGCTGCTCATCTCCGGCGTTTACTACAGCACGGACGTGCTCCCCGCATGGCTGCGCGTCTTCTCTTTCCTCTCGCCGGCGACTTACGTTCTCGAAGGCATCCGCGGCGCAATCATCGACGGCGACAACTTCTCCGCGAACGCGGACCAGCTGGGGATACTAGCGCTGTTCGGCGCCGTCATGCTGCCGGGGAGCATCGCCGTCTTCGCGGTGGCGGAGCGCTGGGCCAAGAAGACCGGAAAGCTGAAGCGACAGGGGTAGCGGGTTGGAAGTGGATGTAGAAGATGTCATCCTGAGGCCGCAGCCGAAGGATCTAGCTCGCGGGCGGGAGCGGATGACCCAGCGAACGACGTTCTGCGCGCTCGGCGTCCGTGTTGAGCGACCGTCGGCTGAACCGGCGTTGTTCTGCTGGACGAGATCCTTCGTTCCTCAGGATGACAAACGTGGCTCCCGGAACGCTGCGAATCCGTTTATCCGTTGCGCCGCAGGCAATCCCTGCCTACCGGGCAGGCAGGCGCTGTGAGACGCACCGGCCTCCTCCGCCATCCCGACTTCCTGAAGCTCTGGACGGGCGAAACCGTCTCCGTCTTCGGGAACATGGTGGGCGGATCAGCGCTCGCGTTCACGGCGGTGCTGGTCCTGCACGCGAACGCGCTCGAGATCGGCTTCATCGGGGCGGCGCACCTCGTCCCGGACGTATTTCTCGGCCTGTTCGCCGGCGTCTGGGTGGACCGGCTGCGCAAGCGGCCGCTGATGATCATCGCCGACGTTGGCCGGTTCGCCGCGCTGGTGACGATCCCGATCGCTTACGCGTTCGATGCGCTGACGATCGGGCAGCTATTCGTCGTCTCGTTCGTCACCGGCACGTTCGAGATCTTGTTCGACGTGTCGTACCAGGCCTACCTGCCAACGCTCGTCGAGAAGGACAACATACTCGAAGGCAACTCGAAGATGGCGGCGAGCGCGGCGGTGGCGGAGGTCGGAGGCTTCGGGATCTCCGGTTGGATGGTGCAGGTGCTGACGGCGCCGATCGCCATTCTCGTCGATGCGATATCGTTCCTCGCCTCCGCCGCTGCGCTTATCGTCATCCGGAAGCCTGAACCAACGCCGCGCCCTGCCGAGAACCGCGAAGGCGTGCGCCAAGAGATCATCGAGGGCTCCCGCACGATCGCGCGCAACCCGATCCTCCGCTCGACGCTGATCGCGCACGATATCTCCGGGTTCGCCTTCCGCATGTACGGCGCGGTGTTCCTCCTGTACACGGCCGGCGAGCTCGGCTTCGATCCGGGCGTGCTGGGTATGACGTGGGCCGTTGGAGGTGCGGCTTCGCTGATCGGCGCAACGTTTGCGGGGCGAGCGGCCGCGCGCCTCGGGCTCGGCCCGGCGCTGATGGTGGGGCTGTCCAGCATGGGCGTCGCCATGCTGCTGATTCCTGCCGCGCACGACGCCTCGATCTACGCGCTGATGATGATGATCGGCGCGCAGTTCGGCGACGGGTTATACATGATCTGGCAGGTGAACCACCAGACGCTCAAGCAGTCGATCACGGCGCCGGAGCTGCTCGGCCGCGTGTCGTCCGGCTTCCGCGTCTCCAACACGGTCGCGATGCTATTGGGCGCGCTCGTCGGCGGTGTGACGGGCGAGTTCATTGGCTTGCGCGAAACGCTTGTCGCGGCGAGCGGCGTCATGATCGCGTCCGGCTTATTCCTGGTGGTTACGCCCGTGTGGCAGATGCGGGAGTCGCCCGCGGCGATGGTTGTGGACGCGGCGGTCGTGCCCGAACCGCCCGGGATCGTCTAGGCGGTGCCTCGGCGTTGCGAGGAAGCTGGCTGTCACCGAATGAGGAGACCGAATTAACGAATGCGGCGGGGTGAAGCAACCGATTCGTTAATTCGTTTCGCCGAAGGCAATTCGTTGACAGTCCCTTACGCCCCGTCCTCTGACCATCGCTCCCAATGCACGTACTCCTCGAACGGCTTGCGCGAGCGGTTCATGGACATCGGGACGTTGGGATCCGGGTGGCCGAGGGCGACGACCATCGAGATGCGCCAGCCCTCGGGCATTCCGAGGACTTCGCGGCCGCAGTCTTCGCGGTGGATGCGGAGCGGGCAGGAGGCGAGGCCTTCGTTCCAGGCGCAGATCATAATGTTCTGCGCCGCGCGCCCGGCGTCGAAGTCGCCGACGTTGCTTTCAGGGCCGATGACGATGGCGATGGCGGCGGTGGCCGGGATCAGCGGCTCGCCGAAGTCGGCGCACTTCTTGAGCTCCGCCATGTGCTTCTTGTCGCGGATGACAACGAACCGGACGGGCTGCTGGTTCTTGCTCGAGCCGGCCATGCGCCCGGCCTGGAGGACGCGGCGGAGGGCGTCGTCAGAGATCGGGTCTTTGGTGTAAGACCTTGTGTCGCGCTTGGTGACGATCGCTTTGTACGCGTCCAACAGTGCCTCCGCTCAGTGCTACAATCCGTCCGATGCCGACATCTTACACGTACTGGGAGTACACAGAGCCGCCGTGGGACCAGGAGCGCGTGCCGTGGATAGTGCGCATCCTCGTCCGCTGGGCGATCGTCATCGGTGCCTTCCTCGCAGCGAAGTGGTTCGTGAACGACGTGGTCTACGAGCGTGACCGCTGGTTCATCGAGGACTGGCAGGCGCTGCTCTGGGCCACGGCGATCTTCGTCTTCGTGCGGGCGCTGGTGCGGCCGGTGCTGCTGTTCCTGACCTGTCCGCTGCAGCTGCTGACGCTCGGCCTCTTTGCGCTCGTCATAAACGCGGTGATCGTCCTTCTCGCGGAGCGGGTCTGCCACTGGCTCAGCATCGGCTTCGACATCGACGGGTTCTGGCCGGCGTTCATCGGCGCGCTGGTGATTTCGATCGTGTCGTTCGCCTTATCGCGCATCGTGCGGCGCCAGCCGTTCGCGAAGCTGAAGTGAGCGCTAAGCTGTGTCGCGACGTGCGTGCTGGTCGCGGTCCGGAAGCGGGGGGTTCGCCCACGATTCCAGGCCTTCGCCGACGCGGCGGAGGGTGCGGCCGGCGCCGGCAGCCAGCGGGCCGAAGACCGGCTTGCGCCGCGGCTTTTCTGGGTGAGGGAGCTGCTTCTTCGCGTTTAGTTCGGACTCTAGCTGCTGGACCTTCTCTATAGCGTAGAGGTTCATCGCAATCCTCCCCTGGGCGCCGCGAGGGCGAACATGTCGAGTGTCTTCTGAAGGTAGTGGCCGGCGTCCGGCGAGAGCGAGTAGAACTTCATGTTGTTCTGCTTCCGTACCTGGAGCAGGCCGACGGCTTTGAGGAACATCAGGTGTCGCGAGACGACGGACTGGTGCAGGCCCGTGCGGTCAACGATCTCCTGCACGTACATCTCGCCGCCGCGAAGCATTTCGAGCATTCGCAGCCGCTGCTCATCGCCGAGAGCCTTGTGGATGCGGGCGATGCGGATCATCTCCTCGGCGTCGTCGCTGCCGAGGACGAAGCGCGTCTCGCAGGGATAGAACATGCCGTGTATTGCGGGCAGAACCGCGCACGAAGCGTAAGGCCCCATGTCGACGGAGGGCGCGAAGAGTAGCTTCTTGTACGATCCGGCGCACTGGGCGTCGACGCAGAACGTGTCGCGGTTGAGAACGGCACGCATCACTTCGCTGATTTTGTCGATGTTGTCGCCGCGGTGCGCGGCTACGCTGCGCTCAAGGCTGGGGAGCCGATCAGGCAGCGTCGCCTTGTAGTGCTCGTTGTAGAAGCGCTCGATCAGGGTGGCGAGACGATCGCGCAGCGCCTCGGGGTTGTCCCAGAGTGCGAGCATCGGCTTCGGCTCGCCGCCGACACGTTCGATCCGGGCGATCAGGTTCTCGCGGCTGGGCGTCTGGAGGTCGTCGAACTTGCCGAGCTGGTTGTCGCAGAACGTGTTGAAGAAGAGGCCCTGCACGCCGATGTTGCCCTCCGTGTCGGCCACGCCGAGCGGGAGGCTGCGTACGTAGGCGAGCAGGTCCTCGACAGATCGCCACGTCTCCGGGTGCTCCCAGAGGTGGTCGCCGAGGGTACCGGCGATGCCGGGTTGCTCGATCGGGGCGCTGAACAGGAGGTCGAGCTCGGCCAGGAGGTCGGGCGCCATCTGCTTGCGCACCTCAACGGGCCAGCCCTCGACGCCCTCGGAGTCGACCACAAGGTGGGTGAAGTACATCGCGTTCATGAGGTCGAGGGGCACAGACAGCACGAACTCAACGGCGGGGCCGGTCTCGGTGTGCTGTTTGGCGGTGGTCAGGCGTGGCATCTGTATCTCCTTGCGTCTATGCACGTATGAGCATATACGGGTAATGAGGTGATGTCAAGCCGGAAAACACGAAAATGCCAAACAAACTCCCCTGCCTCAAACAGGCGTCAGCTAAGGAACTGCTGTCGCGGTTGGGGTCAGGACCGGCGTCTGGGACTCGCCCAGGACCGCGGGCGTCATGCTGGTTGCGTCGCCGACACGAGTGTTGTCGTCGCCGCCGCTGGTCGCAAGCAGCAGCACGAAGCTAACGACAATGACGGCGGTGGCCGCCATTGCGAATGCTACGAGGCCATTTCGCAGGGTATCGGACATGTGCGCCCCCCGTTCGGGTTCGATTATACGGTGGCGTGCAAGCGTCGGGTGGCGCTAGGCCGGCGTTGGGCCGCGGACGACGCCTTGCTCGCGGAGCTCGGCGATCGTGAGGATGTGGCCGGTGTAGGAGATGGGCTGGGCGGCCAGCCAGAGAGCGGCGTCGGACATGACGATGGGGTGCTCGAAGCCGGCCTTGTTCGTTTCGCCGAGGGTGGAGGCGAAACCCTCGCTCCAGACCATCAGCTCGAGCTGGATGCAGTTCACGGCGACCTTGCCGCGCAGCTCGTGGGCGAAGCCTTCGGTCATCGCTTCGAGGGCCCGCTTCGTGACGGTGTAGTTGATGCGCCCGAACTCCGGAGTCTTACTGGCCATCGAGGAGACGTTGATGATGCTGCCCTCGCCTGCCTCGATCATGCGCGGGGCGTAGTAGACGATCCCGTAAAAGGGGCCGTTGATATTGACGTCAACGCCGAGGCGCCAGGACTTCGTCGGCAGGTCGAGCGTGCGGCCGGGCACGGCGATGGCGGCGTTGTTGATCAGCACGTCGCAGCGGCCGAACTCGGCGTAGATGCGGTCTGCGGCGTGCTCTACTTCCTCTTCGTGACGCACGTCGACCGACAGCGCGATGGCGCGGCCCCCTGCCTTTTCGACGGCCTGGGCGGTCTCGTCCACGGTGCCGGGGAGCTTAGTCTCGTGGCCGGCGGCCGATCGCGCCAGGCAGGCGACGTCGTAGCCGTTCGCGGCGAAGTCGATCGCCATCTGCTTACCGATGCCGCGGCTGGCGCCAGTGATTGCGACGACGGGGCGTGTCATGGCGGGTATTGTACGCGATTGCCGTCATCCTGAGGAACGAAGGATCTCGCCGTCCAGGTGGACGCTGCCGCCAGCGAACGTCTGCATAGGGGGCCGTCGTTGCGTCGCGCCGAACGTCGTTCGCTGAAGAGAGACCCTTTGCTCGCGAGCTAGATCCTTCGGCTGCGGCCTCAGGATGACGAACGCTGCTATCATCGAGCATCGTGAGTACCGACGTTCCGGCGCCGCTTTCCGGCGTGCGCGTGATCGACCTGACGATCTGGATCCAGGGTCCGCTGGCGGGACAGGTGCTGGCAGACCTCGGGGCCGACGTCATCAAGATCGAAAAGCCCGGCGAAGGCGACTTCACACGCGGATTGCAGACGCTGTTCGGCGCCTCGATGGTGACGGCGGACGGGCGCGCGCTGATGTGGGAGCTCGTCAACAGGGGCAAGCGTTCGCTGGCGATTGACCTGCGCCGCGAGGAAGGGCGCGCGATCCTGCACCGGCTCGTCGCGGGGGCAGACGTCTTCCTCACGAACCTGCTGCCGCGCACGCTCAAGCAGTTCGGGGCGACGGCGGAAGAGCTGACGGCGATCAATCCGCGTCTTGTCTACGCGCAGGGCGGTGGGCTCGGGACGAAGAGCGCGCTGGCCGATATCCCCTCACAGGACACGACGGGGACCGCGTTCTCCGGCTTCATGTACACCGCCTCGCGAGACGAGGATCCATACTACCCGCCGGGCGGGCTCGCGGACGTGCTCTCGGGGACGAACCTGGCGTTCGCGATCACTGCCGCGCTCCTTCGCCGTGAGAGGACGGGCGTCGGCGAGGTCGTGAGCACGTCGCTGCTGCAGGGGATGCTCTGGTTCCAGCAGCTGCACGTCGGCGCGATCAAGAACATCGGCGAGCCGCTGCGCCCGTTCGATCCGGCGAACGCGGCGAACGCCTTTCTCAACCTGTACAAGTGCGGCGACGGCGAGTGGATCGCGCTGGGCATGACGGCGATGTCGAAAGACAACTGGTTCGCGTTCTGCGACGTGATCGAGCGCGCGGACCTCAAGCACGATGAGCGCTTCGAGCGCGGCCGCGGCCGCATCGAGCACGCGAAGGAGCTGATCGCGATCGTCGCGGAGGCGATGGCGAAGCGTCCAAGCCCCGAGTGGTTGGGGCGCATCGTCGGCATGGGCGTGCCCTGCGCACCGGTGCGACATCTCGCTGAGCTGCTCGAAGACCCGGACGTGCAGGCCGAAGGCTTTCTCACAGAGACGATGTCTGGCATGCAGTTCGTGCGTGCGTCGTTCAACGTCGCCGGCGTCCCGGCAGGCACAGAGGACGCGCCGGACTTCGCCCGCGACACGTTCGCGGTGCTGACGGAGGCGGGGCTCACGGCGGAGGAGATCACGGCGCTGCAGGAGCAGGGGATCGTCTGGTAAATACCCTGTAAACGACTTGACAATATCCCGATCGAGGCCCATGCTGGCCGCAAATATAGGGGGTGCGGCGCGTGCTGCCAGTTTTCTCGCGCGTTTTTTCTCTTGCCCCATTTTCTGCGGGCTTAGCTCCCTCACGCCCATTCGTTGTCTGCCCGGGCGCGTGTATTTGTCGGGCAAGGAGCTGCCCTATGTGCGCGGTAGCCTAACGTCTCACTACGGCCATGACCAAACGCGTTAACAAAATCAAGGGGGTTAGTCATGAAATACGTGCGGAGTCTGACCGCGCTGGCTTTGACATTTACTAAGGTTCAACCTGGGCGTTTGTTGCTGCTTGCGTTGGTGGTGGGTGGCCTGGCTCTCCTCGGTTCGCACGCGGATACTAATGCCGGCCACGGAGTGCCCGGTACCAAACTCTGGGGGTACGAAGCGGGGAGCGCTAGCAGGATACTGGAGTATGACATCGGAGCCGACGTCGCTGGCCCCAGCTGTGTACCCGCCGGATCTTTGAACGGACGAGGCATCGCGTTTGACCCCGTGGACGGTAACCTGTGGTACACATTCATCCCCGCAGATGGCTTTATCCACAAGACGACGCCTCCACCCTCCTGTACACCTCTACCGTCAATACCCTTCGCCGATGGGCCAGGTGGCGCTATACAGGATGACGTCGCCGCGTTGGATGTCGACCCGGATAACAGCAACTATATTTGGGCCGCCGGTTACACGCCACAGCCGCAGTCCACTTACGTGAGTTTCCTATACGAAATCGATAGAACGAGCGGAGCCCTGATCACATCATGCTCCGTCCCGGGGAACGCCAACGATACGCTGGCCGTCGCCAAGATCGCCGGGCTCGCAGGCTCTGGGAGATACCTCCTGACCGATGCCGCTGATGATCCCAACTCCGTTACCCCCAGCGTCTTGCACGTCATTGACGCGGCTGCGTGCCTGAGCGGCGGCCCGGTCACGCCCGTAATGGACGTCACGTTGCCAGTCGGAGGAGTGAGCGGTATCGATTACGAGGCCATCGACATCGACTGCCCGTGCGCGCCCGACCTAGTCGCCACTGATGTTCACAAGATCTACGACTTGGAAGGCTACCCCTTCAGCACGTCAACCGCTGACATGCCGACATCTTCGCCCGACGGGCTTGAGGACATTACGATGGTTTGCACGTGCTCCGAGACGATAAATCTCAACACGGGATACGATCAAGCGATGCCGGCACCGCACAAAATAAAACCATATACAGATCCAAGTGCAGGTGCGTATGCGTGCGGGCGCACTTCCAGCCCACTGTGCGTTCTGGACAACGAATGGAGAGTGATCTCCGATCCGGGGACTTATATGTCGCCTTACTATGATCCTCTGCTGTTCCCGTTCCCGAGCCACCTCACGCCCCCGCCCGCCAACAACGCGACCGGGAGACCGGCCGATGTGGTGGACGGCTCTTCTGACTGGCCGACGGCAAGTGCCTATTACTCAAGTAGCAACTGGATATCCATTAACCGCGACAAATACCCCGGGAACCAAAGTACGCCGCGCGACTTCAAATATGCTTTCTATTTCACCTTGCCTCCGGGATTTACCTCTCCACAGCTAACGATGAAGCTCAACGCAGACGACGAAATCAAGGGTCAAACTGTAACTCTTAATGCCTGCCCCCTCATTGGATCGGCAGGCACAGGGGGATTCTCCCAGGCTCCTTTGCAAGTCTCATCCTCTGATCCGAACTGCTTTAAGTCCGGATCGATCGTCAATGAAATAATTGTCACCGTTAGGGATACAGCCCAGATTGTCACAGGCCTCATCGTCGAGGGGTCCGTGACCTATGAATGCCCCTGCATCCGCCCCGCAGTCAAGGATATCCAAGGCTTGGACTCCATCACTTTCTGGGAGAGTACTTTCGCAGCGCCAACGCAACATCAGTTCAGCGACCTATCATCATCTGGCCAGTTGGCAACGCGGCTACCTACTTCAGGCGCAGGTGCCCTAGGCGCAACCACCACTGCCAATGACTTCGTAGGGGACCCCGGCGCGCCACAGGCGGAGTCCTATGACGTCTTCTTTTCCGATTGGGATGGGACTCGTGATTATGCGAATGGGCAGTTCGTCACGATTGAGGCCGTCGTGCCCGGTCATTCGCCCCCCTGTTGTTTGCCCTCCGGGGGAGGCTTGAATATCGCGAGGGTAGACCTCAATTTCACCACCGTTAGTGGACGACCAACTCAGTATGCAGACTTCGTCGCGAGCTTCGTCGCCCTCGGGGATAATTCGATGCCGGGTATTGTTGGATACGCGGTCGATAGCAGTACCGCGACCGATACGACAATGGGGAACACAAGTGCTCCACCATCAGCAGCGCAGAGACTCCGGCTCACGGTGGGCTTTCCGTGCCAGTGCGCAAAACCTCCCGCTGGCATGCAAGCCTGGTGGCCCCTGGACGAAAAGGCAGGGAGCACCATTACCGATATCACCGTTGGAAATCATGACGGCTTGTCGGTGCCGGCGCCGGTGGGCAGCGGCGGCCCCGCGCCCGTCGCGGGGATGGTCCGCGGCGCCCTCGATTTCCCTAACAGCGCCACGTTCGTGCAGGTGTCCAGCAGCACGAAACTGGAGCCCGGCAGCGGAGACTTTAGTATCGACGCGTGGATCCACCCCGTGACACCCAATCCAAACGTCCCAGGCGTCATCCAGCCGATCGTGGACAAGTGGGATCCTTTCGCCTGGATCACCGTAATCAATTGTCCCTTTGGGACGGCGGCCCAATATTTTGCCCCGGAGGGGTATGTGTTTTACGTCGACGGCGGCCGTTTGATGTTCCAATACACCGACGGGGCCGAGTTGAGCACGGTCGCGGGTGGGATCGTCCCCTACGACCAATGGAGTCATGTTGCGATTACTCTCGCGAGAACAGTCTCGTACGTAAATCCGCCAACCCTCGGTTACCGTGGGCAGCTCTATATCGACGGCCTACCGAGCGGGCCGGCCGTTGACGCCGCGTTTTGTAACCCGATCACGAACGTTGTGGGCGTCCGTGTCGGCGGCACACGGTTGCCGGAACCCGCCGGTCAAGGTGAAATCGCGCTCGACGAAGTGGAGATATTCGACCGCGCGGTACCGCAAGCGGACATAGTGGCGATCTACAACGCCCTCAGCACCGGCAAGTGCATAGGAGACACAGATCTTGCTGTCGGGGGCATCGCGGAGCTTTCGGTTGAGCGTGGCGCGCCTTTGGCCGCTGACTCCGGCCCATCCGTCCCGTGGACGCCGCTGGCCGCTGTCGCTGCCGCCGCACTGGCTGTGTTTAGCGCTGGCGGCTGGTACGCCAGAAGGCGGTGGCTCCGCTAGCCGGTGTTTGGCGGCGGGAGGGTAGCGGTTGCGGGATTGCTTCACGCGCCTGCTAAGAATGAACTGCGCGGAGGGGACGAATCCCCTCCGCGTCCCTCTAAAACGCTGCGATATCACTTCGGTTTGTTAGTATCGGCTGTTTTGGTCTAAGAGCAATCCGACTGAAATGATCGCCGACAATCGACGCTGAACAGTCACCGCGGCCCTGATTGACAGATTCCGGCCCTACCCGCATGCTGACGGCGACAATCTAGGGGGGTGCGGCCAATGCTGCGACGGTCATCGCGCAGTGGTTCCTATTGCTTCGCCGTTCGCGGCGTTTTGCTCTCTGTTGCTCACTTCCGCCACTCCCACTAACCGTCCGAGCGATGGCGCTCAAGAAAGGGGGACTCATGAGACACCTTACCTTGGCCGGAGTACTGGCGGCCCTGACGTTGCTGCTTCTCCTTGGCGGCAGCAGCCCCGCCCATGCAACTACGCAGACGTTCACGATGACGATTGACGACAACGTCGGCCCGGCCAGCACAAGCGACCCGCCGTGCGACAGCTTCCAGCCATGCCCGCTGGCTTCGGTGGGAACGGGTGGCGACGACTGCGTGATCGGCGTTCCCTGCGAGATGTACCAGACTACAGAGATCCTCGCTGCTGACCCGTTTGAACTCGCCGACACGTCGATCCCGAAGCCGAAGTTCACGATCGCGCCCAGCTACCAGCTCGGGGGTGGCGTGCCCAATGGAACGCAAATAGGCGCAATGGGTTTCACGTCCGGGGTCGTCGCTGGGACGTGCATTCCTGGTTTCGCTAACTATACATACCCGGCCGTAACCCTGATCGACGCCGCGCTACCGGACTACACGACAAGCACGTGGGTATCTGGCGGAATGGACTCCGAAGGCCCCAACGTTGCTGGCGCGGCGGCAATGTTTTCCCCAGTCGTCTGGCCGCTTGACCTCGAGTCTGACGCCCACGCGACTGCGCTAAACGCGGCTGGCTATCCATTGATCGCACGCTACTATGGCACGCTGCCAACCGGTCCGGTCCCCACGACGGTAAACATCCTGGTGTTCGAGACGCCGACCTCCTATGTTTCGACAACAATTCTTGGCGACCCAACGCAGCCCCCGCCGGTAACGTTCTGCACCCCGGCTACCATCTCCACCGACTTCCTGGGTTCCACCAACCTTGGCGTTCCGTTGCACCAGTGCAACGCCCCCGGCATTGTCCAGGTGGCGGCAACGTTCATTCCAAGCGCTACTGTGGTCAACGACCCGGTCAGCTGCTCCGGGACGCTTCCTTCGATCAATCAATCACCAGGAGACTTCTGTATCGTGGGCACCTCCACCAACGTTGGCTGGAAGTGGCGCCTGCTCATTACGAAACTCAGCGGCCCGCCTGAGTCCCGTGTGGGAACCGTCTCACCGCCAGTGAACACAACGGCGGACGGTATGGCGGCCGCCTGGGCAACCAACATGAAAGATCTTCCCGGCGGCGTCATGGCGGATGTAGTGACGCCCACAAATTGCTTCCACGTTTCGCTGAATACATCTATCACAGGCGCGTCGTCGTCGTCGTCCTTCATCCTCTTCGTCGCGCCTCTCGCGGGGCTGGAGTGCGAGATCACCACGGCCGGATGCAGCTTCAACCCCATCGTCTACTATGTGCCGCCTGTCCCGGTCGGTGGCATCGTCGCACTCTCAGTGTCCGACTCTGGATCGCCATTCTCATTAATCCCGCTGGCCGTCGTCGCTGCCGCTGCTCTGGTTGTGCTCAGCGCCGGTCTCTGGTACGGCAGAAGGCGGTGGCTCCGCTAGCTGACTGCACGCTCGTTGCCCCGCGTTCTCGCTCAAGCAGCGGGAACGCGGGGCGAGCGAGATCGTCGTTCGTCTCACGACGGCGAGGTGTTGTCCGCGCTCGGCCTGTCGCTGGAGGATAACGGCGCTGCAGGAGCGAGGGATCGTCTGGTAGCGTCGGCTGCTTGACCTCTTCTGACGTGAGGCAGATGCTTCTTGCACCGGCTATTTGGGGGTGCGGTCCTTGCAATCTTTGGTGCGTGTCTCGGCTTTAGCTGCTGTTTTCGCGATTCTGCTTGTCCTGGACGTTTGCTTGTTTTCGGGGGCGGAGGTTGGCGTTGCGGTAGCGCCAGACATCAGCCTGGTCGGGATCGACATGGATATCACGGGAAACTCGTCGACGCCGTGCGCTGGGGAGGGCTGCAGCCGGGTACGTTGAGCGATCCAGACGTGCGCCGAGGTTGACGTGGGCTCGACCGTTCAGGTTGACGTCGTTGTTGACGGCATCCCGGAACAAAAGGGACCCAGTGGTGCAGGACCGAACATCCTGGGATTCGACATGGATCTGATACTCGACTCATCGAAGGTGCAGGTGTCCGCAGCGAATATGGCGATTGGCATGGAGTACCAGGGGACCCCAGGTGGCGGGGCTAGTCACAGCACGGATACGACGCCTGACTCGGATGGCGACTTCTTCATGAGTGAGATCGATCTCAGTGCGACGGGCGAGTCGGGCAAAGGCACCTTGGCCAGGCTCACGCTTCAGGGTCTCGCCTCTGGAGTCAGTACCTTACACTTGCAGTACACGCTCCTGGGATCGCAACCGCATATCTACGACCATACGCGTAATATCAATCCTTATACCGTCGGTATTGTAGTGGACAGCATCATCGCCGTTCATCCGGCGACGTGCCCGACCGCGACAGGCACACCAACTCCGTCGCCTGTACCAACCGTGCCGCCGCCGTTGACGCCAACTCCAACGCCCACGCCAAGTCCGACCCCTGGGGCTCCGACGCCGACCTTTACAGCGTACCCGACACCCACCGTTCCAGCCGGCGGACCGGACGTCGGCCTGCTCGCGGTGGATATGGATACGACGGGGAACTTATCGTCGCCGTGCGCCGGACAAGGCTGCCAGCCGGGGATGCTGGGCACTGTCCAGAGTTGCGCCGAGGTCGATCCGGGCGGCTCCACCCAAATGGACATCGTCGTCGACAGTATCCCGAATCACGAAACTGCAAACGGTATCGGACCAAACATCCAGGCATTCGACATGGATCTCATCCTCGATCCGTCAGTAGTCCAGGTGTCCGCAGTTAACAATTCAATTGGCATGGAGTACCAGGCAACCCCGCACCACGGAAACCTGACCAACACTGAGGCGCCACCAGATTCGGACTCCAATCCAGGGGACTTTTCCATGGAGGAAGTTGATTTCGGTTCCGTCGGTGAGTCCGGGAAGGGTATTCTCATCCGCCTCACGCTCCAAGGTCTCACCCCCGGTGTCAGCTCCCTGCATCTCCAGTACACGCCGCTGCAGGGTCCGCCCTTGATTTACGACAACACTGGGGGTCAGGGCGCCTACTACATTGGCGAAGTCCGAGACGCCAGGATCGCTGTCCACCCGTCGACCTGCGCGGACACGCCCGCTCCAACCGCCCAGCCTGCTACGCCGACTTCCACGCCAACCGCAACGCCAGCAGCCCCCGTAGGTGGTGCCGCCGAACTTCACGTCGATCCGAAGAGTGGGGGCAGTTGGTTTGGCGGCGCGTACGCGGTGATCGCTGTTGTCGTGACGCTGCTCGCGATGGGAGTCTGGTTCGCGCGAAGGCGCTTGTTGCGCTAGCCGTCTCGGGCCTGCGCCCAGTAGCTGAAGTCGAGGTCACCCGGAGAATGGCCGAGGGCGGTGAGTGCGGCGGCGGCCTCGCCGCGGTGGTAGGTGCCGTGGTTGGCGACGTGCAGCATCAGCTGCCAGAGTAATCGCTCGGTCGTCGTGCCCGTGCTGTCCTTGAAGGTGAGCGGGCGATCCACATCGGCATCGGTTAGTCCGGCGATGTACTGTCGCAGGTCAGCGTGTGACCGCTCGAAGGACTCGCGCAGCTGGTCCAGCGTGCGGATCGTTTCCTGCAGCTCGATGGTTGATCGCTCGTTGACGCCCGTTTGCCAGCGCTCCAGCCAGTTGATCTGCGCGGCGACGATGTGCGCCAGCGTGGCGATAACGTCGCGCAGGTGTTCATCGCCCGCGCCGGACATCACCTCGAGCAGACGGTCGTTGGCGTACTGGTTGTAGTCGTAGAAGTCGCGGAGGAGCTGCAGCTTGCTCATTCCGGGCCTTCCTTCGGGAACGGGTACAGCATGTAGTGCGGATCATCGCCGCGAAAACCGTAGCGGTGGTAGACGGGGCGGCCCAGGTCGCTGGCCCGCAGCCAGACGCGGTGCCCGCCGAGCGCGCGGATGTGCGCGACGATCTGGTCGAGGAGGCGTGTGGCGATGCCGCGGCCGCGGTGAGTCGGCACGGTGTACATGTTCATCACGTAGCCTTCGACGCCGGTTGGGTTGCCGCCCGTCGGTGGGGCGCGGTAGACGACGACGCCGCTCGTGGCGACGATGGCGCCGCTCGATTCCGCGACGAACGCTACGAAATCGCCGGTCGGCAGCTTCTCGCGGAAGTAGTCGTGGTTGCGCTTGACCAGATCGTCCGCCGAGAGTCCGCCGCTCTCAGTCGACATGAGCTCGCTCTGCATAGCGTGGCGCAGGCGCGCCATCGCGTCGGCGTCGTCGGCGGTGGCGCGCCGGATGGTGATCTCGTCGGTCATAGGCGCGATGGTACAAGGTGTGAGGTGTCAGGTGCGAGGTGTGAGTGGAATTTTGGCCGCAGATTGGCGCAGATTGGGCGCAGATCATAGTTTGTTGCTTGATGCTTGCTGTTTGATACGAGCACACTGGTATCGAGGTGACTGTACGAACGTAAGGAATATCATCGGCGCGGGCGTCCTGGCAGGCGCGATCGTGTTTGCGCTGGTCTGGACGGGCGCGATCGGCGGCGGCAGCGACGATCCAACGGCCGTCGGCGACGACACGTCGACGCCCGCCGTGATCGTCGTTACGGATCCGCCGACGGTGGCCGGCAGTCCGACGTCCGCGCCGAGCGACTCGCCGCCGCGGGGGACGCCGGTGTCGGGGCAGGTTGACGTGCCGATCATGATGTACCACCTCATCGGCCCGCCGGACCGGCCGGGGAACGACGCGCTCGCCACGTCCGAGGCGGACTTCGCGGCGCAGATGTCGTACCTCGACTGCGCCGGCTATACGCCGATCACAGTGCAGCGCCTGTTCGACGCTTTCGACGGCAAGTCAGCGTTGCCAGAGAAGCCGATCATCCTGACGTTCGACGATGGGTGGGCGGGTCAGTACACGTACGGATTTCCGGTTCTGCAGCAGCACGAGTTCGTTGGCTCGTTCGCGATCGTGACGGGATTTGTTGATGCGGGCGGGCCGTACATGACGTGGGCGCAGATCGGGGAGATGTCGCAGGCGGGCATGGAGATGATGTCGCACACGGTGACGCACATCGACCTCGGCACGCAAGACGACGCGACGGACATCGAACAGCTTGCGTCGTCGAAGGCCGACCTCGAGTCGCATCTCGGCCACGACGTGCCGTACTTCGTCTATCCCGCCGGCGAGCCGTTCCGCTCGGGCTCGACGCAACGCCAGGCAGAAGTTGTGCAGATGCTGCGCGACGCCGGCTACAAGGGCGCGCTCCTGGACGGCACTGGCTACGGCGCGCAAGACCCGTCGCATCCGTACGAGCTCAACCGCGTGCGCGTCTCCGGCGGCGAGGACATCTACACGTACGCGGGGAGCATCTACGGGCCTGACCCGGATAGCGTGAGCTGCTAGGGGTCTGGGTTACCAAGAGCGACCTGGAGGGCCCTCAACGCCCTCTTTTTCTTCGCGACAAGAGTGTTGCAGATTTTGGGCGGCTGGCTAGAAAGACATTGCCCTTATCTACTTGCCGCGGCTCCCTGAGTAACCGTTTGGCCTCCCCAGCGTCATTTGTCTGTAGGACATAGCGTCCGAGGAGGCTTACTATGCGCATCGATCAGGCGATCTTTACCCCAGACCGTGGCTGGCAGACGGTGGGCGAGAACTCGATGAACGGAGGGGCCAACCTCGTGCTTGCCTTCGGAGCCAGGCACCAGCTTGAGAGAAGCGACGTTCTCCGTGATCTGAAAGACAGGTACCCCGGCGCTACCGTTGTTGGCTGTTCGACGGCAGGCGAAATCAGCGGGACGAACGTGCTGGACGGGTCAGTTGTGTGCACGGCGATTCAGTTTGAGAATACCACCGTCTCAAGCGCACAGGTCTTCGTCAAAGCCCCGGAAGACAGCCGGGAGGCGGGCCGACGGCTGGCGCGCTCGATCGATCATCGCGGGCTTGTTCACGCGTTCGTGCTATCCGACGGTCTGAACGTAAACGGCAGCGAACTGGTGAAAGGACTGACGGAGGCTCTGCCGTCAAATGTTACCGTGACGGGCGGATTGTCCGGCGATGACGACCGGTTCGAGAAGACGATCGTGATATGGAACGACGAGGCGCTAACTTCGAACGTGGCGATCGTCGGTTTCTACGGCGAGAGCCTGCGCGTGGGATATGGCTCGCTGGGCGGATGGGATCCATTCGGTCCGGAGCGAATCATCACTCGTTCGCAGGGCAACGTTCTCTACGAATTGGACAGCACGTCGGCGCTGGCGCTCTACAAGAACTACCTCGGTGACCAGGCGGCGGGGCTGCCTGCCACGGGCTTACTCTTTCCGCTGGCGCTTCGTGAAAATGATGAGAGTAAGACCGGCGTCGTGCGGACGATCCTCGCCGTGAACGACGCTGAGCAAAGCATGACCTTCGCCGGTGACATGCCGGAAGGCGGGCGGGCAAGGCTCATGAAGGCAAACTTCGACCGCTTGATCGACGGGGCGGCCGGTGCGGCCCGAACGAGCTGCCAGGCGTTGGGCGGCACCAATCCAGACCTGGCGATCCTGATCAGTTGCGTAGGCCGCAAGATGGTCCTGAAGCAGCGCGTGGAGGAAGAGGTGGAGGGGGTACGTGACATTGTTGGTGCGGGCACGGTGCTGACGGGCTTCTACTCCTACGGTGAGATATCGCCGTTTACGCCGAGCGCACGCTGCGAGCTACACAACCAAACGATGACCGTGACGACTCTCACCGAGGTGTAGGCAGCCTGTGCATAACCTGCTGCGCCGTCAGCTGAGGCGCTATCTCGGCGTAGGCGAGCCGCCGGACGAACTGGCGGATCTCCTCGCCGCGATTGATGGTGCCTATTCGGAGTCTGACTCGGACCGAGAGATGGTAGAGCGCTCGCTGGAGCTTGCCTCGGAGGAATTAATGGAGCGCAACGCGTCGCTCCAGCGCAGCGAGGAATACTTTCGTTCGCTGATAGAGAAGAGCTCCGACGTGATCCTCGTACTCGACACGCAGGCTTGTATTGCGTACGCTAGCCCATCCCTGACAAGAGTGATGGGCTACGCGCCCGAAGACGTTCACGGCCTTAACGGCCTGACCTTTGTACATGCCGACGATCTTGCCGAAACGGCTGAGTCGTTCGGGCGCACCGTGCTCGGCACCAACGAAGACGTAGCGATCGAGTTTCGCGGACGACACGCCGATGGTACGTGGAGAGTGCTTGAATCGATGAGCCGTCAGATCGTCGGAGTCGACGGACAGCCGAGCGTAGTCATCAACTTTCGTGATGTGACCGAGCGAAAGCGCGCGGAGATTGCTCTTCAGCAAAGCGAAGCGCATTGGCGGTCGCTGGTCCAGAATGCGCAAGACGTCATCGCGGTCGTCGGGGTCGACGACTTCGTGGTTCGTTACTGTAGCCCGGCGATCGAGCGAATGCTCGGCTTCGCGCCGCAGGACCTCGTAGGTCACTCGACGGCTCAACTGATGCATCCCGACGACCTCGCAACGGTGGCAGAGTGGAACGCTCAGGTTCAGAATAGCGACGGGCACGAGGGGTCAACCGAGTTCCGTATGCGTCACGCCGACGGGCGCTGGGTGCATGTGGAAGCGCGCGCCAAGCTTGTCCACGGCGAAGAAGGAGACTTCGTTGTAGTTAACGGACGCGATGTCACGGAGCGAAAACGCGCCGAAGAAAAGATCCGGTTCATGGCGTACCATGATGCGCTGACCGGCTTGCCTAACCGTGACTTGTTGCGAGACCGCTTGGATCAGGCGATTGGGCAGGCGCGAAGGAACGAAGAGCATTTCGCAGTGATCTCCCTGGATCTCGATCGGATGAAGGCCGTGAACGATTCCGTTGGTCATGCGCAGGGCGATGATCTGCTGCGAGAAGTCGCCCAGAGGCTCTCACGTATATCGCGCGACGGCGACACGCTGGCGCGGGTAGGCGGCGACGAATTTGTGCTGCTCTTGCCGCAACTCGAAACAGTACAGGAGGCGGCGAGCTTCGCCAATCGGATCATGGAGAGCCTGCGCCGTCCCATCGCCCTGGGCGGACAGACACTCCGAGTCACGGCGAGCATTGGTCTCGCCGTCTTTCCGGACGATGGTCGAGACACCGATACATTGATCCGAAACGCTGACGTGGCCATGTATCGCGCCAAGGAGCAAGGCCGCGACAACCTGCAGCTGTACGCAGCATCAATGAATGCGAGCATTGTGGCGCGATTGTCCCTGGAGCGCGAACTGATTCAAGCCGTGGAGCGAGGGGAGTTCGTTCTCTATTATCAGCCGATCGCCGATGTATCTACGCAGCGAATCGTCGGCGCTGAGGCGCTCATAAGGTGGCAGCACCCGGAGCGCGGTCTCGTCCCACCGGATGAGTTCATCCCGATCGCTGAGGAGACAGGGCTCATCCTTCAGATCGGCGCCTGGGTGCTGGAGACTGCCTGCCGCCAGGGCGCCGAATGGGAGCGAACGTGTCCGGGCTTCACCGTGGCGGTAAACGTCTCCGCCAAGCAGTTGCTGCAGCCGAACTTCGTCGCCCTGGTCCGTGACGCTTTGTGGAATAGCGGCATCTCACCGAGCGCGCTAGAGCTCGAGGTGACCGAGACCGCCGCGATGGCGAATCCGGAGCGCATTGCGCAGGCACTTGGCGCGGTGGGGAGCATGGGGGTCCGGCCGGTAATCGATGACTTCGGTACCGGGTATTCCTCGCTGAGTCACTTGAAGCAGCTACCGGTGGTGAAGCTGAAGATCGACAAGTCGTTCACGCACGACGTCACGTCCGACCCGAACGATGCGGCGATCGCCTCCGCGACTATCGTGATGGCGCACTCACTCAAGCTGGTGGTGACGGCAGAAGGAATCGAGACGAAAGAGCAGCTGGACTTCTACCGCGTCCACGGCTGCGACGAGATGCAGGGGTACCTGCTGGGGAGGCCCGGCCCGCCGGAAGAAATTACGCGGCTGATCGGGACGCGGGTCCCGCAACCGGCACCGCGCGCCGGCAGCGTCGCGCCTCGCTGAGCGCCGCGGCCTACGAGCTAAACCGCGTGCGCGTCTCCGGCGGCGAGGACATCCACACGTACGCGGGCAGCATTTACGGGCCTGACCCGGATGGGGTGGGGTGTTAGAGTCGCGCCAGCCGGAACGATACGAAGGCGAGGGCGGATAGCGATGCGGATAGGGGAAGCCACCAGAGCGGGTCAGGTTGGTGATTGGGCGGACCTCCGGTAGCTGGCAGTGCTGATGGAAAGGGATCGCCGGCCGCTGCGAAGATCGGCCCGGCGTCGAGCTCGTAAACGATGTCATTTCCGGCCCAAGTGAGATCGGCCACAAGATGGGCGACCTCTCCATGGCCGTTCCCGGCCGCAAAAGTAATTCTTATTTTGTCTCCGACAGAACTGCCGCAATTCGGGCGCGGCCAAGTGATCGTTATTTCGCTGGTAACGACAACCTTCCCTGGGACATATTCTTGGCACTGCATACCATTTACGGAGATGCTCTCGAACTGCTGCCCGAGTTCTACCGTTACTGGCTCGCCGCCGCTTACAAAGCGCACTGTGATAATGGACGGCACGGCTGGGTAAGTTGGTGTGGGTGATGGTGCGACTGAGAAATGATGATCCTCAGCGTCGGCCGGGAACCAGCCGCTCACCAGCCAATAGGCCAGCAAGCCGGCGCCGATCAGGCCAAGAATCCGTGCAATTCGCACGCGATGCCCCCGTCGAGCTAGATGGGCCAGACACTACGCCGAACCGTTAGGGTTGTCAATGAGCAATCGCTCCCACTGCCATTTACCTCTTCCAGTTTGCGCGCGCCTGATGTAATCTGCGCGAACAAGCCAATCGGGGTGCGTGAGGCGCGTCCTTCGACTGTCCGCCCCGGCGGACGCTCGGGATGAGCGCTTCTCGCGGTAGTGTGGAGGAGGGTGACATGGCTCTTACGTTGGCCGAAGCGGCCAAGCTTTCGAACGATGTTCTGCTGACGGGCGTCGTGGAGACGATCATCAAGGACTCGCCGGTGCTGCAGCGGTTGCCGTTCGTGGAGATCGTCGGCAACGGGCTGACGTACAACCGCGAGAACGCGGCGGCGACGGCGGCGTTCTTCGACGTGGGCGACACGTGGACGGAGTCGACGCCGACGTTCAGCCAGATCAACACGGCGCTCAAGATCATGGGCGGCGACGCGGACATCGACAACTTCTTGATCGCTACGCGCTCGAACCTCCAGGACCTTGAGACGGCGGTTGTGCAGCTAAAGGCGAAGGCGGTGCGCCAGCTCTTCGAGACGACGTTCGTGACGGGCGACGCGACGGCGAACTCGAAGTCGTTCGACGGGCTGGACAAGCTCTGCGATCCGACGCAGGCGATCTCGATGGGCGCGAACGGCGCCACGCTGACGCTGGACAAGCTCGACGAGCTGGTGGATGCCGTGAAGGGCGGCAAGCCGGACATCCTGCTGATGAGCCGGCGCTCCCGGCGCAGCGTGACGAAGCTGGCGCGCAACTCCGGGTCGTTCCTGGAGGCGGACCGCGACGAGTTCGGGCAGATGCTGCAGTTCTACGACGGCATCCCGATCGGCGTCTCCGACTACATCTCGGACGCGCAGACGGTGGGGACGAGCACGGACTGCTCGGTGATCTACGCGTTCCAGGTCGGCGAAGGCGCGCTGGCGGGGCTCACCTCGCCGGGCGGACTGCAGGTCGAACGCGTCGGCAGCCTGGAGACGGAGGATGCGACGCGCACGCGCATCAAGTGGTACAGCACGCTCGCCCTCTTCAACGTCGTGAAGCTGGCGCGACTGACCGGCGTTAGGCCGTAACGGGGAGGAGAGGCAGTAGGGGCGAGGCGTCCGGTTTCGCGAAGTCGCGTTACTTTCTGGTAGTGCGTGCCTTCCACGAGACGCCGTCTGATTAAACGGACGCCTCGCCCCTACAGAACCCAGAACCTCTCGAGACGATTACCTGTGACCACCATTTCGCGCGCAATCATCAAGTCGTACGATGTCGCCACGCACACGGCGGCGGTGCAGATCGCCGGGTCGCTGGCGGTTTGGCTCGACGCTGTGCCGGTGTCGGACGCTGTTTCGCCGGACGATGTTGTGGCCGGGCGGGAGTGCGGGGTCATCTTCTTCACCGACGACAACCCGCAGGACGCGGCGGTGATCACCGTGCACAACGCGCTGCCGATCGCCTTCCACAGGGTGCGGGACACCGACGGCGACACTCGCATCGACGTTGAGCGGACGGCGAACGAGAACAAGATCGCGATGTACACGGCCGGTACGCTGCGCTGGCTGCTGCAGAATAGTTCGCCGCACGCGACGCTGACCGGCGACATGCGTGTGGACGGGTATGTCGGCGTCAACGTCGCGCCGATCGCCGGGACGTTCGTCATCGGCCAGGACACCGCCGCCAACAACGACGGCAAGGCGGGCGTCCTCATCAATTTCGGCGCCAGTAGCGGCGTGGGCGTTGGCCAGCTGTACGGCGTGCTCGGGCGGGCCCTGGCCAACGACGGCAGCCTTACGCAGAGCGTTGGCGCCCTGTCGTTTTATGCCGGCATCGTCGGCACCGGCTGGAACAGCGCCACGCTGCCGATCTGCACCGCCATCGAAGTGCGGTTGAGCGCGGCCGGTTCGAGCGGCGCCACCATCGCCGACTTCACGGGCGTCGACTTGCAGACGCCCATCGTCAGCGCCAGCACGCTCGTCGTCACGAGTTACACCGGCATGATCGTGCGGGGCGTCAACAGTTCGAAGATCGCCAAGGCCATCGGGTACAAAATGACCTCGTTCGCCAACGCCGCGACCGTCGTTGCGCCGCTGGAGCTGGACGGCCCGGCGCGGACCACCAACAAAGACGGCAGCTACCACCGGATGAACGTGCAGTTTGGCTCGGCGACGCGGGCCTTTGGCGGCGGGGACGGCGTGATCGGCATCGCCAACGCCACGACGAACCCGAGCAGCAACCCCGCGAACGGCGTCGTGCTCTACGTCTCGGCGGCGTCGGGCGACACCAAGTTTCGGGGCAACGGTGGGCAGATATGCACCGTGCCGACGGGCGGCGCGGCGAACGTGACCGGTTCGCGGGGCGGTAATGCAGCGCTGGCCAACCTGCTGACCGCGCTCGCCGCGCTGGGCTGGATAGTGGATGGTACGACGTGAGCGGGAGGAAGACTCACAGCGGATACGAGCGGATAAGCAGATTACGTTGGCGCGGGGACGGACATGAATCTGTTTATTTGCTCGCCGAAGGCAATCCGTTGTGAGTCCCACACCGCGCACTGTGCGCTCCTTCGACTACGTCAACCACAGCGGACTCAGAACGAACGGGTGCAGAGAGAGGAGGTGACCAGATGGCAGACATCGTGATCTCGATTCCGGACGGGCTGTTGCCCGGCCTGAACAAGCTCGTCGGTCGGTACAACGGCGACCAGGGCACGGACTGGGACGTGCCGCGCTTCCTGCGGGAGCACGTCCTCGAGCTGGCGATGCAGGACGAGATCGCCGCCGAGGTAAACCGGCTGCAGGCCCAGGCGCAACGCGACGTACAGGCGGCTGTGGGGGGCACTGCGTGACCGGTTGAGCAGCGATGCGGCGGATGGTGCATCTCAAGGAGTGGCAGCATGACGACGATCAGTGACATCCGCACGCGCCTGCGCACGGACCTGCACGACACCGACTCGGCGAACTACCGCTGGACGGACGGCGAGCTCGACCGCCACACGCAGCGGACGGTGCGCGAGCTGAGCCTGGCCGTACCGCTGGAAGCGAAGACGACGCTGACCGCGACGCCCGGGAGCCGCGAGCTCTCGATCTCAGGGCTGACGGACATCGTGGCGATCGAAGCGGTGGAGTATCCGACGGGCAACTTCCCGGCCAACTACGTGCGTTTCTCGATCTGGCTCACGACGCTGACGCTGTTGATCGACGGCGCGCCCGCTGCGGCCGACGCGGTCGCCGTCTACTACACGAAGCTGCACACGGTCGACGGCTCCGGCTCGACGCTTCCGGCGCGGTACGAAGATGTGATCGCGGCGGGCGCGGCCGGTTACGCCGCCGTCGAGTGGGCGTCGTTCGCGACGAACCGCGTCAACGTTGGCGGGCAGGACGTCTGGCGCGACTACCTGACCTGGGGCCAGTCCCGCCTCGCCGAGTTCCAGACGGCGGTCGCGGAGTACGGGCGGCGCAACGCTGTGCGCGTGCGCCGGCTGTACACGCCGTCCGCTGACATCGTCGACCAATCGACGGTGACAGGGCCGTAGTGCGAACGCTGCCCAGCGCGCTTGTCGATGCGCAGAAGTCGGCGTCGGCGGCGCCTTACCTGCGCGTCACGATCAACGATCTCGTCGGCGGGAACCGGCGGCTGGTCTGGACGCGGCTCTACACCGGCGCCGAGCCGGACAGTTACCACGCCGCCTGCATGCCCGGCGACGGCTCGCTCATCCGCGCGCGAGTCACCGGCGGGCACGTCTACTACCAGCGCGTGACGAGCCCCAGCGGATCGAGCGACTTCTCGCCGTGGACGGACCTCGGCGCGGCGGCGAACGCGGGCGTCGCGTTGTGCGCAAGCGGCTCGCGCGTGCTGCTGTTCTACATGGACGCAGGCGGCACGCTGGTCAAAGTGCGCGAGAGCACCGACAACGGTGCGACTCTGGGCTCAGCCGTGACGGCGGCGACGGCGTCGGGCGCGGTCACCTGGCTCGCGGGCGCAGTGAAGTCGAGCGGCGACGCGCTGGTGGCGTACTCCGTCGGCGCGGCGATGTCTGTCGCCAAGCGGACGAGCGGGACATGGGGCTCGCCGACGGCGTGGCCCGGGACGGCGGCTTCGATCAGCGGCATCGCTTGCTGGTACCGCGCCGACTGGAACTTCGCAATCGCCGGCACGGATTCCTCAGGCCAGGCGTTCGTCTGGGCGACGCTGTTCGGCGACGGCTACTCGAAGCCCGCCGGCCAGTGGGGCGCGCAGAACGAGGTCACGCGCGCGAGCGCCGGGTCAGCAGTGATGTTTCGCGCGCCGTTCGTGATGTACGGCGACGTCTACCGCCTGACATTCGTCGAGAAGTACACGGGCGCAGCTGCGTACGCGCGGCCGTACCACACGTATCAGACGGCGAGCGCAGACTACGCGTTCAACCTCTGGCACGAGCCCGTCCCGTTCAACCTGGCGTCCGATTACGGTGAGGCGATGGCGATTAACGTGACCACCGGCTTCTGGATGAGCACGCCGAGTGGTGTCTGGAACGCGCCTCTCGTGACGACGATGCTTGATGTGACGGCGGACGTCCTCGAATGCGCGATGACGGACGGGCCGTTCGCCGGATCGTTCCGCCTGGTGCTGCGCAACGACGACGGCCGCTACTCCGCGCCCCCCGCGCCGATCCGCATCGGCGCCGAAGTGCGCATCGGGACCGGCTACCAGACGGGGAGCGGGCCGCTCGCCTCAGACGGCCCCTGGTGCTGGATCGACGGCATCGAGTACCGGACGGGCGGTGGCGCGGGCTCCATCGCAATCACGGGGCGCAACGGCTGGGGACTGCTGGAGGCGTGGCGCGCGCGCCGGACGTACGCCTGGGCTGCCGGTCAGACCAACATATTCAACATGCTGCTCCAGCTCTTCGCGCGCGTCGGTCTCGAGTTTGCCTCGATCGCGGCGAGCGCGGACTCGACGAGTCTGCAGCCGGCGTTCGCGATTCAGCCGGGCGAGTCGGGGCTGACCGCCGTGCGCCGCCTGCTCGCGATGCTGCCGGACGTCATCTACCTCGAAGGGCAGTACGGTTATCTGGACAATCCGCTCGCCTCCGATGCCGCGGTTGTCGATTACGGCGCGACGTATCCGATCCTCGCGGCGCGCTACGCGAATCGCGGCACCGAAGCCAACCGTGTGCAGGTGTTCGGCACGACGACGTTCAGCGAGGTGTTCGACTGGCCGTCGATCGACCTCGCCTACGACCGGGTCGCCCACGTGAGCGACCGCAACCTGACAACGCAGGCCCAGACGGACAGCCGGGCGTCGGCTCTCCTGCGTCACGCGCTAACCGAGGCGCGTTCGGATGAGATTACGGTGCCGGCGCACTGCGGCCTGCAGCAGTGGGACGTGATCACCGTGACGGACGCAGTGGCGGGCCTCGTCACCGCAAAGCGCCGCGTTGCCGGCGTCGAGATGCGCTATTCTGTGCGCGAACCGGCCAGGTACGAGCAGCGGTTGAAGTTGCAGGAAGCGTGAGCTAGATCGGCGCGCCAATCGCCGGGCAGTCGAGCGGGACTTCGAACGGCCAGAGCAGCCCGCCGACGTCGTACAGGAGTTCGAGGGCGTCGGTGGTATCCGTGTCGTCCTGGCAGTCGAGGTTGCGTTCCGTGTTGCAGTTGGTCTGCGTCCCGGAGTGTTTGAGGCCGCCGATGATGTCAGAGAGGAGCGTGCTCACGTCCAGCGTGTTGATCAGCCGATCGCAGTTGATGTCGCCCTTGAGGTGCGAGGTGAGAGACAGCGGCCCGGACGCGTCGCCCGGGAGGATCGTGTGGAAACCGATGTTGTAAATGAACACGTGGTCGAACTCGTTGAACTCGCCTTCGCAGTTTCCGCCGTATGCGTAGAGGTTGTCGGATTTGCGCACGAGAATGTCCGGACAGTTGTCGGCGCCCTGGTCCCAGTTGCCGCCGGCGAGGATCCAGTCGAACCCATTCCAGCCGCCGCCGATGATTCGCGCGTTGTCCTTGAAGCTGAACTCGCAGTCGCCGGGGTAGAGCCAGAGGTCGCCCGTGTCGGCGCGGCGGGCGAGCAGGTCAGAGCAGCCGTCGCCGTCCCAATCGCCGGGGCCTGATATCCAGTTGAAGATGCCCCAGCCGGATCCGATGATGTGGCCCGCTCCCTCCGAGAGTCCGTGTTCGCAGTCCCCGTAGAACAGCAGCAGGTTGCCATTTGAGCCGTCTCTTGTGATGAGATCAGGGCAGGCGCCGCTGTCCCAGCTGCCGGGACCGACAATCCAGTCAAAAGTCGACGCGAACTGGGGCAGCAGGCTATAGACGTTGTTCTCGTGCGTGGCACAGTCGTATAACGATATGGCCAGCGAGTCCCCTTCTCTCGTCACCATGTCCCCGCAGTCGTCTCTGTCCCAGTCGCCGACCATGACGTACGCGTCGGCGTCCTGGTGGACGTTGCCGACGTCAACTGGAGCGTCGAAGCTGCCCAGCGGACAGTTGCGCTTCAGCAGGCTAAACCTTTCGCCCAGGTTATTGAGGTCGAAGAGGTCGGAGCACTGGTCGTGGTTCCAGTCATACTTCGGGTTTGGGCCGAGCCCCTGCGGCTGGCCGCTCACAGGCGACTCGCCAAGCGGGCGCGCGTCTGCGCTATCGCGTGCCACGCCGATGGAGAGGGCGGCGATGACGATCAGGGCGACGAAGGCGGCGGTGGTTGTTCGAACCATGGTGGCGTTGCCAAGCATTCTATTGGCGAATCGGAAAGACGGCAAGCGAAACGGCCGTCCGCGTCTAATCCGCGCTAGATGCGGCGTTGGCCGGCGACCGGGCGGCCCGCTTCGACGTCGGCGAGGAAGTCTTCGATCTCGGACCGGAACGTCTCGAGGCGCCAGCGGGAGCCGTGGCCGCAGCGCTCACGAATGACGAGGCGCGAGTTCGGGATCAGCGCGTGGTCGCGCTCGGCGGCGGGCAGGAAGTCGTCCCACTCGCCGATCATCACCATTGTTGACGTCGTGATCGACTTGATGCGGTCTGTCAGGTCTGGTCGCGTGAGCATCGCGTGCGCCGCACCGACGTAGCCGGGGACTGTCATCATTGTGATGCGATGCAGGTCATCCTCCAGCGAGTACGGGCTCACGTCGAGGTGCGGATCGTTCTGCTTCTTCCATTCGTGTTCTTTGAGGAGCGTTTCCTTCAGTCCGTACTTGCTCACCAGGTGGCTCAGCGCGCCCATGCCTTTCTGCAGCGTCCGCTCCCAGTCGCCTGCGGGCCCGCCGTCGGCGCCGTTCCCGCACGTTGAGTCGCAGATCATCACTGAAGCGCACATCTCCGGGTAGTCGACGGCGAACTGCGCGGTGACCATGCCGCCCATCGAAACGCCGCCGATATGCGCGCGCTCGATCCCGGCCGCTTTCAAGAGACCGGCGAGGTCGCTGGCGAACTGCGGCATCGAGTATGCGTCCACGCTCGGCGGTACCGACGTCCGGTCGTGGCCGCGCACGTCGTAGGCGAGGACCGGCCGCTTCTCCGCCAGCGGCTCAAGCTCCGGCCACCACTGGCGTGATGGCCCCGCGAACCCGTGCGTCATCACAAGCGGCGTCGCGGAACCGGAACCCTTGATCTCGTACCAGATGCGGATGTCGTTGACGTCTGCGTAGGGCATCGCGCTAACTCCTCGTCGCCCACAAATCGAGCCGCACGTAGTCTGCGACGAACGGCTGACCGTGACGCGCCTCCACTTCGGCGATCACGTCACGGAGAAAGCGGTCGCTCAGGTTATCGGGGAGGGCAGACGCCTGCTGCTGGAGGATGATCGTGCGCAGGTAGAGCACCGCCGCGTCCTCGTCGTCGAACGTCACATCGGACGGGAACGTCTCGGCCCGCGCGTTGCGCCAGCCGTTGCGTTCGAGCGCCTGCTTGGCCTGATCGTTCGTGCGATACTTACGCGGCTCGACGCGCCCGCTGAGGTACTCGTTGTACGGAGCGCGGGCCTCGACCTCGCGCGTGGCGGACATCAGCTTGCGGATGTTGGCGCCGCCGCCGCACTGCGCGCGCAGCTTCCCGCCGGACTTCGTGGCGCGGGCGAGCGAGCCGAACAGCCCGTCGTCGTCCTGTATCCAGTGGAACACGGCGTTCGAGAAGACGACGTCGACCTGCTCCGTGAGTTGTAGCTTCGTGAGGTCCCCGTGGATCGGGATGACGTTGTCGATCTTCTTTTCGTCCAGCGTCTTCTTGAGCCTGGCGATCATGTCCTGCGACCCGTCGACGGCGTAAATCTTCCCGTTCGGCAGCTTCGCCAGCAGGTCCAGCGTCACCGACCCGCTGCCGCACCCCGCGTCGAGGACACTCTCGTCGCCCTTCAGCCCGAGGTCGTCGATCACCGCCTGCGCCCAGCGTCGCATCGGCGTGCCGATGCGTTCGTACGTCTCGGCGTCCCAGTAGGTGCGCTTGCCTTCGTCGCTCACGCGCGGGCTCCGTTGTGGTACCTGGGTCCAGAAGACGGTCGCCAACGACCGCGGTCGGCCAATGCGAAGGTGACTAAGAACACGGGCGTTGTCCAGAGCGTCGCCAGAATTGCCATCATGACTAAGGCTTTCATTTCGAAGTTCACCAGAGACAAGCCAATTGCGATCGTCCAAAGCAAGGCTACAGCTGCGGTAGCCCCAACGAAGCCAGCGTTTCGCTGCCTCGACAAACGACTGATCATCCAGCCAAATAGGAAGCAAGTGACCAGAGCAGGCAACGAGTATACCAACGCATAGGCTGCGACGATGATAACCAGGGCCATGACTTCGAAGACCGTCGTCACGCCCGGCCCTCTTTCTCCAGGCGACGCACGCGCTGGGACATCAGGCGCGCGTACAGCAGAATGTCCGTGTCGCTGTAGGCGACATCGCCCATTTCGCGGCTCTTCTTGATGGCGCGCATCGACGCCTTCGTCAGCGCGACGGGCAGCGCCGGCTGCGAGAGGATCTTGTCCGCGAGCTCGCGGGCCTTCTTCTGCACGTCCGCTTCCTTAACTAGATGCGTTACGAGACCGTACTCCGCCGCCCTCTTCGCGTCGAAGCGCTCGCAGGTGATCGTCAGCTCCAGCGCGCGGGCGTGGCCCATCTCGCGCGCGAGGCGGGGTAGAGCGTTCCAGCCGAGCGGCAAGCCCAGCTCAACCTCCGGGATCGAGAACCACGTCTCGTCGCCGGCGACTCGCATGTCGCAGCACGCCGCTAGCACCAGCCCACCCCCGACCGCGAAACCGTGCACCGCGGCGATCGACACCTGCCCCAGGTACTCGATCGCCGTCGAAGTACGGCTGCCGACGCCGGACAGGTGCCGCACCTCCAGCACGTCCGCCGACTGCGACTCGCCCCACTCGCTCGTATCCGCGCCGGAGGAGAACGCCTTGCCCTCACCGGCGAAGATGACGACGCGTGTGTCCGTGTCGTCCGTCAGCGCGTGGCAGAGGTCCTGCAGGTCGGCGTGCATCTGCCGGTTGATCGCGTTGCGGCGATCGGGCCTGTTGAAGCGCACGGTCATCAGTCCGGCGTCGCGCTCCACGGAGAGTGTTTCGTACGGCATTGTGCGCCTAGTGTAGCGCAGACACGGAGTATGGGCCTCAGGCCGCCGGAGGGCCATTTGTCCCCGTTTCTTTGCGACTTCTGGCACTCCTCGCAGCCGGCTGGCCTGGGAGATGCTGGTGTGGACAGGTGAGCGATGCCGGCGCGGAACGCTGTCGGAAGGCGGGTTGGCATGCTCAAGCACATAGTGATCCCGCTGGACGGATCCACTTACTCGGAGAAGGCGCTCTCGTATGGCGTCGAGATGGCCACTCAGGCGGGCGCGTCGGTCAGCCTGGTCGTGGTCGTCCCGTCATACGAGACGATGAACTGGCCCGGCGCAAGGCTGTCGGGCGGCCGGGAACTCGAGGAGCATCACCGAAAGCTGGCCCAGGACTATCTCGACAAGCAGGTGAGGGCGCTCACCGAAGCCGGCGTGAGCGAGGTGAGAGGCGTGCTCAGATGCGGCGACATCCGTCATGAGATAAACGACTACGCCCAGCTCAACAACGCCGACCTCATAGTCGTATCGACTCACGGTTTGAGCACGGGCGCGCACGGTGACGTGACAGAGCGGGTCATGGGCAGCACCGCGCTCAAGATTCTGATGTCGGCGTCGTGTCCGGTGCTCCTCGTGCGCGCCGCAGTCTAGCCGCCGAATGCGCTAGAATGTGCGCCTCCACCGCTACTGCAGAAGGAGGCCACCGTGCGCTACATGGTGATCGAGACGTTCACGAAAGGCCCGCGGCCTATCTACGAGCGCGCCGCAAAGCGGGGGCGCATGCTCCCCGAGGGCCTCGTCCACATCGACAGCTGGATCGACTCCGGCACGCTTGCCCGCTGCTTCCAGCTGATGGAGACCGACGACCCGGCGTTATTCGATGAGTGGTTCAGCCACTGGAGCGACCTCGGCACGATCGAGGTCGTGCCCGTGATCGCCTCGGCGGAGGCTGCCAAGCGGGCGATGCGCTAGAATAGCGCTCACCCCCCTGAGCCGGAAGGAGCCCGCCCATGACCACGACCGAACGCAAGATCGCCCCGCCCGAACGCCTCGCCGGGCAGGGCCTCGACCCGAACCAGGAGGAGTCCGGCAACCGCGCTATCGTTGCGCTCCTCACGGACGACACGCACGGCGAGACCGATTGGGTCGCCACGTACCGCTACGAGACGAACGCCGACGGCGAGCCGCTCGAAGGCGCGTACGAGGTCTGGTCGCTGCGCGGGATGGTCTCCTTCCGGCGCTTCCTCGCGGAGGGCGGCGGCTATGGCTACGAAGTTATCGAACAACAGGGCGAGAACCCGATCGCCAACCAGGATCCCACCGCGCTCGCCACGATCGCCGAAGAGGTGGAAGCGAGCGAGAAGTCTGGACTCTACAAGGGCGACCCGAACCGCGCCTTCGTCGACCCGCGGGCGATCAGCTACCCGCTGGCCTACGAGAAGATCGCGCAGCTCTTCGACAGTCCGAACGCGCCCGACATCGCCGTCAACCCGAAGTGCTGGCAGTTTGCGCGGCAGCCGGGACAGCACGGATCCGCGGACGTCGTTCAGTCGCGCGCGCCGCTCGTCTTCAGCGGCCCCGGCGTGAAGAACGGCGGCGATCGCACCGACGCGCTCTGCGCGCAGGTGGACATCGCGCCGACGATCGCGAAGCTGCTCGGCATGCCACTGATCGATGGGATGGACTCGACCGGGCGCACGTCCAGTGAGCGAGGCACCGTGCCCGACGTGTACCTGCGGCGCCAGGACGGCAAGCCGATCGAGGAGATCATCGACGACGGCGCGCGCCCCGACCGCGCGTACATCCTCCTGCTCGACGGGCTGAGCAACACTGAACTGAAGGAGCGCCTCGAGCGCGACCGCGAGTCGATCCCGAACCTCAGCCGCATCATCGAGGGCGGGACGATGTTCAACTACGGCACGATCGTAAACTTCCCGAGCATCACCTGGCCCAGCCACAACGCGCTCGGCACCGGCGCCTGGTGCGGCCACCACGACGTCGTGAACCCGACGTACTACCTCCGCGAGAAGCGCGAGACCGTGACGCCGCAGGGGATGATCTGGGAGACCGGCAAGTTCGTGACCGGCGACGTCGAGACGCTGTACGAAGCTGTGCACCGCGTCTGGGGCAAATGGGATGGGACGAAAGGCGAAGTCACCGCATCGATCAACGAGCCATGCATGCGCGGCGCCGGCCACGCCACCCTCGAGCGCCGCCTGATGATGGACACCGACAAGCTGCGCGAGCTGACGCGCGCCAACCGCGAAGACACGAACCCGCGCTGGCAGACTGACGGCATGGAAGACGTGCGCCGCCACTCGATGTCCGACATCCAGGGTATGGCGCAGTCGATGCTGCTCTTCGGCTCCGACGAGCACCCAGCGCCCAAGTTTACGTACCACGAGTTCTCGATGACGGACGCCGCCGGCCACGACTACGGCCCGCACCACCCGGCGATCCGCGACGTCCTGATCGAGACGGACAAGCGCATCGGCAAGATACTCGGCGTGCTCGATGCGCGCGGCCTCTTCGACTCGACTCTCTTCGTGATCACGACCGACCACGGCATGGCCCCGATCGACCACGAGCGCGCCGCCGACCAGACGCAGGCGGTGATCTCCGCCGGACTAAAGGCGGTCTGCCCCGCGCCGCTCGTCTACCTGCTCGACATGGACGTGGCCGTCGAGCCCTCGCCGGACGGCCGAACCGCAAGCATCACCGTCCTCGCCAACGACGCCGAAGAGCACGGCGAGCCCCCGCCCGTCGACGGCGCGGAGGTGCAGGTCATCGCGCACGGCAAGCCCGTCGCCGCCACGAAGACCGACGCGTACGGCGTCTGCGGCCTCCCGCTCCCCGTCGGCGAAGACCCTGCGAACCTCATCCTCCGCGTCGAGCACGAGAGCTACAACCCGCGCCACCTGCGGCTGGATGGAACAAACGTGGTGGAGGACATCCGCCAGCGGCTGTACGGGTAGCGTACCGCCCAGGATCGGACGGATCGCAATCTTCACGCCCTACCCTGGCACCGAGCCACATCCTGGTCATAACGACCTGCGCCGGGCGACAATTCACTCTCTCATCGTCACTTCAAAGCTCCCCAAGCTCCTCGATACGACCATCACCGCGAATTAGTTTGGCGGAAAGTATTGCAGTTCCGGTGACACGACCGCGGAGATGCCGCGAGTAATCGACGGCGTAGCTACCATCTTCCCGTTCGGCTGCTCTGGCACTCGGGTCGCGCTCCTCAATGAACTCCGCGCGACCACGGCTGTCAATGCGCTCAAGAAGGCGCGACTGCCCTAGGCTGTACAAGTGCTGCACCAGCCACGTGATTGCACCGCCTCCAACCAAGCCGATTGCCAACAGCACGAATTCATTCGTTGTCACTGCTTATCTCCTTCTTGGTTCCTTGTTCCTCTGATTATCTCGCGATAGTCGCGCAAGTGCCTTCATGATTTCCTCCTTGCGCCAAAGCTGCCACAGCGCTTCGTTTATCGCAAAGCTAATCGTGTCAGGTGAACACCTTCGAGTTCCCGCCTTGTGCTGGTACACCCCGGCGTTGAGCCACGGGGTGGCCGGAAGAGGACTAGTGCAAGGCCATGTACCCATCTGCGGGCCTGCTGGCTGCTATTGGGGGGTACCCAAACTGATATTGGTCCAACTGGGGACCGGGGTCATAGTACATCTCAAGGCTGGGCGCATCTCTGGAATCCACAGCCCAACAGACGTTTCCTTGAACAACCTCGCCTGGAAACGGCTCTGTTGTGAGGAATTTGTCGGGAACCACACCACAATAGTTGTTGAAGGTGCTGTAGTCCCTGTCGGTTGTTCGCCCGACCGACCTCAGTACGCTGGTGGCCGCGAAGATCGCTGCGGTTGTACCTGTGCGCTTCGCTTGCACAGTCGCGATGAAGAACTGATCCCCGTAGACAGGCGTCGAATCGAATTGATTCGCTGCCATCACCTGAGCTGTACCGTCCGGCGTGGTGGACAGCATAGTAATCTTCTAACCATCTCCCGTTGTGAGAGTTGCGCAGATTGGGACGGGATTTGCTCTCGTCCCGACCTGCGGCGTAGGCCGAGGACTTGGCGAGCACGCCAGCGAACCGGAGCTGTTATCGCCTCCGCCACCACATGCGGCAAATGCGGAGACAGCCACAATGGCTAGGAAGATCACTGGCAGGCGCATCGAGAAGACTCCACCTTTGAGTGCATCATAGCACCGTCTTAACGGCCTCACGCGGCCTACCCGCCGCTGTACTCCCGCGCTCGCCAACGACGTCGTCCGCGAAGTATGGCCGCGTCGTCGGGCTTGCAATCGTGCAGTGCGGACTGCGAGCGTCGTCTCGTGCCGCCGCGCTAAACTCAAAACGTGAAGGACGTACTACTCGCCACCATCATTCTCATCGCGATCGCCTTCGTCATCGTCGCGCTCGTCGCGGCCTTCGTCGCCTGGAAGGTTCTGCGCTCCGACGGGCGCCGCCTTGCCCGTCGCATCGGCAAACTCCGCTTCCGAGACAAGATCGCGTTCGTGCGCGACGTGATGCGCGACAAGCGTGTGCCGTGGTGGTCGAAACTCATCGCCGGCGCGCTCGTCGTCTACCTCGCCTCGCCGATCGACCTGATCCCGGACTTCATCCCCGTCCTCGGCCAGCTGGACGACCTGGCGATGGCCCTGATCGTCGGCGGCCTGCTGCTGCGCTCGGTGCCACGTGAAGTGATCGAGGAGCATCTCGCCACGTACGAGGCGGCCGTGGAGCGCGGCCAGTTGCCCGAGAGCGACGCAAACCAGCCTTTCGCCGATTGACGCGCTCCCGGATCGGGTGCAGACTGTGCTTGCGGCGAGAGAGGGGTAGCTTATGAGATTTGCGGTCATCGGTCTCTTTGTTCTCTGCGCTGCGCTGTTCCTCGCACCGGGCAAGACGCAAGGCTCCGCGTTCTACAACCCCTGCGCTAAAGTCTCGCTGGACTCTACGGCGGCCAACACCGCTTCGGCGATCACTCACACCTTTGGCGTCGGCCTCGATCCGCAGACGTGTGCGCCGTTTGCGCGAGCTACGGACCGGCCCCCCGAGTGGCTCCCCGCCGCCGTCGTCGATTTCACACCCCCTGACTGGCACGTCGCAACTGATGCGGACATTCCGGACGGGGCAGAGGTCGGCGAGTTCGCTTCGCAGATCACGCTCGGCCTCTTCAGGAACGGGTGCAACCAGGTTATCAGCGTAGATTTGCCGCTCCTGGACGGCACGATCGACGTCACCAATACTGTCGAGGCGTTGCCAGCCGGTCGCCCGGATCGCCTCAAGCCGCTCTCCATCAAGAATGCGGATGGCGTTCCGGCGGCCGCGGAGAAGTGGCCGTCATTCCTCGCGACGGTCGCTGAGCAGTCCGGAATGGATCTGTCGAAACTGCACGCGCGATTCGTTGGCGTAGACACCACGGGCGTCAGCGGTTTGACGATCGTTTGGAACTTTCTCGTTTTCGAGCCCGGGGCCCAGGTATCGCACAAATTTTCGGTCGACCAAAGCCTCGGGTATCCAACGATCGCGATCATGCAAGACCCGACAGTACCGACGTCCAGGTATGACCCGGCCACCGACTTCTGCGCACCCGTCTGGCACCAATACATCCTCAAATCCAACGTCAACGGCGTGCCGTATCGACAGAACCCGGGCAACGGAGTGTACAACTTTACGACGTTCAGCATCCCGGCCCCGGACGCGGACAACGACGGCATCGAGAATGCGCTTGACCCCTGCCCGTACACGCCGAACGGCTCAGGGTGGGACCCGCGAAGCGTCTTGTCGCAGGGTCAGCAAGGCGACCCCGAGCCAGACGGACTGCCTGACGACTGTGATCCGCATCCAGATCGCCGATTTCACTGTAGTGCCATACCTGAGGATCCCTCTGACGACGAAGACTGCGATTTCTGGCCCAACCGTCTGGACAACTGTCCTCTCGTCTCCAACGACGACCAGAAAGATACCGACGGCGACGGGATCGGTGATGCCTGCGACCACGATCCAGCCGTGACCGATGGGCAGAACCTTCCTGTCTGTAACGTCTCTACCGTGACCATCGGGTCTGGCGGCACACCGCCGGTCGATCCAAAGCTGCTGGTGCCATGTGACCCTTGTGCTGGCTGTGGGTTACCGGCGACGCCGGCGGCCCTTCCGAAAACTGGCGGCGCACCAGAGGGCGGCTACGGGATTGGTAGCCGGTCGATGCTCAGTGTCGGGCTTTTGCTTGCCGGGTTAGCACTCGTCGGCGTGGCGCTCCAACGATTGCGTTCTCGACTGTAGACCGTCAACCGTTGGCCTGGCGGTCAGACATAGCACAGCGCCCCCGCCGTCTTCACGACGGGGGCGCTCCACCACCCCACGCATCCTCCCCTTATTTGAACGGGCCGCCCTTAGCGGCCCGTGCGGTCGAGGCGCTGCAGGCCGAGCTTGATCTTCTCGCCCGCTGAGAGCGAGGAGACGTCCTGGCCGCGGCGCGCCGGCGCTCCCGGCGGCACGCGGGCCGCGCGTGCTTGCGCCACGGCCTCTCGCTCGATCTTCTCGCGCAGCTGGCCAACGACGCGCTGTGCCGCCTCAAACTCGCGGTCGATCTCTTCGACGGACTCGAGCTCCGGCACCAGGTCGTGCGGGATGTCCGGCGCCGCGCTCAGCCGCGCCTCGCGGTACTTCGCGACCGCGTCCTGCAGCTGGCCCCGCACGTCATCCGCCCGCGACTCCAGCTCGCCGATCGTGCCGTGGGCGTGGTCCCGTGCGCCTTCGGCTTCCGCCAGCTGCGAGCGCAGGGTATCGTGTTCGCCCTTCGCCGCCGTCACCTCGTCCTGCGCCGTCGCCGCGCGGGCCTCCGCGTCCGCCGCGGCCGCCTGCAGCGCCTCAATCTGGGCACGCGCGTCCGTCAGCTGCTCTTCGAGTTCGCCTTCGTTGTCGCTCATCCCCAACCCTCCTCGCGTGTCTGTGCGAGTAGAGAAGAGAACATACGTTCTATCTCGGCAAGGGGTAATTGTCAGCGATTGGCCCGTGCTTCGGCGACCACATCCCGCCAGCCTTCGACGCGAGGCTCAACGCCAAACTCCCCGATCACAAGCTCGACGATGTCGGGCAGCGAGATGATCCCGGTCGGAAGATGAACGGCGGCCAGATCGCGCTGCTTCACCTGGGCCGCAGGCCCGAGATGAAGGTGTGGTTGTCGCATGCGGCTTCGTGTGCGCGGATGCCAATGGTAGCTCAGGACCTCATTGTCTCCGGCGTCTCGCAATCCGTAACGGTACCCCACCGTGATGATCCTATCGCTTGTCGAGCCCGGAAGATCGAACGCCCGAAAGTACTCACCGGCCAGCAGCTTGAGGCGTACGCCGGCGAGATCCGCTGGTTCGCCCGGGAACGCAAGATACCGCTCATCACCGGACGCGTCGTAACCATCAACGCGTAGAACCTTATTGGTGATGCATGCCGCTAGACGCTGCGCCCGCTGTAGGTGTAGCCGAATCGCCTCGGCCGCCCTCCGCTGCGGCAACTACTTCACCTGCGCCAGCGGGAGCATCATCGCTACGTCCATTACGCCTGGCATGTCATCGGGGTCTTTGTCGAACTCCCCGCGTTCCCACCACTCGATGAACTCCTTGCCGGTCATACCCGTGTAAGTCCGCGCCGCCCGGTCAAACGTCGCCCAGGCCTCGCGCTTCGTGAACTCCCGCACTTCCGGCACCCGTCCGTTCGCTTGCCTGCGAGCCCCCGCCTTCTTGGCGGGCGTCGTCTTCCCGGCAGTCGTCCGCGCAGGCTTCTTCGCTGCCCGAACCGATCGCGTCGCAACCTTCGCCTTAGCGCGCCCAGCGACGGCCTTGTGCGCAGGCGCCTTCTTGCGCCGCGCAGTCGTCCGGGGCTGCGCCACCGCCGCTTTCGCCGCAGGCTTCTTCTTCGCGGCCGGCCTCTTTGCTGCTACCTTTTTCCTGGCTGGCAACCTCTTCATGGGCTTCCGGACCGTCTTCGTGCTGCGCGCCTTTGTCTTCATAGCCCACCCATTTTACGCGCCGGGGGCCGGTGCCGGACAGATTGCCGCTGTGCGAGCCCCGCTTGGTACAATAGCTCGGTATGGCTACGACCAAGACCGACTACTACGAGGTGCTGGGCGTCACTCGCAACGCCAACGGCGACGAGATCAAGAAGTCGTTCCGCCGCCTCGCCATGGAGTACCACCCGGACCGCAACAAGGACGCCGGCGCTGAGGCTCGCTTCAAGCAGGTCAGCGAGGCCTACGAAGTTCTCTCCGACACCGACAAGCGCGCCGCCTACGATCGCT